>NZ_CP159819.1:344108-688217 GCF_047724975.1 Candidatus Pelagibacter sp. Uisw_106
TGCATTGCAATTATGGCTAAAATATAACCATTATCACCTAAACCAAAAATTCCACCTGTAGCAATATCACTGATTAAAGATTTGTGTCTAAATTCCTCTCTTTTATATATATTTGATATGTGAAGTTCAATAATTGGTTTTTTATAAATATCTAAAGCATCCCTGATAGCAACAGATGTGTGAGTAAAACCAGCAGCATTAATAATTATACCATCAAACTTATTTTTAGCTTCTTGTATGGTTGTAACTATTTCACCCTCTATATTTGACTGAGAAAACTCTAAATTAATATTTAAATCTTTAGCTTTACTTAAACAGTTTTCTTTTAATTTTTCGAAAGTTATTGATCCATATTGTGATTGTTCTCTTTCACCTAATAGATTAAGATTAGGACCATTAATAATTATAATATTATTATTCATCAGATTCTTATACATTATGAAAAAAATAAAAAAAATAAAAATTAAGATAAATGGTAAATTTTCAACAATAAATGAAAATTTAAGCCTCTCAATTTTTTTAAAAGAACTAAAAATTCCTCTTAAAAAAGTAGCAATTGAATTAAACCAAGAAATAATAGATAAAAATAATTTAAAAATGATAAAACTAAAAAAAAATGACAAAATAGAAATTGTTCATTTTATTGGAGGTGGATAAAATTGGTTAATGATAAATTAATAGTTAATAAGAAAAAATTTAATTCCAGATTAATAGTTGGAACTGGAAAATATAAAAGTATGGCTGAATGTGCAAAAGCTATAAAATTATCAGGTGCAGAAATAGTTACTGTTGCAGTGAGAAGGGTAAATATTTCTGATAAAAAAAAACCTTTATTAATGGATTATATTGATCCAAAAAAAATTACTTATTTGCCAAACACTGCTGGTTGTTTTAATTCTGAAGAAGCTCTAAGAACTTTACGTTTAGCAAGAGAAATTGGTGGATGGAAACTTGTAAAGCTTGAGGTTCTAGGAGATAAAAAAAATCTATTTCCAGATATGATTGAAACATTGAAATCTACAGAAGTTTTAACCAAAGAAGGATTTAAGGTAATGGTTTATTGCAATGATGATCCTTTGATGGCTAAAAGATTAGAGAATGTAGGAGCTTGTGCAATTATGCCTCTAGCAGCACCTATAGGTTCTGGACTTGGAATTCAAAATACAACAAATATAAAAATTATAAGAAGTCAAACAAAGCTCCCTTTAATAATCGATGCTGGCTTAGGTCAAGCATCGGACGCAGCTATTGCTATGGAATTAGGCTGTGATGGAGTATTGGCAAATACTGCAATTGCTAAAGCTAAAAAACCATTTCAAATGGCTTTAGCATTTAAAAATGGAGTCATTGCAGGAAGACACTCTTATTTAGCTGGTCGTATAGAAAAATCTATATACGGAAGTGCCTCTTCTCCAAAAACTGGAATTATCTAAGCTGTTGGTTTTTTGAAAAATTTCTTTTTAAAAAAAGGTTTTTTTTTATAAGGCTTCTTTTTAATTGGACTTTCAAAAGATTTAAACTCTTTTTTTTGCTCTTCTAGATTTTTTAATTTTTCTATATGTTGAACTGTTTCTATTGTTTTTTTAGTTTTGTTTTGGAGATCAATTATATACTCGGGGATAATAAGAGTATTATCTGCGATTATATCTATCTTAATTAAGTTTTTTTCTTCAAAATACTTTAAATCTTTAATGAAATTTTCCTTCATAAAATCTGATATCTTTTCACAAATCTTGAGTTCTACAAATTTTGCTTTTGTTAAAACAGCTTTAACTTCAACTAATTTAAGAATTTTCATGGCAAAAGACTCATCGGTAAGAGTAACTTTCCATTTTACAGCACTTTCTCTTAATCTTTGTCTGGACATCTCTAATAGTCCGAATGTACTAATCCTTCCTATTTGAATTCTTGCCCTATCAGTTCTGCATTGCTCTTTAAGCTTTCTCTCAACTAATCTTCTATTTCCAAAACTTAACATATCAATAAAATCAATAATAATTAGACCAGACAAGTCTCTTATTTTTATTTGTCGAGATATCTCCTCTGCTGCCTCAAGATTAGTGTCTAAAGCGGTACTCTCAACATTTTTTTGTTTAATAGAGCTACCTGAGTTTATATCAATTGAAACTAATGCTTCGGTTGGATTTATAACCAGGTAACCGCCTGATTTTAGTTTTATTTCTGAGTCATAAATTTGATTTAATTTTTCTTCAATGTTCTCTTTAAAAAATAAAGGAACTTTTTCTCTATATTTTTTTATTTTTTTTACATGAGAGGGCATCATTAACTTCATAAAGTTTTGCGCTTTTTTGTAACCTTCATTACCTTCAATGATGATACTGTTTGTGTCTTCATCATACATATCTCTCAAAGTTCTTTTTATAATGTCACTTTCTTGATGGATTAATGATGGAGCTATAGAGTTTAATGCATTATCTTTAATTTCATTCCAGGTTTTAATCAAAGTTTGAAGATCATGATCTATATCATTTTTTGTTTTGTTTGACCCTGCAGTTCTCACAATAAGTCCCATTTCTTTTGGAATGGTTATATCGTTTAAGATAGTTCTAATTTTTTTTCTTTCTCCTGGGTTAAAAATTTTACGAGATATGCCGCCACCTTTCGGTGTATTTGGCATTAGGACAATATATTTACCCGCTATAGAAATAAAAGTACTTAGTGCTGCACCTTTTTGCCCTCTTTCATCCTTTAATACTTGTATTAAAATTACCTGGTTAGGTTTTATAACCTCTTGAATCTTATATCTTTTAGATCTAAATCTTACTTCATGTCTTTTACCAAATGATACAGGTGAAGATTGCTCTTTGTTTTCATCAACTTGGGCACCATCTGTAACTGGAGCATCACTCTCCTCTGTTATCTGGTCATCACTCTCTAATTCAGATTCAGGTTTTACTTCAACTGGATCGTTAATATCAAGGTTGCCTTCGTTAATATTTTTTTGCTCTTCCAGTTCACTTTCTTTTAGAAGTTCTTCTCTGGCTCTTTCTTCTTCTTCCTTTATTTTTGCTAAATCACTCTGAGGTATCTGATAATAGTCTGATTGAATATCATTAAAAGATAAGAAGCCATGTCTATCTCTACCAAAATCAATAAATGCAGCTTGTAAAGATGGCTCTACACGGCTTACCTTACCAAGGTATATGTTATTTTTGATTAAATTATTTTTTAAGCCTTCGTACTCGTAGTCTTCAATGCTTTCACCTGACTTAAGTACAACTCTTGTTTCATTTGGATGCGAAGCATCAATGTATAAATTTTTTTCCATATATTTTCGATTAATTGTTTCATTTTATATTTAAATAATTTTAAATTTTGTTTGAATTCTGGTGCCTTAACATTACCAAATTTTTATATATATTAAACTAAAATGCATCGAATAATTAAAAATATATTTATATTAGTTTTAAGTATTGGTCTGTTATCTGCATTTTCAATATTAGCTGTTTTGTGGGCTTTTTCTAACAATTTACCAGATTATAAATTCCTTAAAAATTATAAACCATCAGTTTCTAGTAAAGTTTATTCAGGTGACGGCGAGTTAGTGAATGATTTTTCATCAGAAAAACGAATATTTGTACCCTATAAATCAATATCAGAAAAAGTGATTAACTCTTTCTTATCTGCAGAAGATAAAAATTTCTATTCACACCCTGGTGTAGATGCCAAAGGAGTATTAAGAGCAATAATTAATAATATTTTCAATGTAATTGCATCAAGAAGACTAGAGGGCGCATCAACTATAACTCAACAAGTAGCAAAAAATTTTTTATTAACAAATGAAGTAAGCTTAAATAGAAAAATTAAAGAGGCAATTCTTGCTTTTAGAATAGAAAGGGCTCTTTCAAAAGAAAGAATATTAGAACTATACTTAAATCAAATATATCTTGGTGAAGGTACTTATGGTGTTGCATCAGCCAGCTTAGAATATTTTGACAAATCAATTAGTGAATTAAATTATGAAGAGGCAGCTTTATTAGCGGCCCTACCAAAGGCCCCAAGTAGATATAATCCTTATAAAAATATTGAACTTGCAAAATTTAGAAGAGATTTAGTTATAAATAATTTATTTGAAAATAATTATATAAATAAAAAAAATCAACAAGAACTTTTGTCAAAAAAAATTATACTAAAAAAAAGAAAAAAAGTTTTTACACAAGATACAAGTTATTATGTTGAAGATATTAGAAAAGATATTGTTGAAAAGTTAGGATTTGATAAAGTTTATAAGCAAGGATTAAATATAAGCACACCTATTAATCTTCATTTACAAAAAATCGCAACAGAGTCATTGAGGCAGGGTCTCATTGAATATGATAAAAGAAAAGGTTGGCGTGGAGCATTGACTAATGTTAAAAAATTAGAAAAATGGAATAAAAAAGTAGATAAGTTTAAGTTAGAAAAATCAATTAACTGGGACTTAGCAATAGTTAACAAGATAGATAAATTTTCAATAGAAATTGAAACAGAATATGAAAAAAAAGGAACTATTAAATATGAAAATATTTCATGGATCAAAAAAGATTTTAAAGAAATATTAAAAATTGGAGATGTTATTTATGTTGAAAACATTAATAAAAATATTTTTGCTTTAAGACAGTTGCCCATGGTTAATGGGGGGATTGTCGTTATGGATCCTTTTACTGGAAGGGTGTTGGCTTTAAGTGGTGGATTTAGTTTTAAAAAAAGTGAATTTAATAGAGCAACACAGGCACTAAGACAGCCTGGTTCTGCTTTCAAACCTTTTATTTATGCTTTGGCTCTTGAAAATGGATACACACCATCAACTTTAATTTTAGACGCACCATTAGTTTTAGAGCAAGGATCTGATTTAAAAAAGTGGAAACCAGAAAACTATGGAAAAAAATTTTATGGTCCATCAACACTAAGAATGGGATTGGAAAAATCTAGAAATTTGATGACAGTCAGAATTGCACAAGATCTTGGACTTAAAAAGATTGTTAATTTTTCAAAAAAACTTGGTATTTATGAAAATCCTAGTGAGCTTTTATCAATTTCATTAGGTTCTGCTGAGACAACGTTGTTAAAATTAACATCAGCATACTCTTCATTTGTTAATGGAGGGAAACTAGTTAAACCAATAATGATTGATAGAATTCAAGATAGTGAAGGTAATACAATATTTAATAATGAAATGAGAGAGTGTGTAAATTGTGATCAAATATCTCACTTAAGTGACAATTATCCAAATATAGAAGACAAGTTTGAGCAAATATTTTCTCCAGAAACAGCATATCAAATGATCTCGATATTAGAGGGAACTGTTCAAAATGGAACAGGAAAAAATTTAAAAGCTTTAAATTTAGACTTAGCTGGTAAAACTGGAACAACGAATGGAAATACAGATACTTGGTTTGTTGGCTTTACCTCAAAATTGACAATAGGAGTTTATGTGGGCTCAGATAATCCAAAATCACTTGGAAGATATGAAACAGGTGCAAAAACAGCATTACCAATTTTTAAAAGCTTTGTTAAAAAAGCTGTGAAGAAAGAAGATGCAAGACCATTTAAAGTTGCAAAAAATATTTTAATGAAAGTTATTGATCCTGTTACAGGAAAAAAAGCTGAAATTGGAACAAGAAGAACAATCATTGAAGCCTATAAAGATATAAAAGTAGAAAGTTTATTGAATCAAGATATTAATAATAGATTAAAAAATAATAATATATTAAGGTTCTATTAATGGATAATGAATATTTAAATTACAAATCTGAAATAGATAAAATTAATCAAAGAGTTAAGGAGTACCTTTGAAACACATAGTATTCATAAAAAATTACAAAAGAATAACCAAAAAATACTAGAATCTAATTTCTGGCAAGACAAATCAAATTCACAAAAAGTTATTAAAGAAAAAAAATTATATGAAGAATTAATAAATTCATATGAAAATTCATCTAAATCAATAATTGACCTAGATGAATTGAATGAACTTGCTTTAGAAGAAAAAAATCAGTCTGTCATAAATGAAGTTCTAGAGAGCATCAAAAATCTCAAAAAACTAGCTAAAAAAAATGAAACTAAATGTTTTTTATCAAATGAAACTGACAGTTTGGATTGTTATATAGAAATTCATGCTGGTGCTGGTGGAACAGAGAGCCAGGATTGGGCAGAAATGCTAAGAAGAATGTATCTAAAATGGTCAGATATTAAAAATTTTAAATCAGAATTAATTAGTGAACATAAAGGAGATGAAGCTGGCATAAAATCGTCAACTATTAAAATTGAGGGTGATTACGTTTATGGATGGTTAAAAGCCGAGTCTGGAATTCATAGATTGGTTAGAATATCTCCTTTTGACTCTGGAGCTAGACGACATACTAGTTTTGCTAGTATTTGGATTTATCCAGTAGTAGACGAAAATATTGAAATTGAGATAAATGAAAAAGATTTGCGTATTGACACTTACAGATCAAGTGGAGCTGGAGGACAGCATGTAAATACTACAGACAGTGCGGTAAGAATTACTCATTTACCCTCTAAAATTGTTGTACAATGTCAAAATGAAAGATCACAACATAAAAATAAAGACACCTGTATGAATATGCTTAAAGCAAGACTGTATGATTTTGAATTAAAGAAAAAGGAAAAAGAAAACCAAACAGTAGAGTCTTCCAAGTCAGAAATTGGTTGGGGTCATCAAATTAGATCTTATGTACTTCACCCATACAGAATGGTAAAAGACAACAGAACTAACTTTGAAAGCTCAAATCCAGATAAAATTTTAGATGGTGAGATTGATGATTTTTTAGAAAGTTCATTGTATAAAGTGAAATAATGAAAAGAATAATTAAAATTCTTATAATATTAACAATAACAGTTGCAGTTATTGTTATTTACTTAAGTATATATGGAATAAAGACCGAAAAGTTTAATAATGAAATAAAAAAAAATGTTTCAAAAACTAATAAAAATATTAATCTTTCATTAAACGAGGTCAATTATTTATTAAACCCACTAAATTTCAGTATTAATATTTCAGCAAAAAACCCCAAAATATTACTGGAAGATAAAAGTCTAGATTTAAGTGATATTACCACAAATATATCATTAAAATCTTTTATAAATAATCAGTTTTCTATTGATGATTTGAAAATTTCCACAAAAGAAATCCAAATTAAAGATCTAATCTCATTAACAAGAAAAGTTAAAGGATCACCTCAACTTTTTATTTTAGACAGTATTACTAAAGCAGGGTTAATTTCTGCAAATATAAATCTCACGTTTGATTTAGATGGGGAAATAAAAAAAGATTATCAAATAAATGGGACTATTAAAAAAGCTAAATTTAATATTTTTGACCAAGCAGAAATTGAAAATTTAAACCTTTCATTTGATATAAGCAAAAATCAATTAACATTAAGAAAAGTAGAAACAAAAATTAATAATATAAAGTTAAAATCATCCTTAATTAAAATTGAAGAAAGGAAAAATCAATTTTTTATTGAAGGAGAAATGATAAGTGATCAAAAAAATTTTGATATAAATAAACTAAAACCAATTCTTGGCGACTTACTAAGCGCTATTGAGGCGGAAAAGATAGATTTCAATTCTATAAATACTTTTTCTTTTAACGTAAACAAAAAATTAAAATTGAATGATTTAAAACTTGAAACAGACTTAAACCTAAAAAATTTTAAATTACTTAAAAACCCCCTAAATTTAAAAACTTTTTTACCCGATTATACTGAGCAAGTTAAACTTGAAGATCATAAAGTAAAGATTAAATTAACAAAAGGTATATTAGATATTAAGGGAGGTGGAGATATCTATATTGGAGATGAACTTGAGCAATTATCTTATAGTATTGTTAATGATGATGGAAAAATAATATTTGATACAAAGCTTAATATTAGAAAAAACCCATTAATAATAAATTTTTTAGATTATAAAAAGAAAAAAGGAGATAGTTCAGATATTTTCTTAAAAGGTATTTACAAAAAAAATAAAGAATTAATATTCCAAACTATTTCTATAACAGAAAAAAATAATCAAATTTTAATTAAAGATTTATTTTTAAGCAAAAACTTTAAAATTAAAGATTTAGATTACGTTAAGCTTGATTATAAAAATAAGAATAATCTTCTTAATAAAATAGAATTAAAGAGAAATAAATCTAATTTTTCTATAAAGGGCACAAGTTTTGATGCAACTCAGTTTATTAATAATAGTATGGATGATGATGAAAGTTCTACGATTTTTGAAAATTTTAATTCTAAATTTGATATTAAAATAGACACAACTTTTATAAACAAAAATGATTATACAAATAATTTATTTGGAAATTTTTCCTTTAAAGAAAATAAATTAGATAAATTGAACCTAGAGTCTACTTTTTCTAATAATAAAAAAATGAATTTATCTATTCAAACTAATAAGCAAAAAGAAACTATTACAAAATTCTTTTCAAACCACCCAAAACCTTTGATTAAAAGGTATGATTTTATAAAAGGATTTGAGGAAGGTTATCTAGATTTTTATTCTATTAAAAAAGATGGTGTTTCCAATTCTGTATTAGTAATTGATAATTTTAAAGTTAAAGAAGTACCCGTTTTTGCTAAACTTTTAAGCCTAGCATCGCTTCAAGGAATTGCAGACCTTTTAACCGGTGAAGGAATAAGATTTACTGATTTTGAAATGCGGTATTCAAGTCAAAAAGGTCATACTAAGATTGAAGAAATGTATGCAATTGGACCTGCCATTTCAATATTAATGGATGGATATATTGAATCAAAGAAATTGGTTAGCTTGAGAGGAACATTAGTTCCTGCAACAACCATAAATAGATCTATAGCTTCAATTCCTCTCCTTGGAAAAATACTGATTGGAGAAAAAACAGGTGAAGGTGTTTTTGGTGTAAGTTTTAAAATAAAAGGACCTCCAAAAAATCTATCCACAACTGTAAATCCAATTAAAACTTTAACACCTAGATTTATAACAAGAACACTAGAAAAAATTAAAAAGAACTAAATTAATTCAACTTTAATATGTTTTTTTTTACCAAGAGACAGCTTAATTAAGCTGTCTTTAAATAAATTCTTAGTAATTAAAAACTTTTCATCGGAAATAGCCTGACTATTTATTTTAATTCCATTTCCTTTAATTAACCTTCGGATTTCACTCTTGGAGTTTTCTAACTTAGATAGAATTACTAATTCTATAATATTTATATTATTGGCTAACATTTTTTTGTTAATTTGAATGGTTGGCAAATTATTACCCAATAAATTTTCAGAGAATGTTTGCTTTGCTGTTTCTTGACTTTTTTTGGCTTCATCCTCACCATGAAGCATAGATGTGGCTTTATTAGCAAGTAAAATTTTTAATTCATTAATATCATCATTTTTAATATTTTCAATTTCATCAATATTAATATCTGTAAAAATTTTTAAAAACTTTAATACATCCCGATCATCAATATTTCTCCAAAATTGCCAGTAGTCATATGCTGAAAGAATTTTTTTATCCAGCCAAACAGCTCCAGATACAGTTTTACCCATTTTTGCACCTGATGCTAATGTAATAAGAGGCGTCGTTAAACCATAAACATGATTGTTTGAATATCTTTTTATAAGATCAACTCCATTAACAATATTGCCCCATTGATCTGAGCCACCAATTTGAAGCATACAGTTTTCTTTTTTATTTAATTCTAAAAAATCATAAGCTTGCAAAATCATATAGTTAAATTCCATATAACTTAATGACTGCTCTCTTTCTAATCTAATTTTAACACTATCAAAACTTAACATTTTATTGATTGTAAAATGTTTTCCTACATCTCTTAGAAAAGAAATATAATTTAAATTTTTAAGCCAAGTATAATTATTAACAAATATAGGTTTTGTTTTTGGGTCTTTATCATCTAAAAAATTCTTAAGAATTTTCTCAATATTATTTATATTCTTTTCAATTTCCTCTTCAGATAAAATTGTTCTGGTTTTATCTTTGCCAGATGGATCACCTATTCTAGTGGTACCACCTCCCAATAAAACTATTGGTTGGTGACCGTGTTTTTGTAACAATCGAAGACACATAATTTGAAGCAAACTACCTACATGAAGACTTTCAGCTGTACAATCAAAACCTATGTAAGCTCTGATTTTTTCTTTATCTAATAATTGAGACAGGTTCTCTTCTCCAGTGCACTGGTAAAAGAAACCTCGATCTTTAAATTCTTTTAAAAATTTATTCATAAATATGTTATCTACAATATACAATATTTACTTAAAAAATAAGAATGGAAAAATTTTATACTTCTTTAGGGTTAATGAGCGGCACATCTATGGACGGTGTTGATGCATCAGTTATTAAGTCTGACGGTGAAAATAACTATGAACCTATATTCAACAAATATTTTGAATATGATGAGGTAATTTATTCAGACTTACTAAATCTAAGGGATAAAATAAATTCAATAAAAGATCTGACCATTAATTCTGATAAAATTAAAGAGCTTGAGAGAAAAATTACATTATTTCACGCCAAAATTAGTAAAGAAATCATAAAGAGCATTGGAATAGATGTAGATCTAGTTGGTTTCCATGGTCAAACAATTTTTCATAATGCTCTGGAAAAAATATCAAAACAAATTGGAGACGGTAATTTACTATCAAGTCTTTTAAAAAAAGACGTAGTTTATAACTTTAGAGAAAATGACATTCTTAACGGGGGACAAGGAGCTCCATTAGCTCCAATTTTTCACAACTTACTCATAAATCAGAATCAAATTGAGAAACCAGCTTGTATTTTAAATATAGGAGGTATTGCAAATATTACTCTTGTTGTCTCAAAAAATAATGAAGACCTAAAAAGTTTTGATGTAGGTCCAGGCAATTGTCTTTTAGACGAATGGGTCAGAAGACATACGAAAATGAAATACGATAAAAATGGAGAAGCCTCGAACACTGGAAAAACTAGTGAGGTTATACTAAATCAAGCGATTGATAATTTTGACAATATAAGTAATCACAAAAAACTTTCATTTGATATAAAAGACTTTGACTTAAGTTTTGTTAAAGGTCTTTCATATGAGGATGGCTTATCAACATTAGTAGATTTTACAGCAATAATAATTTACCAATCAATCTTAAAATCAATAAAATTTAATGAAAATGAAAAGCTATCAATAATTGTTTGTGGTGGTGGAAGAAAAAACTTTTCTTTAATGGAGAGTATAAGAAAAAGACTGCCAAAAAATATTTTTTTAAAAATAATTGATGATTATAAAATTGATGGAGATTTCATCGAGTCTCAAGCTTTTGCTTATCTTGCAATCAGATCTGTACTTAAAAAAGTAATTTCATATCCCAACACTACAGACGTAGAAAAACCTTCGATAGGTGGAGTTTTAGTTAAAAACTATTAAGACTAAAATAAAGCAGATTCTTTTTTGATATATTTATCTAAATTTTTTACCAATACGTCTTCTGTTTTAGTAAAAAAATGATTAGCATCATTTATAGCTTGAAAGTCAACTTTAATACCTTTTTGTGCGCTTAATCTTTTATCTAGATCTGTAATATGTTCCAAGGGAACTAACTCATCCTTTTTTCCATAAATCATTAAACCTGAAGTAGGACATGGAGATAAGAATGAAAAGTCATAAACATTTGGTTGTGGTGATATTGCAATAAATCTATTTATTTCTGGTCTTCTCATTAGTAGTTGCATTGCTATTAGTGATCCAAAAGAAAATCCTGAAACCCAACATTGTGAGTTGTCAAAATTTTCACGTTCTAACCAATCTAGGGCTGCAGCTGCATCCGCTAGTTCGCCTTGACCATTATCAAATTCACCATCACTTTTTCCAACACCTCTAAAGTTTACCCTACATACAGAAAATCCATTTTCCATAAAAGTATGAAATGTATCAACTACAACTTTATTATTCATTGTTCCTCCATATTGAGGATGGGGTTGTAATACTAATGCTATTGGTGATGT
This sequence comes from Candidatus Pelagibacter sp. Uisw_106, assembly GCF_047724975.1. Lineage (GTDB taxonomy): Bacteria > Pseudomonadota > Alphaproteobacteria > Pelagibacterales > Pelagibacteraceae > Pelagibacter. Next base: position 356,097 of record NZ_CP159819.1, read on the forward strand.
AATTTTTTCACTTTTGTAATACTTGGCTTCCATTCTTCCGGCAGGTCCAGGTATAAAAACTTCTACTATTTTGTTATCCATAAATGATATTGATTATTATTCTCAAAAAAAAGTTACATCTATCATAAGTGAGCGACAATATGTTAACTTTTTTATCTAATCTATACTTGACTAATTTAGTCAAGTTTGTATAAAATCCACAGTTTAAAGGGTAAATAATAACTTAATATCAAAAAAATGAAATTAACGTCAAAAGGCAGGTATGCAGTAATGGCTTTAGCTGATTTAGCTAATTTTAACAGCGTAGATCCTATATCTCTAAGGGATATATCATTAAGACAGGGCATATCATTAGATTTTTTAGAACAAATATTTTCAAAACTAAAAAAACACAACATAGTGAAAAGCACCAGAGGGACTAATGGTGGGTACGTTTTAAACAAAGATCCTGCTCAAATTAAACTAGCAAATATACTTAATGCTGTAGATGAAGAAGTTAAAACTGTTCAGTGTAAAAAAGAGTCAAAAAAAGGATGTAATAGCAAAACATCGAAATGCATTACCCACAATTTGTGGGATGAACTTGAAATACATATCAATAATTTTTTTGAGAAAAAAAATTTAAAAGATCTTATAAGCAATAAATTAGAAAGTATAAATTAAAATGGACGCTAGAGAAAAAGAGATAGAAAAATTAAAAGATTATAAATATGGTTTTTCAACAGATATTGAGAACACAAGAGCTCCCAAAGGATTAAATGAAGAGGTTATTAAATTTATTTCAGATATAAAAAAAGAACCTAAATGGATGCTTGATTGGAGACTAAAAGCATTTGAAAGATTAAAGCAATTAAAAGAGCCAAATTGGCAAAAACCAAAATATCCTAAAATAAATTACCAAGATCTTTACTATTACTCTGCACCAAAAAGCATGGATGACAAACCTAAAAGTTTAGATGAGTTAGATCCGAAATTACTTGAAACATATAATAAACTAGGAATACCACTACAAGAACAGGCAAGATTAAATGGTATAGCTGTAGATGCTGTGTTTGATTCAGTGTCAGTAGCAACAACTTTTAAAGGTGAGTTGAATAAAAAAGGAATAATTTTTTGCTCAATGTCTGAGGCAATTCGAGAACACCCTGAGCTTGTAAAAAAATATTTGGGATCAGTAATTCCTTTATCAGATCATTATTTTGCAACATTAAATTCTGCAGTATTTACAGATGGTTCATTTGTTTACATTCCAGAAGGTGTCAGATGTCCGATGGAGCTATCAACTTATTTTAGAATTAATGCTACAGAGACAGGTCAATTTGAAAGAACATTAATTATTGCCGACAAAGGAAGTTACGTTAGTTATTTAGAAGGCTGCACGGCACCAATGCGAGACGAAAATCAATTGCATGCCGCTAATGTAGAATTAATTGCATTAGATGATGCTGAAATTAAATATTCAACGGTTCAAAATTGGTACCCTGGAGACAAAGATGGTGTAGGAGGTATTTATAATTTTGTTACTAAAAGAGGATTATGTAAGGGGAAAAATTCAAAAATTTCATGGACACAAGTCGAGACAGGTTCAGCAATTACATGGAAGTATCCAAGTTGTATTTTAAAAGGAGATAATTCTGTTGGAGAATTTTATTCAATAGCCATCACCAATAATCATCAGAAAGCAGACACTGGTACAAAGATGATTCATCTTGGAAAAAATACAAAAAGCAAAATAATTTCTAAAGGTATATCAGCTGGTTTTGCTGATAATACATACAGAGGATTAGTGGACATCGCTAGAAATGCTGATAATGCTAGAAATTTTACTCAATGTGACTCGTTGTTAATGGGGAATAAATGCGGTGCACATACAGTGCCTTATATAAAAAATAAAAACTCTAGTTCAAATATTGAACATGAGGCTACTACTTCAAAAATCAGTGAAGAACAATTATTTTACTGTAATCAAAGAGGTTTAAATCAAGAAGAGGCTGTCAGTTTAATTGTTAATGGTTTTTGCAAAGAAGTGTTACAGCAGCTTCCAATGGAATTTGCTGTAGAGGCACAAAAATTAGTTGGTATTAGTTTAGAAGGGAGTGTTGGGTAAATGTTAAAAATTAAAAATCTTAAAGCAAAAATAGATAATAAAGAAATTTTAAAAGGATTAAATTTAGAAATTAAGCCAGGGGAAGTGCATGCAATTATGGGACCGAATGGATCTGGTAAAAGTACACTGTCTAACGTTCTTTCTGGAAAAAAAGGTTACACGGTAAGTGGAGATATTACATATTTAAATAAAAATTTACTAGATTTAGAGATTGAAGAGAGAGCGCACAAGGGAATATTTTTAGCATTTCAATACCCCTTAGAAATTCCAGGCGTTAATACTAATATCTTTTTAAAAACATCTTTAAATGCAATTAAAAAAGCAAAAGGTGAAAAAGAATTAGATGCAATCGAATTTTTAAAATTAGTTAAACAAAAAGCCTCAGAGTTAAAATTTGATGAAAAAATTTTAAGCAGACAGTTAAATGTTGGTTTTTCTGGTGGTGAAAAAAAAAAGAATGAAATTTTACAAATGTCAATTTTAAATCCCAAATTATCAATTTTAGATGAAACAGACTCTGGTCTTGATATCGATGCTTTAAAAATAGTTTCAGAAGGTGTTAATGCATTAAGAAGTAAAGAAAGTTCTTTTTTAATCATTACTCATTATCAAAGATTATTAGAATATATAAAACCAGATTTTGTGCATGTTCTAATTAATGGACAAATAGTTAAATCAGGTGGGTCAGAACTTGCATTAGAGCTTGAAAAGAAAGGATACGAAAGTTTAAGTTAGATTATGGAACAACTAAAAGTAGATTTTAATAAAGTCATAAAAAGTTTAAAACTTTCAGAGAAAAGTATAAATTCTAGAAAAGAAAACTTTAATCAATTTGTAGAGAATGGTTTTCCAAATAAAAGAGTGGAAGATTGGAAATTTTCAGATTTGAATCAGATAATTTCTTCTAATATTGAAAATTTACGCCTTCATACTGACTTTGAAATAAGTGAGATTGATGAAACTACCTTTATTGATAAATTTGCACACAATAAGATAATTTTTCTTAACGGTGTAATTTCAAAAGTTGATTTTAGCTCTGAAGATGACACTAAAGTTTTGATAACAAGAGATTTAAATCAAAATAAAAATTTCAAAGAAGTTAATTCATTGGTTTCATTAAACAATGCTCTCATTGCCAGTTATATCAGAGTAACGGTTAAAGAGAACTATTCCATGAATGAGCCTTTAATTATATACAATATTACAACCAAAGAGCTTAAGTCAACAGCGATCAATTTGAAAACAGATATTGTTCTTGAAAAAAATAGCAGTTTGAAACTTATAGATTTGTTTGATGATAATTCTGAAAATAATTTTATTAATATAGTTCAAAATTTTGATATTGCACAAGATGCTATTCTTAAAAATTATAAGATCGATCATAAAAAAAATTCTAATATTAAATACTCCTATAATAATATTAATTTAGCAAAAAATAGTATTTCAGAAAACTTTATTTTTTCGACTGGGTCTAAATTTATAAAAAATGAAATTAATTGTAATTTAAATGATGAGTACAGCTCAGCATTTATTAATGGAATAATCAATTTAACAAACTCACAACATCATGAAATCAAAACTAACATTAATCATCTAGCCGAAAATACAAAAAGCTATCAATTAATTAAAAGTGTTTTAAATGAAAATGCAAAAGGCATTTATCAAGGTAAAATTTATGTAGACTCAAAAGCCCAAAAAACAAATGGGTATCAACTTAGTAAAGCTTTATTATTAAGTGAGAATACTGAATTTGATGGAAAACCAGAACTTGAGATCTATGCTGATGATGTGAAATGTTCTCATGGAGCAACATCTGGAAATTTAGATGAAGATGCAATATTTTACTTGATGTCTCGTGGTTTGAGTAATCAGCAATCAAAAGAGTTATTAATCAATGGTTTTTTAATGGACGCAGTAGAAAAAATTACAGATATAGAAATTAAAGATCTAATTAAAAATATGATAGGAATTACAGAATGAGTATATCAGGCATAAAAAAAGAATTTCCAATATTTAGTAACAAGATTCATAATAATGATCTTGTTTATCTTGATAGTGCTAACTCATCTCAAAAACCACAATCAGTAATTGATAGAGTAAACGAGTTTTATACTAATGAATTTTCAAATACAGGCAGAAGTGTTCATTACTTAGCAGTGGCAGCAACTAATCTTTATGAAAATACACGATCTTCTGTTCAAAAATATATTAATGCTAAAGATAAAAATGAAATTGTATTTACTAAAGGTGCCACTGAAGCAATTAACCTTGTGGCTAATACTTTTGGCCAAAAATATTTAGAACATGGAGACGAAATTCTTATAACTGAACTTGAACATCACTCTAATTATGTGCCATGGCACTTTTTAAGACAATCAAAAGGGATTAAGATTGAATTTGCAGAAATTAATGATGATGGTGAAATTACTCTCGAAAGTATTGAAAAAAAAATTAATTCAAAAACAAAATTAATTGCTATTACTCATTTATCTAATGTGACTGGAGCTGTTTTGCCAGTTAAAGAAATAACAGAATTAGCTCACTCAAAAGGTATCGCAGTTTTAGTTGATGGTTGTCAGGGTGCACCACATTTAAAGTTAGATATGCAAGATATTGACTGTGATTTTTATGCTATTTCATGTCATAAAATGTATGGACCAACTGGTCTTGGAGTGCTTTATGCTAAAAAAAAATGGTTAGAACAATTACCTCCTTATCAAGGTGGTGGTGGTATGATTAATGACGTTAAAAAAGACAGTATTACTTATGGTGATTTACCAAACAAGTATGAAGCTGGAACAATGGCAACAGCACAAGTTATTGCCTTTGATCAATCTATAAAGTTTCTAGAAAAAGTTGGAATAGAAAGTATGATCAAACATGAACAAGAGTTAATTGAATATGGACAAGAAATCTTAAAAAGAAACAATTCTGTTAAATTAATAGGTAATCCTAAAAATAGAGCTGCAGTTTTATCTTTTACAATTGAAGGCGTACATCCACACGACATAGCCACTATATTAGATGAAGATGGTGTTGCTATAAGAGCCGGACACCATTGCTGTCAAATCTTACATGATAAATTGGGAATTTCAGCAAGCGCACGTGCTTCATTAGGTGTTTATAATACAAAGGAAGATCTAGACCAACTTAATAGCTCAATAAATAACTGTAAAAAAATTTTTAATTTATAATGAATATTAAAGAACTTTATCAAGAAATTATTTTAGAACATGGAAAAAATCCACGCAATCTAAGAAAGACAGAAAATTTTAACAAAGATGCAAAAGGTAATAACCCTTTATGCGGTGATAATGTTCATATATTTCTAAAATTGGATGAAGACAAAAAAGTACAAGATGTTTCATTTGAGGGAAGTGGCTGTGCAATTTCAATGGCATCAGCATCAATAATGACTGATTTAATGAAGGGAAAAGAAGAAGTTCAAGTCAAAGAAATTGTAAATGATTTTTTGGGTATGATTAAAGAGAACCCTGAATTAAAATCAAAAAATTTGCAGGAAGATGAAAAAACTAAGTTAATGTGCTTATCTGGAGTAAAACAATATCCAATGAGAGTAAAATGTGCAACATTATCATGGCACACTTTAATTTCTGCAATTGACAAAACTCAAGAAGAAATCAATACTGAAAACTAGATAAAATTATGGATTTAAGAGAACAGGTAATAGCTGAAATTAGAAAAATTTATGATCCTGAGATACCGGTTAATATTTATGAATTAGGTTTGATTTATGACGTTAAGGTAAAAGAGGATAAAGCTAAAATTATAATGACTTTAACTACACCCAATTGTCCTGTCGCTGAAAGCTTACCTCAAGAGGTTAAAGATAGTGCCATGCAAGTGGAAGGTATTAAAGAAGTTGATCTTGATTTAGTTTTTGAACCACCTTGGGAAAAATCAATGATGTCAGAATCTGCTAAATTGGAGTTAAATTTATAATGAATCCAATAATTAAACTAAGTGACAATGCTGCAAGTCGTATTAAAGAAATTATGTCTGGTATTGAATCAAATTCAATTGGTGTTAGAGTTGCCGTTAAGTCTGGTGGTTGTGCTGGCATGTCTTATGTAATGGAATATGCAAAAGAAATTAATCCATCAGATGAAATAATTGAGGACAAGGGTGTTAAGGTTTTTGTGGATGCTGCAGCTGTTATGTATTTATTGGGAACTGAAATGGACTATAAAAAAGAAGAATTTTCATCATCATTTGTATTCAATAACCCCAATGAATCTGAGCGTTGTGGTTGCGGTGAATCATTTAAAGTTTAATATTACTTTAACGCATATCAGTATTGCAAATATCACATATCTAGTGTATTAAATAGGTATGAACAAATTTGAATTTAAAAATCTTGTTAAATCTTTAGAAAAGTCATTGAAAGAAAGAACTTTTTTCAAGACACTTCGAAAAGAAGTAAACACTGGTGCTAATGGCACACAGGATTACGTTGTTAAAAAAGGAATTAACAAAGATACAATCGCAACAACTAGACAATAATTAGTCTTAGCTACTGTAATACATCTCAAATTCTACAGGATGAGGTGCATGTTCAAATCTGTGTATCTCTTCAAATTTTAAAGCAATATAAGCATCAATTTGATCGTCAGTAAATACACCACCTTCAGTTAAAAACTCTCTATCTTTATCTAAACTTTCCATTGCCTCTCTTAATGAACCGCAAACAGTTGGAATATTTTTAACTTCTTCTGGAGGTAAATCATAAAGATCTTTGTCAAAAGATTCACCTGGGTGTATTTTATTTTTAATTCCATCTAAACCAGCCATAAGCATAGCAGCAAAAGTTAAGTAAGGGTTTCCTGAGGCATCAGGAAATCTTATCTCACATCTGGCACCATTTTTATTTAAACTAATTGGTATTCTACAAGATGCAGATCTATTTCTTGCAGAGTAAGCCAACAGTACAGGTGCTTCAAATCCTGGTATTAATCTTTTATAACTATTTGTTGTAGAGTTTGAAAAAGCATTAATAGCTTTTGCATGTTTTAAAATACCACCAATATAATGTAATGCTATCTCTGATAATCCAGCATAAGCTTCACCAGAAAAAACAGGCTTATCATTTTTCCAAATTGATTGATGAATATGCATTCCAGAACCATTGTCACCAGCAACAGGTTTAGGCATAAACGTTGCTGTTTTTCCGAATGAATGAGAAACCATTTGAACTACATATTTATAAAGCTGAACATTATCTGCTGTTTCAACTAAAGTTCCAAAAACCATACCTAGCTCATGTTGACTTGGAGCAACTTCATGGTGATGTTTTTCAACTTTAACACCAACTTCTTTTAAACTTTTTAAATATTCACCTCTCATATCTTGCTCACTATCAACTGGAGGTACTGGGAAATATCCACCTTTAACTGGAGGTCTGTGACCCATATTTCCATTGGCATATATAGTTCCAGAATTATAAGGACCTTCTTTGCTGTCTATTATAAAACCAGTATTATTTGGATTGTTATTAATTCTAACATCGTCAAAAACAAAAAATTCGGGTTCAGGACCAAAAAATGCTTTATCACCAATTCCAGATTTTTTTAAATACTCTTCTGCTTTTTTCGCCGTTCCTCTTGGGTCTCTTTCATAAGGAGATTTTTTAACAGCATCTAAAATGTCACAAAAAAGTATTAAAGTATTATGAGAGGTAAAAGGATCCATAACAAGTCTTGATGTATCAGGTTTTAAAATCATATCTGACTCGTTGATAGCCTTCCACCCAGCTATGGATGAACCGTCAAAAAATACACCCTCATTAAGCATTTCTTCGTCAACAATCGTATGGTCCATAGTTAAATGTTGAAGTTTTCCTCTAGGGTCAGTAAATCTTAAATCAATAAATTCAACTTCTTTATCTTTAATAAATTTTAATACATTACTAGCAGTCATAGTTTCTCCCTTTTTAAATTTTGTAGCTCATTATTAACAAATCTTTTTAAAACAATATTGCTTGATTAATAAATATCACCTATGCGTTTTTTACATATGAATTACAACATTATTTGCTAAATTAGCAATCAATTGTTAGTTGAAATATGAGCTTATTAGACAAAGAACCAGTTAAAAGAGTGGAAAAATTTCTTAAAGGTTTTGACCAATCTTTGGAAGTTATCGTACTTGAAAATTCAGCCAGAACAGCAAAAGATGCAGCAATAGCTTTAGGTTGTGATGTGGGTGCAATTGTTAAGAGCTTATTATTTAAAACTGGGGATAATTTTACCTTGTGTTTAGTGGCAGGTGACAAGAGATGCTCATTAAATAAATTAAAAAAAATTAAGAATATAAAAGATATTTCTATGGCTTTTCCAGAAGAAGTTAAAACTCAAACTGGCTATACAATTGGTGGTGTTTCACCAGTAGGTCATTTAAATAAGCTGGAAATTTTTATAGATAAATCTTTAGAAAGGTTTAATGAACTGTTTGCTGCAGCGGGACATCCAAACTGCATTTTTAAGATTAATTTTAAAGATATTCAAAAAATTACAAATGGAAAAGTTGAAGATATAATTGAATGAGACAGCCTAAATTAATTGACTATACTTTATTAGTAATTTTATCTTTAATATGGGCGTCAGCTTTTTTTAATATAAAAATTGCAACAGAATCTTTTGGTCCTATTACAATTGCTTTCTTAAGAGTTTTTTTTGGATCAATTCCAGTGCTATTATTATGTTTTTATAAAAAAATTAAAATAGAAGCTTTTTCAAAAGATTGGTATTGGTTTGCTATAATTGGATTTGTAAATTTAGTACTACCATTTTTTTTAATTGCCTACGGTGTAAAATCGGTTCAAAGTAATTTAGCAGCAATATTAATGTCAACTACACCATTAAGCTCAACTGTATTAGGACATTTTTTTACTAAAAATGAAAAATTTGACTTTATTAAAACATTCGGAATATTAATTGGTTTTTCAGGAATAGTTTATTTATTTTCAGACAATTTGTTAATTAATGATAATAATTTTTTCTCTGCATTAATGATTTTACTTGGGTCAACTTGTTATGTAGTAGGTGGAGTTTTAACTCTTAAAATCAGTGATAAAAAAAATGAAAATGTAACAGGCTCAATATTAATCTGGGCTATAATAATTTTGATACCTTTAGTTTCTTTTATAGAAAAACCTTGGGAAACTACACCCTCAATAGTGTCAAGTATTTCTGTAGTTTATCTTGGTTTAGTATCAACAGGTTTAGCATGGCTTCTTAGATTTAGAATTTTAAAGAACAATGGACTAATATTTCAGTCTCAAGTTTCTTATTTAATACCTATTTTTGGAATTATATTAAGTTATATATTTTTAGATGAATTAATTACTGATAAAGTTTTAACTTCACTATTAGCGGTTTTAGTTGGGCTTTATTTTGTAAAAAAAGCAGGAAATAAAAAAATTACTTAAGTTTAGCCATCTCCTTAATGTGTGATGGTCTGGTTTCACAGCAACCACCCAGAATTGTTGCACCAGCTTCTTTAAATTTTTTTGCTATTAAAGCCATTTTTTCTGGTATCAGATCTTCTCTATGACCCAGAAATTCATTTGGGTTTCCTGTTTTACTTTTATTAAAAGTATTTGTGTAACCAGCTGTAGGTTTTGTTGTAATAAACCCATTGAGTTTAAAGCCAAATGGAACATCTAAACTTTTTATTTCATTAAGATTTTTTTCATAATTTTCTGGTGATACACAAGAAAGTATTATTCCAAGTAAACTTTTGTGATTTATTGTTGTGATAATCTCAGAAATATTTTCACCACTTGGCAATTTCACACCCTCTGAGATATGAGCCCCAATAAGATAAGGTTTATTGAAACTTTTTATGGCTTCGATAGCTAATTTAAACTCTCTTACGCTACTTAATACATCAAAATAAAAAAAATCTATAAAAGGATCAAGTAATTTTGCTTGATCATAGAAATTTTCTTTAATTTCATCATTAGCTCTTGTGTCTGCTTCATAGGTTAAATATTGAGGAGGCAATCCTCCAGCAACTAAGATATGTGGATTTAAATCTTTTGCTTTTTTAGCTATTTCACCAGCTTTAGTATTTAAATACTCAAATTTATCTTCAACACCATTATCCCTTAATCTCATTCTTCTTGTGGTAAATGTTGTTGTTACAATAATCTCAGCACCTGAATTTATAAAATCTAAGTGTGTATCAAGCAAAAGTTGATGATATTTTTCCTGCAATAATGCATTAGCACTCCAGAGGGTACCATTTGCTTCTACACCTCTCGCTAATAACTCTTGACCCATTCCACCATCTAGAACTCTGGTTTCTTTGAAAAAATTTATATCCATCTTTGTTCCTTACTTTTTTAGTGCTTTAGCTTTATGCCAGGCGCACAATATAGTCCAACTACCCTTACCAATTAATTTAATGATTTCCTTTTTAGCAGTTAGTACCTGCAATATGGATCAAATCGGTCAGCTGTTTATATAACTAATTGAGTGATTAGCAATCATTTTTTGAATAATATTTTAGCATTAAAAGAGAAAGATCTTCTCTCACCATCAACATTAAATGGGTAGGCAGTATGCATCAAATAATTTGGAAAAATCAATAGATCCCCTAATTTAGGGTTTAAATTATAGATACTTTTACTCAAAAAGTGTGTTTGCCCATTAATAAAATCAATAGTTCCATTAGTTTTAAACTTTTTATTTTTAACAAGTTTATTTTGATTCATGTCTTTTGGGATTCTAAGATAGCCAACTCCTGACAATTGTCCATCATGATAATGAATGGGATTATATTCATTTTTTAATTGTCTAACTACCCATAGATTAATTATTTTAATTTCTTTAATTTTTTTTACTTCAGACTTATCAAGATAAATTTTGATATTCTTTATTAACTCTTTAGACAAACTCTTATTAACCAATTTTTTAGGAATCTTGATTTCATTCTTAATTTGACTTGCTAGTTTAGAGCTATAATCATTTTTTTTTGATAATTGAGACTTATCAATATGATTATTTAATATAGTAATAATTTTTTTGGATAACTTTGTTTTTCCTATAGTTGGTCCAAAAGCTCTGAATGTTTTCATATTTTATCTATAATAATTCAATACTTGTGTTATGCAAACAACTTCAGTCCCATTCGAATAGCGACAAATATGACAAGTGTCGATGTTACTAAAGCCAACATTCTTGCAGGAAAAATTTTAAGATTTAAATAATTTCCTAATTGACCTCCCAATAAAACTAAAAGAAATAATGGCCAATAACTATAAATTTCATTTATTACAGAAGATTTTGTGAATTGACCAGCAAGTCCTGACATAGAATTGATTAATATAAAAAGAGATGCTGCTGTTGCAATGTTCTTAGCGCTATCAACTCTGACCAATAATAGTATTGGACTTAAAAATATACCACCACCAATACCAACCACACCAGATACAAATCCAATAGATGCACCAATCAATAATGATAATATAATTGGTATCTTTTTATAAACTTCAATTTTTTGATCAAAAGATTGAAATTTCAGAAGAAGCAGAGCTCCTGCTAGTGTCAAGACGACAAAAAGTAAAATTTCAAAAACTTCTTTATCTACTGATAATGATCCACCTATGAATGCAAGTGGAACAGATGACATTAAGTATGGGGTAAGTATCTTAAGGTTTATATTCCCAGCTTTAATATAGTTAATACAATTTCCTGATACGACAATAATATTACAAAAGAGGGCAATTACAGGAAAGATTAAGTAAGGAACATCCCAGATTAATAGAAGAGCCAGATAAGTAGAGCCACCCCCAAATCCAACACTTGAGTATAAAGTTGCTGTCAGAAGAAATAAAAATGATAATATAATCACAGTAATTATTTTAAATTTATGATTGTAAATATAGCACTTTTAACTGTTACGGACACTAGAACTTTTGAGAATGATAAGTCAGGTGCGATCTTAGTAAAAAAAATAGAGGAGGCTAAACATAAATTAATCGATAGAAAAATTTGCAAAGATAACAAAGAAGACATTATTATAATCCTTAAAGATTGGATTAATCGAACTGAAATAGATGTTGTAATCACAACAGGTGGCACTGGACTTACAGGTCGAGATATTACACCAGAGGCAGTGAACGAGATTGCTGACAAACATATTCCAGGTTTTGGAGAGGTATTTAGAACAATAAGTTTAAAAACAGTTGGTACATCTGCTATTCAATCAAGAGCTTGTGCTGTGCTAGCTAATGGTAAGTATGTGTTTGCTTTACCGGGATCTTCAGGTGGGGTCACGGATGCTTGGGATGGAATTTTAAAACATCAATTAGACATAAATCATAAACCCTGTAATTTTGTAGAACTATTTCCAAGACTTAAGGAAAAATAATTATTTTTGATATTTTTCTTTCCACTCAGGATAAGGCATACCATATACGTGTTCGCGTGCATCTAGATCTGAAATTTCAATACCTTTTTTTTCTGCTTCTTCTCGATACCATTTTGATAAACAGTTTCTGCAAAAACCAGCAAGATTCATAATGTCAATATTTTGAACATCTTTTCTTTTATCCAAATGTTGGAGTAACCTTTCAAAAGTAGCTGATTGCAAATCTTTTTTTTATCTTCATTCATATCAAAACTATTAAACAACTTTTAATTAAGCACAAGATGTAGTTAAATCAATCATAAGTTGCACCCATTTTAGTCAGCAAGTCTATATTCATTTTGTAGATAATTTGATGAAATTAGCATGTGAAGAAAAAAAAAATAGATAAGAAAATAAAAAGTAAAATCAAAAAAAAGTCAAAACGTAACTTGATCAAAGAAGTATCAAAAAAAAAAATTAAACAAAAAAAATTAAAAAAGACTACTTCTGTTAAAAGAGGGAAAACTAAAAAAATTAAAATAAAAAAAATAGTTCAAAAAAAAAAAATAATAAAAAAAGAAAATAAGAATTCAAATAAAATAATAATAAATAAAATTGAAATAAAAAGACAAGAAGACTTAATAAAAGAAATGCAAGAAGAACAAAGACAAACACAAAGACAAGAAGAACAAAGGCAAGAAGAACAAAGACAAACACAAAGACAAGAAGAACAAAGGCAAGAAGAACAAAGACAAGAAGAACAAAGACAAGAAGAACAAAGACAAACACAAAGACAAGAAGAACAAAGACAAGAAGAACAAAGACAAACACAAAGACAAGAAGAACAAAGACAAACACAAAGAAAAGAAGAACAAAGGCAGATACAAAGGGAAGAAGAACAAAGACAAACACAAAGAAAAGAAGAAAAAAAACAGGCACAAAGAGAAGAAGCACAAAAACAAGCATCTCAAGTACAAGCTGAACAAGAGCAAAAACCAGAAGCTCAAGTACAAGCTGAACAAGAGCAAAAACCAGAAGATAAAAAAGAATAATTAATTGACTAGATGATGGTTATTGAGAAACAACATTGAAAAAAAAGAAACAAAAAAAGCATAATGAGATCAAACTAAGATTGCAAAAAATAACAAATTTTACAACTCAGTCTTTTAATACGGTTTATAAAAATTTCAAAAAAAAACAAAAAATTGCAGAAAAAAATGAATTAAAATTCAGAGAAGAGCAAGTTAAAAAAGAACAAAAAAAAATAGAATTAAAAATAAAAGAACAATTAAAAAGAGATGATGAGATAAAAATAAAAGAACAAGATGTAAGATTAAGAGAACGAGAACTTGAGTCAAAAGATAAAGAACAATCAATAAAAGATGATGAGATTAAAACAGAAGAAGAAAAATTAAAGTTTAGAGAGCAGAAAATAGAAATAAGTGAACAAGATAGTATATTAAGAGAAAAAGAGATTGGATTAAGAGAAAAAGAGATTGGATTAAGAGAAAAAGAATTAAGTATAACAAAAAAAGAACAATCAGCAAAAGATGATGAGATAAAAATAAAAGAACAAGATGTAAGATTAAGAGAACGAGAACTTGAGTCAAAAGATAAAGAACAATCAATAAAAGATGATGAGATTAAAACAGAAGAAGAAAAATTAAAGTTTAGAGAGCAGAAAATAGAATTAAAAGAAAAAGAATTAAAACGAAAAGAACTGGAACAGAAAAGAATAGAAGATCAAAAAGATCATAAACAAAAAGAGTTAGAAAATCAAAATATAAAAAAGTGGGAAGATAAATTTGATCAGGAGCTGAAACAAAAAGAAGAAGAGGAAGCTTTAAAATTTGAGCAATTTAAAAAAAAAGAAAAAGAAGCATCAAAACCTAAAGAAGACTTGATCTCAAAATTAGAGAGCTTTGAGGTAGATAATAATAAAAAAAATTAGTTAAAGAAAAAGATTTGAAATCTAAAAAATATTAACATACTATTTTTAAATTAAGCACAAGATGTAGGTTGTATTCAATCTTGAGTAGAAACTTAATAATATAATGCGTAGATATTAAGATTAATTTTTGTTTAATTAAGTAATGGCTACTAAAATTAAAAAAACAGCCAAAAAATCTAAACGTAAGGCCAAAAAAAAAATTAAAAAAAACTTGGTCAAACGATCACCTAAAAGTATTAAAAAAGTCAAAAAGAAAAAAGGTGTGACTAAAAAGAAGTTACTTAAGCCAATAAAAAAAAATAAGCTTAAGAATATTAATAAGAGAGAGAGGATAAAAATGAGTACAGAAACAGTAAAAGGTGGACGATCTCCAATGTTAGATACGTCTCACTTAAAAGTTAAATTTCCATTTAAAGAACAATATGGAAATTTTATAGGTGGTAAATTCGTTAAACCAAAATCAGGAAAATATTTTGATAACGTAAGCCCAATCAATAATGAAGTTATATGTTCCGTTCCAAGATCTAATGCACAAGATGTTGAGGCAGCACTTGATGCGGCACACGCAGCTTTTCCTACTTGGGGTGTTACATCAATAACAGAAAGATCAAATATTTTGCTTAAGATAGCAGATGTTATTGAGAAAAACTTAGAGCTGTTAGCAACTGCTGAATGTTTAGACAATGGAAAGCCCATTAGAGAATGTATGGCAGCTGACTTACCATTAGTTGTTGACCATTGGAGATATTTTGCTGGAGTTATTAGAGCAGAAGAGGGGTCGGTTTCAGAAATAAGTAATAGTGAATATTCTTACCATATCCCTGAACCACTTGGTGTGGTTGCACAAATTATACCTTGGAACTTCCCATTATTAATGGCAACATGGAAACTTGCACCAGCTTTGGCTGCAGGAAATTGTGTAATCTTAAAACCAGCTGAACAAACACCAGCATCTATCTTGCTTTTAATGGAATTGATTGGAGACCTATTACCTCCTGGAGTTCTTAATGTTGTAAGCGGATTTGGTTTGGAAGCAGGAAAACCTTTAGCGTCATCTAAAAGAATTAGAAAGATTGCTTTTACAGGTGAGACTACAACTGGACGTTTGATCATGCAGTACGCGGCGCAAAACTTAATTCCAATAACTTTAGAATTAGGTGGAAAATCTCCAAATGTTTTCTTTGAAGATGTCATGGATCAAGATGATGACTTCTTTGATAAATGTCTTGAAGGTTTCACAATGTTTGCTCTCAATCAAGGTGAAGTTTGTACTTGTCCTAGTAGAGTATTAGTTCAAGAATCTATCTATGATAAATTTATGGAAAGAGCAATTGCTAGAACAAAAGCCATCGTTCAAGATAACCCTTTAAAAATGGAAACCATGATTGGTGCTCAAGTATCATTGGAGCAAATGGAAAAAATAAAATCTTACTTAGATTTAGGTAAGAAAGAGGGAGCTAAAGTTCTATGTGGAGGTGAAGTTGCCAACTTAAACAGTGGTTTGGAAAAAGGAAATTATATCCAACCTACTATTTTTGAAGGTGATAACTCTATGAGAATATTCCAAGAAGAAATTTTTGGTCCAGTTGTATCAGTTACTAAATTTAAAGATGAAGCTCATGCATTAGAAATTGCTAATGACACTCTTTATGGTTTAGGTGCTGGTGTTTGGACTAGAAATGGGAATGTTGCTTATAGAATGGGAAGGGGTATCCAGGCAGGAAGAGTTTGGACAAACTGTTACCATGCTTATCCAGCTCATGCTGCTTTTGGAGGTTACAAGCAATCTGGAATTGGTAGAGAAACTCATAAAATGATGCTTAATCATTATAGACAAGTGAAAAACTTACACGTGTCTTATAGTGAGAAAAAATTAGGTTTCTTTTAACAGATATATTATTCTGGCCCGTAAAATATACGGGCCATATAAAATTATGAAAGTATCAGCAACAAATTTAGCATTAGAATTAATTGAAGATTTAAAGAAAGATCATGGTGAAGAGCTTTTATTTCATCAATCAGGTGGTTGTTGTGATGGCAGTGCTCCAATGTGTTATCCTGTTAAAGAATTTTTAATAAGTGATGACGATGTATTGGTTGGAAAAATTGGAGGTATCCCTTTCTATATAAGTGAAACTCAGCACACAGCCTGGAAAAATACAGATTTAATCATTGATTGTATTAAAGGAATGGGTGGAATGTTCTCTCTAGATAATGGTACTGGAAGGAGATTTCTAACAAGGTCAGAAATTTGCGTACCTGAAAAAAGTCAACCTAATTAATTAAATTTCATTCTAATTCTTAGTGTAAGTAAAATTACTATAATAATAAGATAAATTAAAGGCTCTGCCGTAACTACTTTGACTAACCACAAGTAGTGAGTAATTCCTAATAAAGAAATTATATAAATAAGTTTGTGTAGTTTTTTCCATTTATCTCTCAACAACCTTATCATTCGTTTAGATGAAGTAAGAGCAAGTGGCACTAATAAAAGCCAAGCTAAAAATCCAGCAAATATAAATTTTTTTTTAACAATATCATCACTAATACTAGACCAATCAAAGCGATAATCTATTCCCACATATGTCATCATATGTGCTGATGCATAAAAAAAGACAAACAAGCCAAACATTCTTCTATAGCTAATCCAAAAATTTAATTTAGTAAATTTTTGTAGAGGAGTCATTGCAAGAGTTATTATAATAAAACGAAGAGTCCAATTACCAGTTACATGTGTAATTTCTTTTACAGGTTCAGGACCTAACTGGTTAAAGATAATTTGATAAAAAATAATTAATATTGGCAGTAAAGATAAAAAGAAAATCGGTATTTTTATATATTTATGCATTTTTTATAAAAATAATTTTATGTATTTAAAAGTTTTTCTTTAAATCCATACCTGAATATAAATTTGCAACTTCATCACCGTACCCATTAAACATTTCAGTTTCAATTCTGGGAGATAAAATACCCTCACCTATGACACGTTCTGTTGCTTGTGACCATCTAGGATGTGAAACATTTGGGTTAACATTTGAGTAAAACCCATATTCTCTTGGGGACGATCTCATCCAAGATGAGGTAGGCATTTTTTTAACTAATTTTATTTTAACAATTGCTTTTGCACTTTTAAAACCATATTTCCATGGAACAAAAATTCTCAATGGAGCTCCATTTTGGTTAGGCAATGCCTTTCCATAAAGCCCAGTAACAACTGTTGTTATAGGATGCATAGCTTCGTCAATTCTTAATCCTTCTCTATAGGGCCAATTTAAAACTGGATATCTCTGGCCTTTCATCTGCTCAGGATCATAAACACTTTCAAATTCAACAAATTTAGCAGTATTTTTAATAGATACCTTACTAAGTAATTTACTTAGAGAAAATCCCATCCAAGGAATAACCATAGACCATCCTTCAACACATCTAAGTTTGTAAATTCTTTCTTCAGAAGGAAATAAAGAAATTATTTCATCAGCTGAAAGTGTAATTGGATTGTCTACTTCACCTTCAATAGTAACACTCCACGGTTTAGTAACAAATTCTTGTGAATTTTTGAAAGGATCACCTTTTCCAGTCCCAAACTCATAATAATTGTTGTATCTTGTTATATCCTCATATGATGTTAGTTCATTTTTATTTTGTGAATAAGCTTTGTTTAAAAATGGTATGGTGCTTAAGGATAATGAGCCTACACCTAGGCTAATAGACTTAATAAACTTTCTTCTTTTATTGTATATTTGTTCAGGTGTAATTTCTGAATTTTTATATTTTTTCATTTTTAATAGGATTACCTTTTAGCCACTTACTTTGTTCATTTTTATAATGTTCTTTTTTCCATATAGGAGATCTTTTTTTAATTTCTTCAATAATATATCTAGATAGTTCATAGGCTTCATCTCTATGTTTGCAGGCAACTGCAATAATAATACTAGTTTCACCAAGTCCTACATAACCTTTAACATGCTCTATAAATACTGCTTTATCCATAATTTTTAATTTTTCAGTAGTTTCTTTGTAAATTTCATCAAAGCTTTTTAATACTAATTCGTCATGACTATCATAAGTTATTCCAACAACTTCTTTATTTTCATTAATATTTCTAACCGTACCATTAAAAATAATTGATGCACCATATGAAGAAGATTTTATAAAAGCTTCTGCTATAGAAATTTTTATTTTATTTTTTTCAATGTCTATTATTTTTGTATGTAGCATCAACCACCACCTATTGGAGGTATAATCCCAATTTTTTGATCTTTTATAATTTTAAAGTCATCATTGATAATATTATTATCTTCTGAGCAAAAAACAGAATTGTTTACAATTTTAATAAAACTTTCATTACCCTTAAAGTTTTTATCTAAATAATTAATTATTTCTTTCCGAAAATCTTTAATTTCAAGCTGTCCTTTAATATTAAACTCTAAGTGATCTTTATTACTAAAGTCTCTACTCGCACCAAAGAGTTCAAGTTTAATTTTCATTTTTTAATTTTAGATGAAAATTTTAAATCTTCATTATTAAAATTATCTTTATTTTGTTCAATAAAATGATCCATTATTTCTATCTTCTCATTTTCAAATTCTGTAACCTTTCTAGTTTCTAGGTTAATGTATAAGGAAAGCCACTCTATAGATGCAGAAATTTTTTTTGTTTTTTCTTCAATCATTTCAAGTTTTAAATGTAGTCTTTTTTTATCATGATCAAAAAAGGTAAGCATGATATCCACTTCATCTTCTTGTTTTATTTCACTAATATATTTAGTATTGGTTTCAACTACCATTGTGCTTCTCTTTTCATTTTTAGCTGAGTCTGCACCCATTT
The DNA here is from genome assembly GCF_047724975.1 of Candidatus Pelagibacter sp. Uisw_106. Classification (GTDB taxonomy): domain Bacteria; phylum Pseudomonadota; class Alphaproteobacteria; order Pelagibacterales; family Pelagibacteraceae; genus Pelagibacter. The sequence goes on from NZ_CP159819.1 coordinate 375,356, forward strand.
TAAATTTTTCAAGCATTACCTCAAGAGCTTGATCGAATATTAAAATATAATAAGCCATATTGAGATGATTATTATAATCAACCCATTCTTTAATTATCTTTTGTGATTTTAGATAAATAGACACAATAAACTAAAAGATATCTTTTAAAAATCCTGGTAAGCCATCAGGATTAATCCATAAACCGCTTTTTCCACCTTCTTTAATTAATAGCTTAACATTATCAATTTTAAGATGCGGATTTACAATTTTACTTAGATCGTAAATAGTTATTAGTGCAGTATTAACACCCATAATAGCTTCCATTTCTACACCAGTTTTTGCAACAGCAGAGACAACACAAAAAACTTCTAATGAAGCATCCTCATCATGCATGATAATTTTAGTTGCCGTATGATCTATTGGAAGTGGGTGACATAGTGGAATTAATTCACTTGTTTTTTTAACACCCAAGACTGCAGATACCTCAGCTAAAGTGATTGGATCACCTTTAGGCATTTCTTTATTTTTAATTAGGTTAAAAACTTCTTTCCCTACATAAATTTTACCAGAAGCTAATGCTCTTCTAAATGTTTCTTTTTTTGATGAAACATCAATCATGTTAAATGAGTTTTTTTTAAAAATTTCCTTAGCCCAATCTTTTAATTTTTCTTCATTTATCACCTTTAAGTTTTCCATTTATCCTCCAGTAGTTGATAAATTTGGAGTAATTCCAGTATCTCCAAGCTCTAAATAATGTGACTCTTTTTTAAGGTGTAATTGTTTAATTATTAGATTTACAAGTTCATCTTTTTGAGCATCGTCTTGCAATAAATGCCTAATACTAATTCCAGTATTACCAAATAAACATAATCTTAAATCACCTCTAGAGGTAACTCTCAATCTATTACATGTTTGACAAAAATCTTTAGTGTAGGGAGCGATTAATCCAAATTTCCCCTTAAATTCCGGATGTATAAAATTTAATGAAGGACCTGCATCTTTCCCATATGTTTGAGGGATCCAGTTATTTTTTTCTAAAAAATCTTTGAATATTTTAGAGGAAACATGATTTTTCTTAAAATACTCTAAATTATCACCTGTTTGCATTAACTCTATAAATCTAAAATCAATATTGTTATCTTTTATAAAATTTCCAAATTTTTTAAAATCTTTATGTGTATCGTTGATGCCTTTAAGTAAAACAGCATTAATTTTAATATTTTTGAAATTTAATTTTTGTAAAATCTTTATACCTTCTAAAATTTCTTCAAGTCTGTCATGTCCAGTTAGTCTTTTAAAGGTTTCCCTATTTAAACTGTCTATACTAATATTTATTCCATCCAAACCAGCTTCACATAATTGTTCTGCAATTTTGTCTAAACGATAACCGTTAGTCGTCATTGTTACTTTGGGAATATTTGAATTTTGCTTCATATCTTTAAGGATATCAAAAAAGTCTTTTCTAACCGTTGGTTCTCCACCAGTTAATCTAATTTTACAAACACCCAGTTCAGACAATGCTTTTGTTAATCTGGATATTTCTTGAGCAGACATAAAACTTCTCGTGTCTCCAGGTGTCTTTTTATATCCTTGTGGTAAACAATAGGTACAACTGTAATTACATACATCTGTAATTGATAATCTTATATAGGGGAATTTTCTTCCAAAAGTATCACTTAATGTTTTCATCTTATTTTTATTACATTATATTATAATAACAATATATGAGCAAAATTATTACCAAAGCAGAAGTGGATCTATTTAAAAAAGATGGTGCGGTCTTAATTAAAGGCAAATTTGATAACGCATGGATTGAAAAGTTAAAAAATGGAATTAAAAAAGGCAAAGAAAGTCCTAGTCCAAGATTTGTAAATCACACAAAAGATCAAAAACTACCTGGATATTATGAGGATTTTTGGACCTGGAATTTACATGAAGAATTCAAAGATTTTGTATTTAATTCACCAACACCCAAAATAGCAGCAGAACTTTTAGAAGCACGAAAGATTAATTTAGTGATGGATAATTGGTTTTTCAGGGAAGCAGGGTCGAAGTCATCACCACCTTTTCATCATGATATTTCATATTTTGATTTTGAAGGATCTATGTGTGTTTTATGGATACCACTTGAATCGGTTAAAAAAGAAGATGGTATAGCTTGGGTTAAAGGTTCACATTTATGGGATAAGCTATTTTTAAGAACAAGATTTAATGATGGCCATGAAGTTGATGGTAAGGTTGGAGTTGTTAATGGAAAAAAATATGAATTAACTCCTAACATATTAAAAAATAAAGATGATTATGAATTTTTACAATGGGATCTGGAAGTTGGTGACTGTATTTATTTTGATATTAGAACATTACATGGAGGATTAAATACTGTTACACCTAAAAAAGATGTCCATAGATACACATTAAGAATGGCAAAGGAAAATTCTAAAATTATTTATAGAGGAGATTGGGCTAGAGAAGAAAGAGCTATAATGGAAGAAAATGGTTATAAAAATGGGGATGATTTATCTGGAAAAATGTTTCCAACTCTATTCAAAGCGAATTAACTTCCAGTTTATGGCAACTGGAAGTTAACATAAATAATTAACCAGCAGGTTTGTAGCCAGCCATAGCTTTAGCAGCAAGCTCAGCTGCTTTGTTCATATCCATCTCTTCAAGAATTACCATATTCTCTACTGTACCACTAGCTTCTACAGCTAATTTTATACCAGCAAAATTTTCGTAAGGCATGTCTCCTGAAGTGACAGCAATGAAATCATAAGGACCTCTCGTAATATAAAAAGATTCAAATTTCCCTCCAACTGCTTCAGTTAATGCTTTTACTGCAGTTGATCTATCTTGCTTAGGGTCCTTCATAAAACCTTGGAAGGCCTTTGCTGTATAGTTGCCCATTACAATATATTTTTTCATAAGTATTTCCTTTATTATTTTCGAGATATAATCATATTCATTATAAATTTGTCAATTTACATAATTCGTATTTTTGGAAAAAATTCAAGATTTTTTCAACTTATAGTTTATTAAGTAAGAATATTTTTCTAAATATTAAAATTTAACTTTTTCAAAAATTTTTGTCTTAAGAGATTTATTTGCAGTTTCAGCAAGAATTAAAGATCTTCTTCCATCTTCAAAATCTGCAATAGGTTTAATATTTTTTTTGCATAGTTTTGCTAAATCATTTAATTGGATTTTGTATGCTTCAGAATATCTTTCTATGAAAAAAGTCTTAAAAGGAGATTTGTTATTTGTTGAATTTTTAGAATAAATTGCTGTTTCTAAATCACGTTGATTATCAGAAATTATCATTCCTTTATCACCAAAAAGCTCAACTCTTTGATCATACCCAAAGCTACAGTGTCGTGAATTTGTAATAATACACTGAACCCCTTTTTTAGATCTCATTATAACAGTTGCTAACTCTAAATCTTTTACTTTTCTAAATTTTTTATCTGAAAAATATTCACCTATAGCAAAAACAGACTCAAACTCGTCTGAACCAGTATAATATCTAGCTAAATCAAAATCGTGTATCATCATATCTTTAAAAATACCTCCAGAAGTTTTCAAATAACTTAAAGGAGGTGGAGCAGGGTCACGGCTTGTAATTATTATTTTTTCCAGCTTGCCTATCTTACCTTTGATTAAGTTTTTTCTTAAAGAGTTGTGAGCTGGATCGTATCTTCTATTAAACCCTATTTGAATTTTAGGATTATATTTCTTAATATTCTTTTTACATTGATTAATTTTTTTCAAATCTAAATCTAAAGGTTTTTCACAGAAAACAATTTTCTTATTTTTGACTGCTCCTTCTATATATTTTAAGTGAGTATTCGTACTTGTTGCTATGAAGATACTTTTAATATTTTTATCTTCAAAGGCTATATTAGGATTTTCAATAGCAATACATTGATATTTTTTTGAAAATTTTTTTGTTAAATTTTTATCTAAATCAAAAATATATTTTAAATTAAACTCAGGGTGATTGACTAAATTCTCAGCATGCATTTGGCCAATTCTGCCAAGACCAAATAAAGCTATATTTATTATATTTTTACCCATCTTTTTCTTTTAGAGGAAATTTTACATGCATTTATAAATTTTGCAGTTTCTAGTCCCTCATCTTCATTTGGATAAAAAAATCTTTTCTTAGACTTACTTTTAATTGAGTCTGCAAACTCTCTATAGATGTTTGCAAAAGCATCTAAATAACCCTCTGGATGACCAAATTTTATTCTAGAAAATTTTGAGGAAAATCCTGCATTATGAAAATCTCTCTCCAGTAACTTAACAGCACCTTTTGCTGGGTTTAATTTTAGATAGTTAGGGTCATTCTGCACCCACTCCAAACTTCCTTTAGTACCAAATATTCTTATTCTTAAACCATAAACTCCACCTCTTGCCATCACACTTGTCCAAAACATTCCTTTAGCTCCATTAGCAAAGTTAATCATCACTTGAGCATTATCATCCATTTTAATTTTATTTGAAATTTGTTTGATGTCAGCAAAAACAGTTTTTCCCTTTAATCCAGAAATATATGATGCCAAATGATAAGAATGTGTTCCAATCTCATTAAGGACAGCTGAAGCACCAACAATCTTATTATCTAGTTTCCATTTTAATTTTTTCTTTGCATTTTTTGAAGTTATATTTTCTCCTCCAGACCAATCCTGAATATATTCAACATTAACATATTCAACTTTTCCTATCTTTCCTTTTTCAACCAGAACCTTAGCTTCTCTGACCATGGGGTAGGCAGAATAATTATGAGTTAGGGCGTACTTAATTTTTTTATTAGATTTAATTTTTTTATATAATTTTTTGGCTTGGTCCAAATTTCCTGCAAATGGTTTATCAGAAATAATATGAATATCTTTATCAATAAATTTCTCTGCAATAATTTGGTGACTTGCTGGAGGTGTCATTATGGATACAACTTCAATACAATCTTCTCTTTTTGACTCATTATCTGCCATCTCTTTAAAATTTGAGTAGCATCTATCTTTTGCAATCCCAATACTTTGCCCAAATCTAACTGATAATTTTACATTTCTTGAAAAAACACCAGCAACTATCTCATATTGATTGTCAAATCTGGCAGAAATTCTATGTACATGACCGATCCAAGATTTTGGACCCCCACCAACTATTCCTAAAGATAATTTTTTTGTTTTCATTGTGTTTGCATTTTCATATATCATAACAAAAAAAAATATTATGTCAGTAAAATTAGGAATAGCACCTATAGCATGGAGCAATGATGATATGCCTGAACTTGGTGGTGATACTCCTTTAGAGCAATGTCTTTCAGAGGCTAGTGAAGCTGGTTTTTCGGGAATAGAGTCTGGTGGAAAATTTCCAAAAAAATCAGATGAATTAATTCCAATGCTAGAAAAACATAACTTAAGACTATGTTCTGGATGGTATGGGGCTAACCTCAGAAAGAACTCTGTGAAAGATGAAATTAAATTAATACAAGAGCAATTAATTCTTTTTAAAAATTGTGAAGCACCTTGTATTGTTTTTGCAGAAGTGTCTGGTTCAATAGCAGGTGATCAATCAAGAGCATTATCAACAAGACCACAAATGGATAAGGATGGATGGAAAGATTTTTGTAAAAAAATATCAGAAATTAGTAAATATCTTGAAGATCAAGGTATGCCTCTAGCATATCACCATCACATGGGTACAGTCATTGAAACACAGAATGATACTGAAAGGTTATTAGAAAGTACGTCAGAGCATGTTAAATTAATCTTAGATACTGGACATATGTTATTTGCTAATGGAAATTCCTTAGAAACTTATGATAAATTTAAAGATAGAATTATTCACATTCATTGCAAAGATATGAGAAAAAATATTTTAGATAAATCCTTGAACGATGATTTAAGTTTTAGACAGGCATTTTTAGAGGGTGCTTTTACAGTACCTGGTGATGGTTGTATTGATTATAAGCCTTTTTTTGATCTTTTAAAAAAAAATGATTATTCCGGATGGCTTGTTGTTGAAGCAGAGCAGGACCCAAGTAAAGCAAATCCATTAGAGTATGCTAAAATAGGATTTAATTATTTAACTAAAACTTGTGCAGAGTCGAATTTACAAATAATTAAGTAATTTTATAATCTAACTATTTTAGATTTTTCAATTTTATTATCAAAAAAATCAATAATATTTTGAACTGTTTCTTTACCCATTCTAATCATACACTCTTCTGTAAATGCAGCAGTATGAGGGCTTAAAAATACTTTGTCATTTTTTAATAAAGGATTATTTTTTTCTGGTGGTTCTATTTCAAATACATCCAATCCTGCACCAAAAATTAAATTTTCATTTAATGCTTGATCTAGATCGTTTTCGTTAATTATTCCACCTCTAGCAGCATTAATAATAATACAATTTTTTTTCATTGTTTTTAATAAATTTAAATTTATCATATTTTTTGTTTCATTGTTTAAAGGTATATGTAATGAGATAGCATCCATTGTCTTTACAGCTTCTTTCAAGTCTTCAACTTTTTTTCCACCTAAAGATTCAATTATTTCAGATGAAACAAATGGATCATAAACAAAAACATTCATTTCAAAACCTAAGCATCTCTTGATCAAGCATTGACCAATCCTACCAAATCCAGCAATCAAGATATTTTTGCCCCATATTTCTATAGTTTTTGGCAATTTGTTTCTGTCATTAAAATTACCTGTTTTAACACAATCATCGTACATACTTTTTCTTTTTGAAATACTAAGAAGCATAAAAATTACATGTTCCGCTACTGCTACAGCATTTGCTGTTGCTGTTATAGCAATTGTAATATCATTTTTTTTACAAGCATCTAAGTCAATATTGTCATATCCAACTCCGTGTCTTGATATAATTTTTAGTTTTTTTCCAAGATCTATAATTTCACCAGATAACTTACCAGTTCTTAGTGAAGCACCATCACAATTTACAATTTTTTGTTTTAAAGCTGGATCATTTATATCTTCAATTATTTCAAACTCATAATCAGGATGGTTTGTTAATAATTTTGGGCCTGCATCATTTATATTTTGAATTATAAGAATTTTTTTTTTATCTGACACTTTTTTAATAAGCCTTAGACTCTTCCATCTTTGAAGAACCTTTCATTTTTTCTACAACACTTTTTGAGCCTGCACTCATTGCTCTTTGATCAGATCCAATTGTTACAAAATTAAAACCTTTATTAATCATTTTAAGTGCATACTCAGGTGTTCCATTGTGGATACCTGCAAAAATATTATTTTTTTTAGCATGCTCTAAAATTCTTAAAATTTCTGAATATGCTTTTGAATCTTCTGATCTGTCAAAACCTGGTTCTTCACCTATAGCTAAACTCAAGTCAGCAGGGCCGATATATATTCCATCAATACCAGGTACAGACATTATTTCGTCTAATTTTTCTAAAGACTTTTTGGTTTCTATCATGGCAAATTTTAACAATTCAGTATTTGCATATTTTGCATAATCAGCACCACCATAAATTAGACCCCTAACTGGCCCAAAACTTCTATATCCATGTGGGGGATACATGCAAGCTTGCACAAATTTTTCGGCCTCTTCTTTATTGCTTACCATTGGACAAATTACACCATAGCAGCCGGCATCTAAAATTTTCATTATTTGTCCAGGTTCATTCCAGTTAACCCTAGCAAGTGGTGTTACATCTGTTGACGAAATTGTCTGTAACATAGGTAATGCATTAGTGTAATCGACTAACCCATGTTGCATATCAATTGTTAGTGAGTCCCAGCCTTGATGAGCCATTACTTCTGCTGAAACAGTACTAGGAATTTGTAACCAACCATTGATTACTGGTTTTCCTTCAGTCATCATTTTTTTTATTTTATTTATTCTCAAAAACTAACCTTTAATACCCATGTGAGTATATTTGACATTTAAATAATCTTTTATTGCCATTGATCCGCCTTCACGACCATAGCCAGTTTGCTTAATGCCTCCAAAGGGTGCTTCTGCAAACGCAACGGCAGCCGTATTTACTGCAACACAACCAGATTCTATTAATTCAGATGCTCTATGAGCTTTCTCCATTGAATTTGTATAAATATAACTGCACAAACCAAGATCATTATTGTTTGCTCTTTCAATAACCTCATCAAACGTTTTAAATGATAGCATTGGAACCAAAGGACCAAAAGGTTCTTGTGTCATTATTGTAAAGTCATCTTTAATGCCATCAAAAACAGTGGGTTCATAAAAATATCCTTTATTAAAGCCTGCAGGTCTTTTACCTCCCAACAAAACTTTTGCACCTTCATTCTTTGTTGTTTCAACTAGTTGTTCAATTTCAGCCAATCTTTTGTCAGTTGTTAATGGCCCAAGTTGAACACCTTCATCCATTCCATTACCAATTTTAAGTTTTTTAGTTCTTTCAATAAATTTACTAATAAATTCTTCCTTCTTACTTTCTTGAATATAAAATCTGTTAGGTGAAATACAAACTTGTCCGTTGTTTCTAAATTTTGCAGTAACCGCCATATCGGCAACTTTATCAATATCAGAATCTTCAAAAACTATAAATGGAGAGTGACCACTTAATTCCATAGTAACTCTTTGAACTTTGTCAGCTGCCTTTTTTAAAATAATCTTACCAACTCTAGTTGACCCTGTAATTGAAATTTTTTTAACAATATCAGATTCTATTAATTGTTCAGAAATTTCAGCAGGATCACCCGATAAAAGATTAACCACTCCATCTGGAACACCAGCTTCTTTACAAATATTAACTAGTTCCATTACTGTTCCAGGGGTAATTACATCTGGTTTACAAATTACAGAACATCCTGCAGCAAGTGCTGTTGAAATTTTTCTTGATGCCAAAATTAATGGAAAATTCCATGGTACCAATGCTGCTACTACTCCAACTGGTTGGTAGTAAACATGAATTCTTGTATCTGGAAATCTACTTTCTATAGTTTGCCCAAAAATTCTTTTTGTTTCCTCAGCATTCCACTCAAATATATCAGCTGCACCACCTGCTTCTCCAATTCCTTCTGCTAATGGTTTTCCAACTTCTAGGGCCATCCATTTAGCTAAAACATCTTGCTTATCTCTAATTTTATCAGCAATTCTTCTGATAATATAAGATCTTTGCCATGGAGCAGTATCTCTCCAAATTTTCAAACCTTTTTCTGCAGATTTTAAAGCTTTTTGAACATCTTCACGACTAGCTTTAGATGCTTTACCTAACACCTCTTCTGTAGCGGGATTTATTACGTCGTAAGTTTCATTATTTGATGATGCTTGCCACTTGCCGTCGATGAATTGTCCAAATTTATTATACATATTTATTTATAAGGTTTACTTAGTGTGGTTAGTTATTTTATAAGTATTTATATATATATAAAGATAAATTAAAATGAAAAAAATTACTCTTACATGCGCACATGCAATTATTAAATACTTAATTTCTCAAAAAATATTAATCGATGGTAAAAAAGAACCGTTGTTTCCTGGTGTATTTGGAATTTTTGGACATGGAAATGTTGCGTGTTTAGGTCAAGCATTAGAAGAAAATCAGAAAGACCTTCCAACATATAGAGGTCACCATGAACAAAATATGGCTTTAACAGGTATAGGCTATGCTAGAGCAAAAAGAAGACAGCAAATTTTTATAGCAACATCATCTGTTGGACCAGGTGCAACAAACATGGTTACAGCAGCAGGTGTTGCTATGAGTAACAGATTGCCTATATTATTTTTACCTGGTGACACATATGCAAACAGAATACCAGATCCCGTATTACAACAAGTGGAGCATTTTAATAACCCTAGCATTACAGCTAATGATGCTTTTAAACCAGTAACAAGGTACTTCGATAGAATAACTAGACCAGAACAAATAATTCAATCTTTTCCTAACGCAGTTCAAACTATGTTAGATCCTGCGGACTGTGGTCCAGCATGCATCTCTCTAAGTCAGGACATTCAAGGGCAAATTTTTGATTATCCAGAAGATTTTTTCAAAGAAAAAATTCATGCAATCAGAAGACCTAGACCTGATGAGTTTCAAATTAAAGAGGCAGCAAATAAAATTAAGTCATCAAAAAAACCAATACTTATTTCGGGTGGTGGAGTTTTTTACTCTGATGCTATGGATGCTTTAAGTAAGTTTGCAATCAAACACAATATTCCAGTTGCACAAACTGTAATGGGGTATTCTACAATGAAAAGAGATCATTCACACTATGCTGGTCAAATAGGTGGATTGGGTGGAAAAAATACTAATATGCTTGCAAAGCAGACAGATCTTGCAATAGCGGTTGGAACTAAACTTGCAGACTTTACTACAGGATCATGGGCAAACTTTGAAAATAAAGATTTTAAACTTGTTTCAATTAATGTTTCAAGATTTGATGCAAATAAACATTTAGCTCAAGCAGTTGTTGGAGATGCAAGAGCTTCCTTAGATGAATTATCAGCTGTCCTAGGTGAGTGGAAAGCACCCAATGAGTGGAATAAAAAATCACAAGTTGAACTTAAATCTTGGAATGAATATGTAGACAAAGAAAGTGCACCAACAAATCAAAAGGTACCTAGTTATGTTCAGGTTGTTGGGGCAGTATATAGAAACTCTGACCCGTCAGATATTGCGGTTACTGCAGCTGGGGGATTAGTTGGAGAAGTTGCCCAGGTTTGGAGACCAAGAGAGTTAAATACTCACGAAACAGAGTGGGGGTTTAGTTGTATGAGTTATGAAATATCGGGTGCCCTAGGTATTAAGATGGCAAACCCACATAAAGAAGTAATTTCATTTGTTGGAGATGGATCTTATTTATTAAATAATTCAGATATTTATTCTTCAGTCATTACTAAGAATAAACTTATTATAATTGTTTGTGATAATGGTGGCTTTGCTGTGATCAATAGACTGCAATTATTTAAGGGTGGAAAAGAATTTAATAATTTACTTAAAAGTTCAAACACTCCTGGTTTAGTAGGGGTTGATTTTGCTAAACATGCCGCAAGTATGGGAGCCAAATCTGAAGAAGTGAGTTCAATCTCAGATCTAGAAGAAGCTTTTAAAAGAGCAAAAAAATCTGATATCACATATGTAATTTCAATTAAAACAGAACCTTATCAGTGGTTAGAAGGATCATCTTTTTGGGACAGCCCGACTTTAGAAATTCCCACTTCAGAAGAAAATAAAGAAGCTTTGAAACTGTATAAAGAAGGTAAATCTAAACAAAGACAAGGTGTTTAGATAGTTTTATGAGTAAAATCTTTAAAGTTGGATTAATTGGCTGTGGTCATATTTCTGAAACATATTTTAGAGCTGAAAAATATTTTAACAATATAAAGATAGTTAAATGTGCAGATATAAATTTTAATAATGCAAAAAAATGCGCTAAAATTAATAAAATTAAAGCAGTAACTGTTAAAGAGCTGTTAAAAGATAAAGAAATAGAAATAATTCTAAATTTAACAATACCTAAGGCTCATTACCAGGTAGCCAAACAAGCCTTAACTAATGGTAAACATGTTTATTCTGAAAAACCGTTAGCAATTAATTTTAAAGATGGGCAAGAATTATTAAGACTATCAAAAAAGAATAAGCTTTATATAGGTAATGCTCCTGACACATTTTTAGGTGGGGGTATTCAAAAATCAAAAGAACTAGTAGATAAAAAAATCATTGGAAAAATAAACTTAGGAAGTGCTATTTTTGCCTTTCCAGGAGTTCAATCTTATCACCCCAATCCAGAACCATGGTTTGCAAAAAAAGAAGGTGGACCTGCAATAGATATGGGCCCTTATTATCTAACAGCTTTAGTAAATTTATTGGGACCTGCAAAAAAAGTATCAGGTAGTATTGTTAAGGGTGTCAAAAGAAGAACTATTGGAATAGGTCCTAGAAAAAACAAAACTTTTAAGGTTGAATGCCCTACAACATATTTATCAACAATTATCTTTGAAAATGGAACAGTAATTAGATTAACTTTATCATTTGATGTCATCACTCATAAAAGAAACCATATTGAATTATATGGAGATAAAGGTTCAATGATAGTACCTGATCCAAATATGTTTGGTGGTTCGGTTTATGTTTGTAAAAAATTAGGTAACCCTTGGACTGAATATAAAACTAATAAAATGCCTTTAGGTAAGATTAATATTAGATCGCAAAGTTCAAGAGCAAACGAGTCTGCAATAAATGCTAATTATAGAGGAGCTGGTTTAGCTGAAATGGCTTACTGTATAGAAAATAAAAAAACTCATAAATGCAATGGTGAACTATCATTGCATGTGCTAGATATAATTGATTCAATGATGAAAGCAGCAGTTACAGGAATTTTGCAAAATATAAAAACAAAATGTAAAAAACCTAAAAGATTCACCAATCAAGAAATTAAAAAAATTTTAAGAAAAAATATTTAAAGATATGTCTAAATTGTTAGTTATTTCTGACCCAGCACCACGATCGTTAGACTTAATTTTTACAAAAAAAAAATTGAAAGAACTAAAATTAAGATACAATCTTCTTATTGCACCTAAAAAAAATAAAGATAAATTTTACAAAGAAAATATTCATAGAGCTACATTTATAATGGGCCAACCCAATCTAGATAAATCTCTTTTATCAAAAGCAAAAAAACTTAAAGCAGTAATTAATGTTGAAAGTAATTTTATGGATAATATTGACTATGAATATTGTTTTCAAAAAGGAATTCATGTAATAGCAACCTCTCCAGTATTTTCTAAACCTGTGGCTGAACTTGCATTAGGTTTAACTTTGTCTTTATTAAGAGATATTCATAATTCTCATAAAGACTTTCTTAATAAAACTGAAAAATATGGCTTAGATGGAAATTTAAAATCTTCTTTATTGAGTGATAAAAAAATTGGCCTTTTGGGTTATGGTGATTTAGCAAAAGCATTGACACCTTTGCTGACCCCTTTTTCAAAAGATATTAACGTATATGACCCTTGGGTTCCTAGTAAAACTATTAAAGACGATGGTTTTAATACAATTTCATTAGATAATATGTTTAAAACTTGTGATGTAATTTATGTATTGGCAGCAATTACAAAGAACAACCAATCACTAATTGATAAAAGACTTCTAAATCAATTGAAATCAAATTCACTATTTATTTTGATGAGTAGGGCGGCTGTTGTTAATTTTGATGATCTGATCAAAAGAGTTAAAAAAGGTGATATTTATGTGGCTACAGATGTTTTTCCTGAAGAACCAGTTAAAAAAAATGACCCAATAAGAAAAGTAAAAAATTTTTTATTTTCAGCACATCGTGCCGGAGCATTAAAGGACACTTTTACAGAAATGGGTGAAATTGTCTTAGAAGACATGAGATTAATTTCAAAAAACTTACCACCAAGACTGTGTAAAAGAGCAGAAAGAGAAACTGTAAAGTTGATTAGATCAAAACCTGTTGCAATTAATTAATTTTCTTTTTAAGTTGCAGCAATGTCTTTTTCAAATAAAATAATTCTAGAAGCAAAAGGTGTAAGTAAATACTTTGGAACTATCACAGCATTAGAGGATGTTAATCTAACCATTAAAGAAGGAGAGTGTTTGGGTGTTGTTGGTGATAACGGTGCTGGAAAATCTACTTTCATGAAAGTTTTATCTGGTCTTTATAAACCAAGTAAAGGAGCCCTATATTTTAACGGTAACAAAGAAGTGCTTGAAAGCCCAAGAGACTCTCAAAATTTAGGACTTGAAATGGTTTATCAAGATCTTGCTTTAGCAGGAAATTTACCAATTGGAGAAAATATTTTTCTTGGTCGTGAACCAACCAAAAAAGTAGGTTTCTTAAAACTGCTTGATTATAAAAAGATTAAAGAAATGTCAGAAGCGCACTTAGATAAGTTAAAAATTCATGTAAAAAGTGCAGATCAAAAAGTTGAAGAACTGTCTGGAGGTCAAAGACAAGCGATTGCAATAGCAAGAGCTACAGCATTTAATTCTAAATTGGTAATCATGGATGAGCCTACAGCAGCTTTAGCAATTAAAGAAGTTGGAAAAGTTTTAGATCTTATTAATAGTTTAAAAAAAATGGGTGTAAGTGTAATTATTATTAGTCATAGAATGGATGATATTTTTGCAGTCTGCGATAGAGTAATGGCACTTTTTCAGGGAACTAATTTTGCAGAGTCTGAATTATCAAAAACTTCAAGAGATGAAGTTATTGGTTGGATTATGGGAAAAAAATAAATTATGGAAACTAAAGAAAATAAAAAACAAAATATTTTTTTAAAAACTATTCCTTATTTTGACAAATATGGAATATTATTATTACTTTTTTTAATGATAGCTGTCCTTCATTTTTTGCAGCCTGAAGTATTCCTTTCTTGGAGAAACGTAACAAACGTTTTTAAACAAATTTCTTGGCAATCAATGCTTGCACTCGGAGTGTTTATAGTAATTGTCACTGCCGGAATTGATTTGTCGGTTGGTTCCATAATGATGTTATCTCTCATGGTTCTAGCGATAACCTCAAAAGCAGGAGCTGCTTGGTATATTGTAATTATAATCCCTATAATAATGGGTGCATTATGTGGAATGGTTAATGGATTGGGTATTACAATTCTTCGCATGCCCCATCCTTTTATTATGACATTAGGAACACTTTATATATTTAGAGGAACAGGTAATCTTATTTCGGGAGGCGTGCCAATTAGTGGATTTACTGAGGAGGTAAGATTACTTGGTAATGGAAGAATTGACTTAACTTGGTTAGGTTTAGAAGAATCTCAGTATCTTCCTGTGAGCGTAGTTTTAATTGCAGTTGTTTTCTTTTTAATGTGGGCATTTTTAAATCATACTAGAACTGGAAAATGGATTTATGCAATTGGTGGAAACCCAAATGCAGCAAGAGCAGCTGGAATAAACGTTAATAGAATTTTAGTAATTGTATATTCTTTATGTGGATTGTTAGCAGGGTTTGGTGCTTTAATTTTAGCTGGCAGAGCTGACTCAGGTTACCCTAATGCTGGTTTAAATGCAGAGCTAGATGCAATTGCTGCCTGCATTATTGGTGGAGCTAGTTTTTTTGGTGGACGTGGAACTGTACTTGGTGTTTTTGTTGGGGTAATGATAATGGGGATTTTAAGAAATGGTTTAAACTTAATGGACGTTAGTTCTTTTTGGCAACAAGTTTTGATAGGAGCAATTATTGTTATTGCTGTCTATATAGATGTCTTAAGAAAAGATCTAGGAACAAGACATTAGAAAAAAAGCCCCTAAATTAAAGAAAAAATAAAGTTGTTTTCTTTTTTAAAATAATATTCACTTAGTTTTTAAAAAATAATAATAATATAGAGGGAAATAATATGAATAATTTAATTAAAAGAATTGGTGTATTAATTACATCTGTTTTTCTTATTCTAAGCATAACTTCAGTAAGTTCTTTTGCTGAAAAAACTATTTTGTTTAGTATTAAAGGTCCAGGATCAGGAAACCCTTTTTGGGCTTCTGTTGAAAAAGGAGCTAAGGATGAAGCAAAAAAATTAGGTGTTAAATTGGTTCTTATAGCGCCACCTCAAGAAGGTGACGTTCAAGCACAAATTAACCAAGTAGAAGATCAAATCGCAAAAGGTGTTGATGCAATAGCTCTAGCACCTGGTGATCCAAATGCCTTTGGTCCAATTGTTGATGATGCAATCAAAAGTGGAGTTCCAGTTGTATTTGTTGATACTCAAGGAATTAATAAAGGTGTAACTTTTATTGGAACAAATAATAAAAATGGTGCAGAATTAGCTGCTAAATTTATTTGTGACAAAACTGCAAAAGGTTCTGACGTTGCAATTTTAACTGGTGTTGAATCTCAATCAACTGCTCTTCTTAGAAGAGATGGTGCGATTAAAGGATTTAAAGACTGTGGTTTAAATCTTGTAGCTACACAAACTGCTGAATGGGATACTGCAAAAGCAAGATCAGTTACAGAGTCTATTCTTGTAAAAAACCCTAACATCAAAGCAATCTTTGGATCTAACGATAATATGGCGTTAGGTGCGATTCAAGCTCTTAAAGATGCTGGAATGAAAGGTGTTACAGTTGTAGGTTTTGATGCAACTCCTGACGCTGCTAAAAGTATTTTAGCTGGTGACATGACTGCAACAATTGCTCAGTTTTCATATAACATGGGTGCTTACGGTGTTAAATACGCACTTGCATTAGCTAATGGTGAAAAAATCGATGCAAATATCGATACTGGAACTCAATTAGTTACTACAAAAAATGCTAACGACTTTAAATAGTCTTTAGATTAAATTTTAAGATCAAAGGGTGGAATTTTTATTCCACCCTTTTTTTTTATGTAATATAATATTCTCATGTTAATAAAAATTGATCCCATTCTAAGCCCTGAACTTCTATTTACACTTCGTACTATGGGTCATGGAGATAAATTAGTTTTAGCAGATGCAAATTTTCCTGCAAACTCTATGAATAAAAATGTCATAAGATTAGATGGTGTAAATATTAAAGATGCAGCAAAAGCGATCCTTTCTGTATTTCCTTTAGATAGTTTTATTGTATCCCAAGGTGGAACTGCAGCCAATAGAATGGAAGTTGATGACAATCCTAATGAATTAACAGAAACTCATAAAGAATTTATTAAAGCAGTTAAAGATATTTCGGGTGAAAGCTGGAATGTAGGATCTATTGAGAGAAAATCTTTTTATGCAGAATCAAAAAAATCTTATGCAATTGTTACAACAACAGATGCTAGACCATTTGGATGCTTTATATTAACCAAAGGTGTAATTAAACCAGATGGAAGTGTTTGGGTTCTTGAAAATTAATGAATTCAATTATTATTTTTGGTGTATTTGTTGCTGACCTTTGTTTTTTTGGAAATAAAATACCTACTAGAGGTGAGACAGTTTTAGGAAACAACCATTTAGTTGGACCAGGTGGAAAAGGTTCAAACCAAGCAATTGCAGCAGCAAGATTAGAGGGTAATGTTAAGTTTATAACTAAAATTGGTAAAGATAGTCATGCTGAAATGGCACTCTCTTTATATAAAGAAGCAGGAGTGGATACAGCATCTGTAATACAAGATCCAAGTCTTTCTACTGGTGTTGCAGGAATAATGATTGATGAAAATGGACACAATGCAATTAATATTGTTGCAGGTGCTGCTGGGCATTTACAAAATATAGATATTGATAAAAATTTAGATGTAATAAAAGATTCAAAGATATTTTTAACACAAATGGAGACCCCAGATTTAACGACAATGTATGCTTTAAAAAAAGCTAAAGAAAATAATTGTCTTACAATTTTAAATCCAGCACCAGCAAGAAAAATACAAAAAGAAGATTTTTCATTACTAGATTTTTTCACACCAAATGAGACAGAAGCAGAGTTTTATCTTAATAAAAAAATTGAGACAAAAGAAGATATTCAAAATGCTGCAAAAGAATTTTTAAGTATGGGTGTTAAGAATATTATTATTACCTTAGGTGCAAAAGGAGTTTATTTTGAAAATAAGGAAGAAAATTATTTTATTGATGCGTTAAGTTTGAAAGATGAAGTTATCGATACTACTGGAGCGGGGGATGCGTTTAATGGAGCACTAGCTGTAGCACTTGCTAAAGACTCTAATTATAAAGATGCAATAATTTTTGCAAATAAAGTGGGTGGTATATCAACTACTAGGTTAGGTGCTGCTAGTTCAATGCCTTTATTAAAAGAAGTAGAAGAATATTAAATGATATATAAAGCAAATCATAATAGATATGATGAGATGCAATATAGAAATTGTGGCTCTAGTGGTCTTAAACTTCCTTTAATAAGCTTGGGTCTTTGGCACAATTTTGGAGGAAAAACTATCAATCCAGAATCTAAAAAAGTTTTATTTAAAGCATTTGATTTAGGAATTACTCATTTCGACCTAGCAAATAATTATGGACCACCATATGGAAGTGCAGAGACAAATTTTGGTAAAGTGATGAAAGGTGATCTAAAGAAGTATAGAGATGAGCTTATCATTTCTTCAAAAGCTGGGTATGACATGTGGGAAGGACCTTACGGAGAATGGGGTTCTAAAAAACATATAATAGCAAGTTGTGACCAAAGTCTAAAACGAATGTGTGTAGATTATTTTGATATTTTCTATTCACATAGATTTGATCCTAATACGCCACTTGAAGAAACGGCAGATGCCCTTGAAAGTATTTATAGATCTGGAAAAGCTCAATACATAGGTGTTTCCTCTTATTCTTCAAAAAAAACTAATCAAATGTTTGAAATTTTAAAATCACGAAATATAAAAATTCTAATTCATCAACCATCATATTCACTAATAAATAGATGGATTGAAAAAGATTTAACTAAAACACTCTTAAAAAAAGGAATTGGGTGCATTGCATTTTCTCCATTAGCTCAAGGAATGCTTTCTGAAAAATATCTAAAAGGAATTCCAAAAATTTCTAGAGCAAATCAAAAAATTACGTCATTAGACAAAAGTTTAATTACAAAAAAAAATATTAAAATGATTAATGAATTAAACTCAATTGCAAAAAAAAGAGGCCAATCTTTATCTCAAATGGCTCTTGCATGGACATTGAATAATAAAGCAGTGACTTCTGCTTTAATTGGTGTGAGAAATTTAAAACAATTAAAAGAAAATGTGGAAAGCTTAAAAAATTTAAATTTTTCAAAAAAAGAATTATCATCAATTAACAAAAAAGCTAAAGACGGTGGAATTAATTTGTGGCTTCCATCTAGCTCTCATTAATTTTGAAAATTATCTAATGATTACTTTACATTTTCTAAAATTTTAATAAAAAACTAGGATAGAAGGTCAACATATGAATGATTATAATTTAAAAGGTAGAAGAGCAATAGTGACTGGTGGAGCACAGGGTTTTGGGTATGCTATTACAAAAAGATTTCTAGAGTCTGGAGCTGAAGTTATAATTTGGGATATCGATCAAAAAGCTGTTGATGAAGCTTTAAAAGAACTATCATCGGAAAAATGTAGTCATCAAATAGTGGATGTCACTAACTTTGATGATATTACAAAAAATATTGAACTAAGCACTAAAGATAAAAATATTGATATTTTTGTAAACAATGCAGGTATGGCAGGTAAAAATACCCAAGTATGGAATTATCCAAATGATGAGTGGTTAAAAGTAATGAATTTAGATTTAAATTCTGTTTTCTATTGTTGTAAAGCAATAGCACCTCATATGATTAAAAATAACTACGGAAGAATAGTTAATATTGCATCCATTGCAGGAAAAGAAGGAAACCCAAATGCTAGCGCATATAGTACTGCAAAAGCAGGAGTTATAGGGCTTACAAAATCTTTGGGGAAAGAATTGGCAGATAAAAATATTGCGGTAAATGCTGTAACACCAGCAGCAGCTAAGACAAGAATTTTTGATCAAATGACTGAAGAACATATAAATTATATGCTTTCTAAAATTCCAAGAAATAGATTTGCTAAGGTTGATGAATTAGCATCATTAGTTACTTGGTTGGCTGCAGAAGAAAATTCTTTTTCAACTGCTGCAGTTTTTGATTTAAGCGGTGGTAGAGCAACTTATTAGTTATGCAAATTGGATTTGATGTTGGTGCAACAAAAATAGAAAGTGTTATTTTAAAAGATAACGGTGAAGAAGTTGACAGAAGCAGAAGAGATTGCCCAAAAGATTACATGACAATAATTCAAACAATTAAAGACGTTGTTGCTGAACTAGAAAAAAAACATAACTATGTATTTCCGGTTGGAGTTTGTCATCCAGGTGTTCATTCACCACAGACAGGATTAGTTAAAAATGCACCTAATTGTGTTTGGATTGAAAAAAAACCTTTTCAAAAAGATCTAAGAGCAACTTTGAATAGAGAGGTTTTTTGTGAAAATGATGCAAACTGTTTTGCATTGTCAGAAGCAATTGATGGAGCTGGTAAACACTATAAAATTGTTTATGGGATAATTCTAGGATCAGGGGCTGGAGGTGGACTAGCTATTGATAAGCAAATTGTTTCAGGACCTAATGGGGTTGCAGGGGAATGGGGGCACAATCAGTTACCTTATATGGCTGCCCAAAAAGAAGAACTCAAAACATCAAACTTAAGAGAAGTAGAGATTGAAAGTTTTGTTTCAGGACTAGGTTTAGCTAAAAGATTTAACAAAAAGTATAATAAAAATTTAAAATCAAATGAAATATTTGAACTTTATAGAAGACACGAACTAGATGCAGAAAAAATGATAGATGAATTCAAAGTTAACCTTGCAATGTCTTTAGCAACTATAGTCAATATTCTTGATCCAGATGCTTTTATATTTGGTGGAGGTGTTACTAATGAAATTGATTTCCTTGATGAAGTAGAAAATATAACCAAGAAATATGTTATAGGAAAAGAATATGAGGGTGTATTTTTAAAACCTAAGTTTGGAGACGCAAGTGGTGTGCGTGGTGCAGCAAGATTAGGTAGAAAATCAAGTTATTAAATTAGTTCACTTATAAATAGATTATTAATATTTAATAATTTTTTTTTTCCACATAAAATAACGTTTAATTAGATAAAAATATAGATCAACCTAAGGTTGTGCGATGTTCTTTTATGTTTTAATAAATTTTTTTTTTTAATAGAGTTCATTTTTAAAAATTAATCAAACCGATTAATTTTCTATTAACAAATGAGAGGGAATAAAATGAAAATGAAAAAACTGTTAGTTGCTTTAATAGTTCTAGCTCTTACTCCAAGTGTTTCATTTGCAGCACCTAAAGCTGAGGTATTGCACTGGTGGACTGGTGGTGGTGAAGCAAAAGCTTTAAAAGTATTACAAGATGATTTTGCAGCACAAGGTGGAATATGGTTAGATATGCCTGTTTCTGGTGGAGGTGGAGATGCAGCAATGCAAACACTAAAAGCTAGAATAGTTGCTAACGATGCACCAGCGGCTGCACAAATTAAAGGTCCTACAATTCAAGAGTATGATGAAGAAGGTGTGGTTGGACCTTACAATATCGATGCTGTTGCACAAAAAGAAGGTTGGGACAATCTTTTAAGTGAACAAGTTGCAAGTCATATGAAATGTGATGATGGTAAAGCATATTGTGCTGCGCCTGTAAACATTCACAGAATTGACTGGATCTGGGCTAATAAAAAAGTTTTAGATTCAAATGGTATTAAAATGCCCTCTACTTGGGCAGAGTTTAATGCTGCAGCAGATAAACTACAAGCAAAAGGAATTATTCCTTTAGCTCATGGTAGTCAGCCTTGGCAAGATGCAACAGTATTTGAAGCTGTAGCTCTTGGTATTGGTGGAAATGATTTTTACAGAAAAGCTTTTGTAGAATTAGATCCTGCTACCTTAGGTGGATCAACTATGGCTAAAGTATTTGACCAAATGAGAAAACTTAAAGGTTACACAGATGCTGGTTCTCCAGGAAGAGATTGGAACATAGCTACTGGTATGGTAATGGAAGGCAAAGCTGCTTTTCAAATCATGGGTGACTGGGCAAAAGGTGAGTTTTCTGCTAACAACCAGGCGCCAGGAAAAGATTATATCTGTGCACCAACTCCATCTGATAATGGATATCTTTACAATGTAGATTCATTTATTTTCTTCAAAGTAAAAGGTAAAGAAAAAGTTGAAGGTCAAAAACTACTTGCTAGCTTAATGATGGGAAAAAACTTCCAAAAAGTTTTCAACATCTATAAAGGTTCGATACCTGCAAGATTAGACGTTTCTATGGATGAGTTTGATATGTGTGCTAAAAAATCAAACGCAGACTTAAAAACTGCTGCTTCTAAAGGTGGATTACTACCAAGTTTTGCTCACGGTATGGCATTAAAACTTGCACAAAAAGGTGCAATTCAAGATGTGGTTACTGAGCATTTCAACTCAACAATGTCTTCGTCTGACGCTGCAAAAAAATTAGCAGCAGCAGTTAAGGCTTCACTTTAATAAAAAAAGTATATTAAGATTTGCGCTGTCATGAAAATGATAGCGCAGATTTAATTATAAAATATGTTTTGGTTAAAAAAAAATTTACCTAAATTAGTTTTAACTCCATCACTTGGAATTTTGTCATGGTTTGTCTATGGCTTCATTTTTTGGACGATATACATCTCTTTCACTAAGTCTAAGATGTTGCCAAGATATGAACTTTGGGGAATAGACCAGTATATCAGACTGTGGAAAATGCCAAGATGGCACGTAGCAGTAGAAAATTTACTTATATTTACAGTTTTATTCATTATTTTATGCATTGCCATTGGAATTCTTCTTTCAATTTTACTTGATCAAAAGATTAGAGCTGAAGGTTTTTTAAGAACAATTTATTTATACCCTATGGCTTTATCATTTATTGTAACGGGGACTGCTTGGAAATGGGTTCTAAATCCAACACTAGGCATTGAAAAATTTGCACACGATATGGGTTTTGAGAGCTTTAAATTTGATTGGTTGGTGACACCTGAGATGTCAATATACACAATAGTAATAGCCGGTGTATGGCAATCATCTGGATTTATAATGGCAATTTTTTTAGCAGGTCTAAGATCGGTTGATGATGAAATTATTAAAGCTGCGAAAATTGATGGTGCAGGAATATTTTCAATTTACAGTAAAATTATTCTTCCAATGATGCGGCCAGTTTTTATGAGTGCAATAGTAATTTTGGTACACTTATCAATTAAGAGTTATGATTTGATTATAGCACTAACTTCAGGTGGACCAGGAATTTCATCAGATATGCCAGCAGTATTTATGACGACTATGGCATTTCATAGAAGCGAAGTTGGTTTAGCATCCGCAAGTGCTATCATGATGTTTTTAACAGTATCAGCAATTGTTGTGCCATATTTATATTCAGAACTGAAGAGGGAAGATGCAAGATAAAGAAACTTTAAAACTAAATAAATTAGAAGCAAATTCTAAAAGAAAAAATACAATCTATAGATGGATTTTATATTTTATATTAGGAGTTTTTGTCATTTATTATTTAACTCCACTTTATGTTATGATTGTAACTTCATTTAAAACAATGCCTGAAATTAGACAGGGAAACTTATTTTCATTACCCAGTTCTTTAAAATTTGATGCCTGGAAACAAGCTTGGGATGGAACAGGTTATACAGGGGGGGATGTTTTTCTTAAACCTTATTTTTGGAACTCAATAAAACTAGTAGTCCCTGCTGTTGTTATATCAACTCTACTTGGTGCTATTAACGGTTATGCTTTAACAAAATGGAGATTTAAAGGAGATTCATATGTCTTTCTATTATTTTTATTTGGCACATTTATTCCATACCAGGCAATTTTGTTACCGATGGCTAGAACATTGGGTGTTCTTGGAATTTCAAATTCAATAAATGGACTAATACTAGTTCATGTTGTTTATGGAATTTGTTTTACAACTTTATTTTGTAGAAATTACTATGTATCAATTTCAGATGAAATGGTAAGAGCCGCAAGAATAGATGGTGCTGGTTTTTTTAAAATATTTTTTAAAATCATTTTACCAATTTCTATACCAATAATAGTTGTAACTGTTATTTGGCAATTTACTCAAGTGTGGAATGATTTTTTATTTGGTGCTACTTTTTCATTCGGTGAATCTGCACCAATTCAAGTTGCTCTTAATAACTTGGTTTTAACAGGCACGGCTGTCAAAAGATACAACGTAGATATGGCGGCAGCAATCATTACGGGAATTCCGACATTAATAGTTTATATTCTTGCTGGAAATTATTTTATCAAAGGACTAACAGCTGGATCAGTGAAAGGATAATATGGCAACTTTAAAAATTAATGACATAAATAAAAATTTTGGAAAAACAGAAGTGTTAAAAGGAATTAACCTAGATATTAAACATGGTGAATTTCTTGTGCTCTTAGGACCATCTGGCTGTGGAAAATCTACATTATTAAACACTATTGCTGGTCTAGAAACCTCTAATAGTGGGGATATTTTAATAGACGATCATATTGTGAATAATATGGAGCCAAGTGACAGAGATATTGCTTTAGTATTTCAGTCTTATGCTCTTTATCCAGCAATGACTGTTAGAAAGAATGTAACATTTGGTTTAGAGCAAAGAAAAACCCCAAAAGAAAAAATAGCAAAAGCATTAGATGATGTTTCTAATTTATTACAAATAACTCAACTATTAGACAGAAAACCATCTCAATTATCTGGTGGTCAACGTCAACGTGTTGCAATGGGTAGGGCATTAGTAAGAGATCCTAAAATTTTTCTATTTGATGAACCGTTATCAAATCTTGACGCAAAATTAAGAGTTGAAATGAGAAGAGAAATTAAAAAACTGCATCAAACACTTGGAACTACAATAGTTTATGTTACTCATGATCAAACAGAGGCAATGAGTTTAGGTACAAATATTGCTATCATGGATCATGGACTAATCCAACAATGTGATACTCCTAAAAATATTTACAATAAACCAGAAAGTATTTTTGTTGCAGATTTTATTGGATCTCCATCAATGAATTTGGTTGAAGGTAAGTTAACAAAAGATAACAATGATATTGTTTTTATGCCAAATGGTTCAAATGATAGTGTTAAAATACCAGTTGGAAATTATTCTTTTAAAAGTAAATTTGATGGTAATGAAGTATCAGCTTATTTAGGAATTAGACCAGAACATATTTATTTTGAAAAAATTAATCCTGATTGTTTTGAGATCAGTTTAAAATCAGAGCTATTAGAATATACAGGTCATGAGCAAATAGTAACATTTGATTATTTAGGTCAACAAGTTCTGGGTAAATTTTCTTCCACATTTGATATAGAAATAAATAAAGATTTAAAATTAAATATTGATACATCTCAAATTTCTTTATTTGATAAACAGTCAAAAAAAAGGATATAAAATGACAGCTATTTATGACGATTTAAAAAATAAAATTGTTTTTGTTACCGGTGGAGGCTCTGGTATTGGAGCATCCATTGTTGAACATTTTTGTGAACAAGGAGCAGAAGTTTTTTTTATTGATATAGATATTAAAGAATCAAACAAATTATTAAAAAATATTAAAAATAAAAAATTAAAACTTCCAACTTTTATTGAATGCAATTTAGTAAATATTAAGAAATTACAAAACATAATTAAAAAGATAACGAGAACTAAAGGACCAATTGATATTTTGGTAAACAGTGCAGCTAATGACAATAGACATACGACAGACCAAGTTGATGAAAAATACTGGGAAAATAGAATGAACATCAATTTAAGACATTATTTTTTTGCATCCCAATCAGTAATAAAAGGTATGATTAAAAATAAAGGTGGTTCAATTATAAACCTTAGCTCTGTTTCTTGGATGTTGGGAGAGGGAGATAAAGTTGTTTATGAGACTGCAAAATCTGCGGTTATGGGTTTAACAAGATCATTTGCACAAGAATTTGGTAAGTATAATATTAGAGTTAATTCAGTTACTCCTGGCTCTATTGCAACAGAAAGACAGATAAAACACTGGTTAACGCCAAAATATAAGAAGCTCATTTTGGAAAAACAAGCCTTAAAAAGACAATTGAAACCAAAGGATGTAGCTACAATGATACTCTTTCTTGGATCCAACCAATCATCAGGATGTACAAAACAAAATTTTATTGTAGATGGTGGGATAGTCTAAAATGAAAAAAAAAGAATTAAGAAGTAAACAATGGTTTGATAATCCAAATGATCCAGCTCTTACAGCTCTATATTTAGAAAGATATCTAAATTATGGAATGACAAGACACGAGCTACAATCTGGAAAACCTATAATTGGAATTGCACAATCGGGTAGTGACTTATCGCCATGCAATAGACATTTTCAGGAGTTAAGCAGTAGAATTAAAGATGGTATTAGACAGGCTGGAGGAATACCCATGGAATTTCCAACTCATCCAATTCAAGAAACGGGTAAGAGGCCTACAGCAGGTTTAGATAGAAATTTATCTTACTTATCTTTAGTTGAGGTTTTATTTGGTTATCCTATTGATGGTGTAATTTTAACAACTGGTTGTGATAAGACAACACCAGCAGCCTTAATGGCTGCAGCAACAGTAAACATACCAGCGATAGTTTTATCTGGTGGTCCAATGCTTGATGGAAACTATAAAGGAAAAAAAGTTGGATCAGGAACTGTTGTTTGGGAAGCAAGAAAACTCCATGCAAAAGGAGAGATTACTTATGATGAATTTATGGATATGGTTGCTGCATCTGCACCAAGTATAGGTCATTGTAATACAATGGGAACTGCTTCATCTATGAACTCTATAGCAGAAGCTTTGGGAATGTCTTTGACAGGTTGTGCAGCTATACCGGCTCCATATAGGGAGAGATCACAAATCTCATTTGAAACAGGAAAAAGAATTGTCGATATGGTTCATGAAGATTTAACCCCTTCAAAAATTATGACTAAAGAAGCATTTGAAAATGCAATCTTAGTTGCAAGTGCCATCGGTGCATCAAGCAACTGTCCTCCACACCTTACCGCCATAGCAAGACATATGGGTTTAGAATTAGATATAGAAAATTGGCAAACACTAGGTCACGATATCCCATTACTAGTAAATTGTCAGCCTGCGGGAGAACACTTGATGGAAAGATTTCACAGCGCTGGTGGTATTCCAGCTATTATGCAAGAATTATTAAAAAATAATAAATTACACAAAAATGTACTTACAGTATCTGGGAAAACTGTAGAAGAGAATTTAAAGATTAAGATAGATGTTGATACAGATGTTATTAAATCATTTGCAAATCCATTAGTAGAAAATGCTGGCTATATTGTTATGAGAAGTAATTTTTTCAATTCTGCTGTCATGAAAACATCAGTTATTAGTGAGGAGTTTAGAAAAAGATACTTATCAGATCCCAAAAATAAAAATGTATTTGAGGCAAATGCAGTAATATTTGAAGGTCCGGAAGATTATCATGCAAGAATTAATGATGAAAAGTTAAATATAGATGAAAATTCAATTTTAATGATTAGAGGTTGCGGACCTGTTGGATATCCTGGATCAGCAGAAGTTGTGAATATGCAGCCACCAGATAGATTGTTGAAAAAGGGCATTAATACTCTTCCTACATTAGGAGATGGCAGACAAAGTGGCACCTCTGAAAGTCCATCTATATTGAATGTTTCACCAGAATCGGCCATTGGTGGTGATTTACTGATAGTTCAAACAGGAGATAAAATTAAGATTGATCTCAACAATAGAAGAATTGATTTATTAATATCAGAGACAGAGATTGCTGACAGAAAAAAAAATACAAAGATGCCAGTATTAATAAACCAAACACCGTGGCAAGAAATTTCAAGAAAAATGGTGGGTCAACTTGAAACTGGTGCTTGCTTAGAGACTGAATCTTTATATCTAGATATAACAAACACAAAAGGAATGCCTAGGCATTCACATTAAAAAAAGGAAAAACATGAGCAATAGACTAGAAGGTAAAAATATTATTGTAACAGCTGCAGGCCAGGGAATTGGTAAAGCAACTGCTATAGCATTTCATAGTGAAGGTGCAAATGTAACTGCAACAGATTTAAATGATAAAACTTTAGCTGAATTAAATAAAGAATATCCTAAAATTAAAGTTCACACTCTAGACTCAACAGACAATAATGCTATTTTGGAATTTATGAAAAGTGTAGATAGAGTTGATGTTTTGTTCAATGCTGTGGGCTTTGTTCACCATGGAACTATTCTAGATTGCGAAGAAAAAGATTGGGATTTTTCTTTTGATGTGAATGTTAAATCTATGTATCAAATGTGTAAAGCAATTTTACCTTTAATGGTTAAACAGAATGGTGGAAGTATAATTAATGTTTCGTCATGTGCCTCAAGCCTTAAAGGATTTCCAAATAGATTTGTTTACGGAACTACAAAAGGAGCGGTAATTGGCTTAACTAAATCAATAGCTGCAGATTTTGTAAAACAAAATATTAGATGTAATTCTATTGCACCTGGGACGGTATTTTCACCTTCTTGGCAAGATAGAGTTAATCAAAGCTCAGATCCGGTACAAGCTAAGAAAGATTTTATAGCAAGACAACCAATGGGAAGACTGGGAACAGCAGAAGAAATAGCAGCTGTAGCAGTTTATTTAGCTGGAGACGATGCAACATTTACTACAGGAACAACAATTTCTGTTGATGGTGGAATTTCAATTTAATAAATTAAAAAAAGGATAACTATGAAGCTATTAAGAGTAGGTGTTAAAGGAAAAGAAAAACCAGCAGCATTAGATAAAAATGGAAAAATTAGAGATTTAAGTTCTCATATTACTGATTTAAATTCAGATACTGTAAATTTTGAAACTATTAAAAAATTAGAAAGTATAGATTTAGAAAACTTACCTGAAATTTCAAATTCTGAGAGAATAGGTGCGTGTATTAATAAACCAGGAAAGTTTGTAGCAATTGGTTTAAATTATTCTGATCATGCGGCAGAGTCTGGCATGGATGCTCCATCAGAACCCATTGTATTCATGAAAGCAACAAGTTCAATTAATGGTCCAAATGATGATATTCAAATTTCAAAAGATTCAAAAGAACTTGATTGGGAAGTTGAATTGGGAATAATTATTGGAAAAGATGCTAAAAACATTAATGAAAACGAAGCTGAAAGTCACATTCTTGGATATTGTTTAGTAAACGATGTGAGTGAAAGAGAGTGGCAACTTAAAAAAATGGGTCAGTGGGTTAAAGGAAAATCACATGATACATATGGACCAATTGGACCATATTTGGTCACTAAAAGTGAAATTTCTAACATCAACAGTCTTAATTTAAGCTTGGATGTTAATGGACAAAGAATGCAAACTGGAAATACAGATAAGATGATATTTAATGTGTTCTTTATAGTTTCATATTTAAGTAAGTTTATGACATTACAAGCAGGTGACATTATTACAACTGGAACACCTCCAGGAGTGGGTATGGGAAAAAAACCTCAAGTGTTTTTAAAAGAAGGTGACGCAATTAGATTATCGATTGATAATTTAGGTGAACAAAACTCAAAAGTTGTAGCAGAATAATTTGAATATCATAACTTCAGAGCCTAAAGTTATCTGGAATTCAAAAGCAATATTAGGTGAGGGCACTCTATGGGTGCCATCACATAATTCAATTTACTTTGTTGATATTAAGAAAAAAAAAATTTTAACTTTAAATATAAAAACTAATAAAAAAAGAATTATTAAAGTAGATAAAGAAATTGGGTTTCTTGCTCATATTAAAAAAGATATTTTTATACTTGGTTTACAATCAGAGCTTAGAATTGTTAATCTTAAAAATAAAGAAACTATTAGATCTATTCCAATTGAAGAAGATATACCTCTAAATAGAATAAATGATGGAAAGATAGACCCTAAAGGTAGATTGTGGTTTGGAACTATGGATAACCCTGAGAGATCTATTAAAAATGGATCATTATATTGTTTAGATAAAAAACTTAATATTCATAAAGTAGATACAAAATATTACATTACAAATGGACCGGCTTTTATCAATGCTGAAAATTTCTTACACACTGATAGTCGTAGTAAAACAATTTATAAAATTAAAATAAATAAAAAATATAAAATAGTTAAAAAAACAAAATTTTTAAAATTCTCTAAAAAGGATGGCTCACCTGATGGAATGACGATTGACTCAAAAAAAAATATTTGGGTTTGTCATTTTGGTGGAGCGTGTATTTCCGTTTATAATTTAAAAGGTAAAAAAATTCATAAAATTGACTTACCAGCAAAAAATATCACAAATTGTATTTTTGGCGGATTGAATAATAATGATATTTTTGTATCAACAGCTTTAAAAGGTATGAATAAAAATGAAATTAAAAAATATAAACTTTCAGGCTCTTTATTTAAGATAAAAACAAATATTAAGGGAATTCAGCCAAAATCCTTTAAGATATAATAATAATTATAAAGCGATTAAGCGTAGTTAAGAAAATAGTATAGGTTATATATAAGTTATATGAAGAATATTGGTTTTATTGGAATTGGTCTTATGGGGTTTCCCATGGCAAAAAACCTTCTTAAATCAGGTTATAATTTAAAAGCTTATAATAGATCCCAAGATAAAGCAGATAGATTAAAAGAATTTGGAGCAGAAATATCTACATCTATCAAAGATGTTGTTACAAATTCTGATGTAGTTATTGCAATGCTTACAGATGATTCTGCGGTAGAAAAAGTGATGGGTAGTGATGAATTTATATCCAACATTAAAGAAAGTGCCACAGTAATTGATATGAGTTCTGTCAATCCTGTTATTACAAAAAAATATGCTGAGATTTTAAAAGAAAAGAATATTAACTATCTAGATGCACCTGTATCTGGTGGAACAATTGGAGCAGAAGAGGCTTCTTTAGCTATCATGGTGGGTGGTGATAAAAAAACATTTGAAGAATGTTATGATCTTCTTAAAATATTAGGCAACCCAACATTAGTAGGACCTGTGACGTCTGGTCAAATTTCAAAACTAGCAAATCAAATAATTGTAGGTGTTACTATTGGAGCTGTAGCAGAAGCAGTTACTTTATGTGAAAAATCTGGAACCAATCCAAGTAAAATGATTGAAGCCTTATCAGGAGGATGGGCTGATAGTAAAATATTACAAACTCATGGAAAAAGAATGATTGGTAAAGATTTCTCTCCAAAAGGAAAAACTACAACGCAATTAAAAGATATGACTAATATCATTAATGCTGGAAAAGCTGTTGAAACTCATTTGCCTATTTCTAGTTTAATTAAAGAAATGTATAAAGATCTAGTAGCAGATGGACATGGTAATACTGATCATAGCTCTTTATATAATGCAATTAAAAAGATAAATAAAAAATGAAATTTTTAAGAATTGGAAAAGTAGGACAAGAAATTCCTGTAGTATTAGATAATGAAGGAAAATATAGAAATTTATCTTCAGTTATTAAAGATTTAAATCCTGAAAGTATTAATTTTGAAACCCTAGATAAAATTAAAGAGATAGACTTGAAGAGTTTAGAAGAGATAAATCAAAATGAAAGAATAGGGTCTTGTATTTCTAAACCAGGAAATTTTTTTGCAATCGGTTTAAATTATGTTGAGCATGCAAAAGAGACAGGTGCAAAAACACCAGAGAACCCAGTTCTATTTAATAAGTCAGTTCATTCTATAGTTGGACCAAGTGATAATGTAATTATACCCAAGACTTCAAAAAAATTAGATCATGAAGTTGAGATTGCTTTTGTTATAGGAAAAAAAGCAAAAAGAGTTTTAGAAAAAGACGCGCAAGATTACATTTTTGGATACTGCATCTGCAACGATATCAGTGAGCGTGAATGGCAAAAAGAAAAAGGGGGTCAATGGGTTAAAGGTAAATCTGGCGATACATTTGGACCTTTAGGACCTTATTTGGTGACCAAAGATGAAATCAAAGATGTTAATAATTTGAACTTAACACTAGATGTTAATGGTAATAGACATCAAACAGGTAACACCAACCAAATGATTTTTAATTTTAACTTTTTGGTAGCTCATATCACAAGCTTTATAACATTAATGCCTGGTGATATAGTAACTACCGGTACCCCTCCAGGAGTTGGTCTTGGCATGAATCCTCCTGTTTTTCTTAAGGAAGGTGACGAGATGAGACTAAATGTTGATAGTTTGGGTGTGCAAAATTCTAAAGTTATTCTAGAACAATAATTAAGTAAGATGATTAAAAGAGACCTTTATTACGAAAGAATTCCGACAAAATCACTAAGAGAAGATGTTAGATACTTAGGTGACATTTTAGGTAGGGTAATTAAAAAACAAGAGGGGCCAAGTTTCTTTAAATTAGTAGAAGATACGAGATTACTTTCCAAGGCAAATTTAGCCAATAAACACGTCAAAGATCCCTTTAAAAATATTTTAAATAAAATTAAAAATCTAAACCCTGAAAATACTTTTAAGTTAGCAAGGGCTTTTAATCATTTCATGAACTTTATAAATCTGTCAGAGACTACAGATGCATCAAGAAAACTTGATGAATATGAAAATAATAAAAAAAACAGTAATAAAAATATTTTTATTGAAGAAATATTTGAAAAACTTTTTAAAGATAAAAAAATTACCAATAAAAAAATTTATGATGTTGCAAAAAAACTAAATATTGGAATTGTTTTAACAGCACACCCAACAGAAGTTAAAAGAAGAACACTAATACAAAAATATAACAAAATTATAAAAATTTTAGAACAAAGAGACTTATATAAAAAAAATCTATCAAAATTAAAAACCTTAGATAAAGATTTATATAATGAAATAACCATTATATGGAATACAGATGAGCTTAAAAGATCCAAACCCTCACCGTCTGAAGAAGCAAGATGGGGATTGGCAGTAATAGAAGATAGTCTTTGGGACTCTATTCCCAAAGTATATAGAAGGCTAAATAACATCTTTCTTAAAAATATGGGAAAATCACTTCCAAGAAATTTTAATCCAATTGAATTTGGATCATGGATGGGTGGTGATAGAGACGGCAATCCAAATGTTACAGCAGAAGTTACTAGCGAAGCTTTACTTTTATCTAGATGGGAAGCTGCAAAGTTATATGAAAGAGAATTAACAAATTTAATCCGTTCACTGTCTATGAAAAAGTGTTCTACACAAATATTAAATATAACAGGTAAAACATTTGAACCTTATAGGGTTTTTTTAAGACCATTGAGGGATAAATTACGTGCAACACATATTTTAATAAAAGAACATCTGGTTAATA
Source organism: Candidatus Pelagibacter sp. Uisw_106 (assembly GCF_047724975.1). GTDB lineage: Bacteria > Pseudomonadota > Alphaproteobacteria > Pelagibacterales > Pelagibacteraceae > Pelagibacter. The sequence goes on from NZ_CP159819.1 coordinate 408,092, forward strand.
AAAAAGCATTAGACCATAAAAAACTTTTATCTAATACTGATGAAATTTTAAAACCGTTGAGAATTGTGAGAGACTCACTAAACCGAAACCAAAGTGAAAATATTGCTGAAGGTGACTTGTTAGACTTAATTAGACGCGCTAGATGTTTTGGAATTAATTTAGCTAAATTGGATATTAGACAAGAATCCTCAAGACATACAAAATTAATCTCAGAAATTGTAAAAAAAGAATACAACAAAGATTATTTTTCATGGAATGAAAGTGAAAAAATTGCCTTTCTATCTTCAAAGATAAAAAGTAAAAAAAATTTAATAAAAAAATCTTTATTTAAAAATAAAGAAAACAAAGAAGTTTGGTCTACATTTAATGTACTTGTGGATCAGCCTAAAGAATGTTTAGGAGCCTACGTTATCTCAATGACATCAGCGGCATCTGATATATTATCTGTTGCCTATTTACAAAAAGAAGCCAAAATTATCAATAAATTAAGAGTAGTTCCTTTATTTGAGACTTTGGATGACTTGAGAAATGCTAAGTCAATAATGAAAAGTTTATTTTCGTTACCCTGGTATAGAAAATCGATTAATTATAAACAGGAAATTATGATTGGCTATTCAGACTCAAGTAAAGATGCTGGTAAATTATCTGCTAGTTGGCATCAGTATAAATTGCAAGATGAAATTTTGAAATTAGCCAAGAAGTATAAAATTGATATTACTTTTTTTCATGGAAGAGGTGGATCTGCAGGGCGTGGTGGAGGGCCAATTCAAGCAACATTAAAATCACAGCCAGCAAATTCAGTTAATGGAAAAATTAGAATTACAGACCAAGGTGAAGTTATCCAACAAAAATATGGTTATGAACCATTAGCAAAATATAATTTATGCAGTTATATAGGCGCTGTGGTTCAAGCAACATTAAACCCTCCAGCAGAGCCCAAGATAAAATGGAAACAATTAATTGAAAAAATGTCAGAAATTTCTATGAAATCTTATAGAGGTAATATTAATGAAAAATCAGATTTTATAAGATATTTTAGAACTGTAACCCCACACAAAGCATTGGGTAAACTTTCAATTGGCTCGAGACCTTCAAAAAGGAAAAATGTTGATAACATACAAAGTTTAAGAGCTATCCCTTGGGTTTTTGCATGGACACAAATTAGATTATTTTTACCTGCATGGCTTGGCACAACAGAGGCTCTTAATTATGCTTCATCCAAGGTATTTAAAAAAACACTAATAGATATGGAAAAAAACTGGCCATTTTTCAATTCAACAATGGATATTTTAGATATGGTAATTTCTAAAGTTGATCCAGAAATATCAAAAGTATATGAAAACCAACTAGCAGATAAAAACCTTAAAATTGTAGGAAAAAAGTTAAGGTTGCAATTTGAAACATTAAAAAGATTAAATAAAGTAATCACGCCATCTCAAATAAGAAAACAAAGAAAGGTATTTAGAACATCTGTTATTATTAGAAATATCTATTCTGAGGTGTTACACATAACTCAATCAATAGTTATGAAAAAACTTACATTAAAAAAATTAGATAAAAATAAAAAACAATTTCTTGATGATGCATTAATGGCTTCTATTGCAGGTATATCTGCAGCCATGAAAAATACAGGGTAATATGATTGAATTAATTATAGCTTTTGGTGCTGGTTTAATCAGCTTTTTGTCTCCATGTGTCTTACCATTAATACCTGGTTATGTTTCCTTTATTACTGGTAGCACATTAAATGAAATTCTAGAAAAAAAGAAAATTGATTTATTACCGTTGATAGTTTTTTCATTAGGGTTTTCTTTTGTATTTATTATCTTTGGTGCAACTGCTTCTTTTTTGGGTCAAATTCTTTTACAAAATTCTCAAATTTTAAGAACTATTGCTGGAGTTATAATAATCATATTTTCTCTTCAATTAATTGGTGTTTTAAATATTAAATTTCTTAATGTTGAAAAGAAATTTTATACAAAAAAATCAAATAATATTTTCTTTGTATTTATTGTGGGAATGGCATTTGGCTTTGGATGGACACCGTGTATTGGGCCTATTTTAGGGTCGATACTTGCCTTAGCCTCTACAGAAGAAACTATTTACAAAGCAATTTTACTTTTAAGCTTTTACTCTCTTGGGTTAGCGATACCTTTTATTTTATCAGGTTATTTGATGCAAAAATTTTTATTATTTTCAAAAAATTTCAAAAGAAATATTAATTTAGTCACAAAAGGTGGTGGTATAATACTTTTAATTACAGGAATTTTAATTTTAACAAATCAATTACAAGTTCTTGGCTACTATATTTTAAACTATTTACCCTTTTTGCAAAACTTCGGTTAATAGGTTAATAACAATCTATACTTATGAAAATTTATCAAATTGACTCAAGTGCCAGAAAAGAAGGATCAAGTTCAAGAGCATTAGCAAAAAAACTATTAAATAAAATCAAAAAACCAGGTGATGAAGTAATTTATAGAGATTTAGATGACGATATGCTTTTTGTTAGTGGTTTAACCGAGTCTGGAATGAAGATTGCAGAAAAAGACCAAACTGAAGAGCATAAAAAAATGTTTGAACTATCAGATAAACTTGTAAGTGAATTAAAAGAAAGTGATATCATTATAATTTCAGCGCCAATTTATAATTATGGCCCTCCAGCAACTCTTAAAGCTTGGTGTGACCTAGCAGCAAGAATTGGTGAGACTTTCAGGTTTAAACCTAATGGGAGAAGAGAGGGATTACTTAAAAATAAACAAGCTTATTTAGTAATTACTTCAGGTGGAACTAAATTAAATAGCTCAGAGGATTTTTTAACTCCATGGTTAAAATTTATATTAAATTTTTTTGGAATTGAAAAAGTTGAAGTAATAAGTGCTGATCAAATGGCGTTAGATTATGAGAAATCAATTAAAGAAGCTGAAAAACAAATTGAAAATATAATTTAATGAATTTATTAAATAAAAAGGATTACAAGTTATATTCTAACTTTCTAAATACCTTAGCAAAAGACTTAAATAAATTTTATTTTTCAAAACTTAATAAAACTTTCATGATATCTAACAAACTTAAAGGTAAAGGCTATGACCCAGTAACAACATCTGACAAAGCATTTGAAAAATTTATTAGATTAAAGATTAAAAAAGAATTTCCAAGTCATCAAGTTATAGGTGAAGAGTTTGGTCACAAAAAATCAACTAGTGATTACACATGGGTCATAGACCCAATTGATGGAACAAGATCATTTGTAATAGGCAATCCAACATGGAGTAATTTAATATCGCTTAATTTTAAAGGTATACCCGTTGTTGGTTTAGCAAACTTTCCAATACTAAATAAATATTATTTAAATTTTGATAATAAAAATTCTTTTGTTTTTGAAAAAGGCCAAAAAAGAAAAATCTCTGTTTCAAGAAATATACCATTTAGTAAGATAAAAGTATCAGGAGCATTTCATGGAGCGGTCTCTCTTAAACAACAAATGACAATTCCAAAAGTTTTAAAATTAATGCAATTTCCAACTGCAGACGCATTAAGTTACTCCCATTTATGTGAGGGAAAAATTGATGTTGTCTTTCAGGCTACTAATAAAATTTGGGATATTCATCCATTGATGCCAATAATAAAAGCTGCAGGAGGTATTGCAACAACTTGGGATAATAGAGATGCAGTTAATGCTGGAAGTATTCTAGTTTCAGCTAATCAATCTATTCATAATAAAATGCTTAAGCTTTTAAAACCAGTTTCAAAATAAATGCATACAAGAGCAAAAAAAATATTAGATTTTTGGTTTAAAGACACTCCACCAAAAAAAAGATTTCAAAAACATAAAGATTTTGATCAATTAATTAAAGAAAACTTTTTAAAAGATTATGAATTAGCAAGTACAAACGAATATGACGATTGGCAAGACACTTCCCTTGGATCTTTGGCTCTAGTTATTTTATTTGATCAATTTTCAAGAAATATGTTTAGAGATGATCCAAAAGCTTTTATCCAAGATCATAAAGCAAGGTTGATAGTTAACGATTCTGTTTATGCAGGCTTTTTAGATGAAATGGATCAAGATCAAAGACTTTTTATGATATTACCACTAATTCACAGTGAAGAGATCACAGATCATGATATGGCCTATTATCTACTAGATAAATTCTTAAAAGATCATCCAGGTTTAATCTCTATAAAAAAATCTTGGAAAGATCACACCTTAGTAATAAAGAAATTTCATAGATATCCTCATCGAAACTTAGTGTTAGATAGAAAATCTACTCCTGAGGAAATAGAGTTTCTAGCTCAACCAAATTCATCCTGGTAAAATGTTCACTAAGTGAACAGATAAAATAAGGTATTCAGTCTTTGCATTACTGTAGTGACAATAAGTCATTTTAATATTTCAAAGTGCTGTCTATAAGGGGCTTACAAAATTCAAAAATTAACATTATCTTCTCTCTCTATTAGATAGTTAATATTAGCTTCCCTCGAAAGAGGGAAGTTTCTTATTGTCATCATCTCCACTGAATAATATAAATTTTAAATGAACTTCAAATTTGTTTATAAAATATGTACCAAATCTGAATGGCAAGAAATTAAGAGCAAGGGTCAATTAACAGGTTCTAAAAAAGATTTAGAAGATGGTTACATTCACTTTTCAGGTGTTGATCAAGTTGCCGGAACGCTTAAAAAATTTTACCAAAACCAAAAAGATTTAATTTTATTAAAGGTAGATACGTTAAAGCTAGATCATTTAGTTTGGGAACAAGCATCAGATGGAAATATGTTTCCACATTTATATTCACCACTAGATATTTTTAATGTAGTAAATGAATTTGATATTACTTTAAATGATGATGGTACTCACGTTTTGCCATCTATTTTTTAACTTATCTTTTAAGGGGTTCACCCTTTCGGAAAGCCCAAAAGAGTTCCCCTGTAAGTTAGCGGTATGCGCCAAAATCCATAATAATGGACTTTATATTTTTTCGATCTTAATTAGTCTTTGATTATTTAATCACACCAGTTATGTGTCAGGTGGTGATAAACTCATAATCGACCTCCTTTATATATATTTACACAATAACATTTTCAAACATTGCATTCAAAACATTTATTTTACTTTATGTTAAATATATTTATTGAATTAAATTTTGATAAATAATAAAGTTTCGATAATTTAAAAAACTCTTCTTACAATATTTTTTTCCGTAAAACTTTTACAATTCTTTTTATAATTAATCTTTTGAGGCAATTTTATTAACTAGAGGTCTCATAATTGGAGCCATAGTAAAGGCTGCAAGCAATGCAACTGGAAAAGCAAATAACCAAGAGTTAAAATATCTTTCTAAAAAACCATCACCAATGCCAGTGTTTACTGCAGTAACAACACCGCTCATTATAACACTCATACCAAATGACATAAAAATCATAAATAAAGTTTGAGAATATTTTTTTGAAATCATAATTAATTATTTCCTAACAAGTTAACCATTAATACACCTATTATAATTAAACCCAAACCAATCATTGAATAAAGATTTGGCATTTGATTAAATCTAATTACACCAACAATTACAGTTGAAATAATTGTTAATCCAGCAAACGATGCATAAGTTATTCCCATTGGGATATTTTTCATCACAATAGATAATGCATACATACATAAAACGATTGTAATTCCTGTGATAATACTTGGAAAGAGAAGGGTAAAGCCTTCAGCACTTTTTGCAAAACTATTTGATGTGACTCCAAAAAAAACAGCTAAAATCAGAAATAAGTATGAAGTTGTCATGTTCATTTAATCATCTTAAATGAAATCTTTTTAAAATTATATAACTACTTTAAAACCTTCAAAATCAGGCAAGCCTACATATCCATCAAAATTAGGGGGTCCAAGATATAAATTTCCTTGTAGTGTAGGATTTTTATGAGCTAATTGAAATGAGTTAGATTTTGTCCAGTTAATAAAGTCACTCTCGGTATTCCATTCACTATGAAAAATATAAAGAGAGAATTCTTTATTTACCTCACCTTTGAATAAGTTGAATTTCTTAAAGCCTTTCACACCATGAGTCTCTTGTTCACGATTTTTCCAAGCTGTTTCAAATTCATTTTCTTTGCCAGACATAACTTGAAGTCTACTTATTGCTAAATACATAAAACCCTATTTATTTATTATTTAAAGTTGGGACACTTAAGCAAATCCCAACTCTATTAATTAAGGAGATTTATCTTACAATCCATGTAGTCAAAATATACATGAAGCATTACCGTGACAAATAGTGGTTTTATTAATCTTTTTAATTACCACCAACCCATTACTCTGCCATTACCAGCAATAATTAAGAGACAAGTTAGAACATGAAGCAGAACCCAGAATGTTCTAAAAGCTAATGCTTTCTTCACATCTGTTTGTTTAATAGGTAAAAACTCAGGCTTATCTTCATCATTAATACCAATTGGCATTCCAACTGTTCTAGCCCATATTTTTAACCAACGCCTTTGACCAGTCATATTTTTAACTTTTGTATTATTTATTAATTTTGTAACTACGTTTATTGTAATTGATTTAAAAAAGTAGTGCAATTTTAGAAAAACTATTTGATGTACCCCCTAAAATAACAGTTAATATTAAGGACACGCACGAAGTAGCGAGATTCATTTAGCTACTTTAAATGAAATCCCGCTAAATATATAAAATTATTTGTTAACTTTTAAAAAGCTCCATAGCTTTAGCTAATAACTCTTCTGATTTTGCATGATCACCAGCATCATGTGCTGCCATACCTTGATCTCTTAGCATTTGTGCTTCTGCAATTTTATCATCTATACTTTTTGCCATCATTGGACAAGAACCTGCATAAACTGAACTTGTAAAAAGTACTAAGAATAATGTTATTACTATTTTTTTCATATTTTCCTTTGTTTGATTAATTAACCAAACAATAGGAAAATAATAAGTTTTTGATATAACCAACATTGTCACTTTGCATGTGCAAAATGACCCAACTAGTTATTTAAGTATTTTTAAAGACTAATATTGTTATTATTTATTTATGATTGAAAAATTTAATGGAGTTTTTTATTTAATATTATTTGTAATACACTTTTTAGGTATAGGTATTTATGCGTATCAAATGATTATTGGAAACCAAAAATTTAGAGAAAAATTTCAAATAGATAAGACAGCTGCAACTGTTATGCGGATGACAGGTGCAATATTTCTAGGTTCTTTCTTGATGGCATTATATATTATGTTTGTAAGACCAAATGGTGTCGAAGCAACGTGGGCATTTTTCAATTTAGTTTTTGTTCAAAATTTTTGTATCTTTATAGTTAATACTTACTCAATTAAGATCGATAAGACGGGTGTTATGAATGATTCAAATGAAGCTATTATTGCACCATTAATTTTCACAATTATTAGTGCCGTTCTTTGTTATGGATTAGCCGATAAGATTTATATTTAAAGCCAATTAGGGAAGGGTAAACCTTTTTCTTCTAGAAATTTCTTATTAAACATTTTAGTAGCGTACTTTTCACTTTTATCACAAAGTATTGTAACGATGGTTTTTCCAGGACCTAATTCTTTACCCATTCTAATAGCGCCAGCAATATTAATTCCACAGCTAGTACCAAGGCTTAAACCTTCATTTTCAATTAAATCATAAAGTATAGGAAGAGCTTCATGGTCATCTATAGAGTAGGCATCATCAATTTTAGCATTTTCAAAATTTTTTGTAATTCTACTTGATCCAATTCCTTCAGTAATTGATCCACCTTCAGATTTTAATTCACCATTTTTTATATAATTATAAAGAGCAGAGCCTTTTGGATCAGATAGAAATATTTTAATATCCTTATTCTTTTCTTTAAGAGCGTTACTTACCCCAGAAATTGTTCCACCTGTTCCTGATGAACATACAAAGCCATCAACTTTACCTTCAGTTTGTTCCCAAATTTCTTTACCTGTTGTTTCATAATGACCCTTAGCATTTGCAACATTGTCAAACTGATTGGCCCAAACTACTCCATTGTTATTTGATGGTCTTAATTCATCAGCAAGTTTTGCTGCAACTTTTACAAAATTTGCATCATCTTTATATGGTTTTGCCGGAACTAATCTTAAATCAGCACCAATATTTCTAAGAAGATCTTTTTTTTCTTGGGTTTGATTGTCATTCATTACAATTATTGTTTTATAACCAAGTGAATTACCAAGTAGACATAAGCCTATACCAGTATTACCAGCTGTACCTTCAACTATTGTTCCGCCTTTAGAGATTAATTTTTTTTCTTCAGCATCTCTAATTAATGTAAGTGCTGCTCTATCTTTAACAGAACCACCAGGGTTCATGAATTCAGCTTTACCGTAAATATTACACCCAGTAATTTCTGATGCAGCTCTTAGTTTAATAAGTGGAGTATTACCTATTCCTGAAATAAAACTGTCTTGAATATTTTTCATTAGCTTGAAGTATCTTTATCCACCTCTTCTACAGCATAAGGTTTAAATTCTTCAGTTGCTGTTCCAACATTTTTTGCTGGTATTCCAACCATTACTGCATTTTCAGGAACATTTTTAGTAACAACTGCATTAGCTCCAACTTTAGCATTAGCACCTATCATCACTGGTCCCAATATTTGAGCACCAGAACCAACTACAACACAATCACTTAATGTTGGGTGCCTCTTAACTTGTCTTTGATCATTTGAATTAATGCTTGGTGCAATCCCACCTAATGTTGCCATATGATAAATAGTTACATTATTTCCAATTTCAGAGGTCTCTCCAATTACAACACCCATACCATGATCAATAAATAAATTTCTTCCAATTTTAGCACCAGGGTGAATTTCAATTCCAGTTAAAAATCTTGATAATTGTGAAATTATTCTTGCTACCAAATGAAACTTAGCAAGGTGAAAAAAATTAGCAATTCTATGAAAAAAAACTGCTTTAACACCTGGATAAGTTAAAATTAAACTTAACTTAGATTTTGCCGCAGGATCTCTATCTATTATAGATTGTAAAAAGTCATTCATGAATTTAGCTTTTATTGATTAAAATATTATATTGGACTATATAGTCATTGTTTAACAAATTTAAAGAGGAGAAACTTATGTACAAAAACACAAATTGCTTCCATCTAGCAGTACCATGTGGAGATCTTGAAGTAGCAAAAAAATTTTACAGCGAGACGTTAGGCTGTAGATTGGATAATTCAGCACAAGAGTGGGCAGATGTAGACTTTTGGGGAAATGAATTAACTCTTCATGCAAGTGAACATAAAATGGATAGTGAAAGACACGATGTTGATATGGGTAATGTTTCTGTTCCACATTTCGGTGTTCATTTATCTAGAAAAGATTTTAATGCTCTTAAGCAAAGATTAAAAGACAATGGTGCCAAATATTACGATGAACCTTATTTAAGATTTAAAGGTACCAAATATGAGCAAGAGACATTTTTTGTTAAAGACCCTAATGAAAATATTTTAGAGATTAAAACATTAACTGCTAATGCAGATTAATGGCTTCTGATTATAAATCTATAGCAAGCAAGATTAAGTTTGAAGGTAGAGCTTTTATTGATGGTAAGTACGTTGATGCTATTGATGGTGAAAAGTTTGAAAATATAAACCCTGCAACAGGTGAAACTCTTTGTTCTGTTGCAAAATGTAACCATAAAGATGTTGATCTAGCAGTTAAAGCTTCAAGAAAAGCTTTTAATAGTGGTGTTTGGTCCAGAACATCTCCAGAATTTAGAAAAGATATTTTACTAAAATTTGCAGAATTACTAAGACAAACTGGAGAAGAAAATTCTGTTCTTGAATGTATCGATACAGGAAAATTAATTGGAGACTGCATTAATGAGGTTGCAAATGATGCTCCAATGCATTTTCAGTGGTATGGAGAATTAATAGATAAAGTATTTGGTAAAGTTGGTCCAACTGAGCCATCACTAACTAGTTTAATTGTTAAAGAACCGATTGGTGTTGTTGCTGGAGTTGTTCCATGGAATTTCCCTTTGATGATGGCAGTTTGGAAAATGGCACCAGCATTAGCTGCTGGTTGTTCAGTTATAATTAAGCCAGCAGAAGATACTCCACTAACTGCAATTAGAGTTGCTCAAATTGCAAAAGAAGCAGGTATCCCTGATGGAGTTTTAAATATATTACCTGGCTTTGGTGATGTAGGTGAAGCACTTGGTAGACACAACGATGTTGATGCGATTTCATTTACAGGCTCAACAGAAGTTGGTGGACTATTCATGAAATATTCAGGTGAAAGTAATTTAAAAACAATTGGTTTAGAGATGGGTGGGAAAAGTCCATTTATCGTTTTAGAAGACGCAAAGATTACAGATGATTTAATTGATAATGCTATTAACTCTGCTTTTTGGAATGGTGGGCAGAATTGCTCAGCAAACATGAGGCAAATAATTCACAGCAAAGTTAAAGATGAATTTTTAGACAAAGTTTCAAAAAAAGTAAAAGCTCTTAAAGCTGGAGATCCACTAGATCCAGAAAGTAATATGGGATCAATGATTTCTAAAAAACATTTAGCAACAGTTGATGGTTATATTCAAAAAGGAATTGATGAAGGAGCTAAGCTACTATTTGGTGGAGTTTCAAGTGGTGATCAAAAAGGTTTTTTTGCAAAACCAACTCTATTTGATGATTTAAAAGAAAACATGACAATTGCTCAAGAAGAAATTTTTGGACCAGTACTTGGTGTTCTTACAATTAATAGTGATGAAGAGGCATTAAAGATTGCAAGCAATTCAAAGTATGGATTGCACGCAAGTGTTTTTACTCAAGATATTGATAGAGCTTTTCATATGGCTAAAAGCCTACCTTGTGGAACTGTTTCTGTTAATACTTTTTCTGAAGGAGACATTAAAACACCTTTTGGTGGATATAGACAATCTGGTTCATTAAGCAGAGATCAAGGTACAGAAGCGTTAGATCAATACCTTCAAACTAAGACTATCTGGATTAGTCACTCTTAAAATTCAATTATACTAATCAAAATAAATAACTAATTTTCTTTGACTTGTTCAAAAGTTTTAAGTTATGCTTCGTTTTTTAAATTAATAGAGAGGGATATAATGAAAATAATAAAAACTACACTTGTAGCTGGTTTAATTTCTTTATTTACTACTTTTTCAACATTCGCTGAGAAAGTTAAAATAGGAGATCCAGGTTGGACAGGTGCAACAGCAATTGCTAACTTATTAGCAGCAGTTGTTATAGACAAAATGGGTGGAGAAGCAGAATTGGTCCCAGGAAACAATACTGCGATTTATGGTGCAATTGATAGAAGTAAAGGTGAAATTGAAGTTCACCCTGATATCTGGTTACCAAACCAACAAGCTTATACTAATGATCTAGTTCCTAAAGGAACTTTAAAATTAAGTAGCAACCCATATGATGGAGACCAAGGTTATTGTGTTTCTCAACAGTTTGCGAAAAAATTTAATATTACTGCAATCGAAGACTTAGCTAGACCAGAAGTTGTTAAAGCAATGGATAGTGATGGCAATGGTAAAGGTGAATTTTGGATTGGAGCAGATGGTTGGGCTTCAGCAAATGCAAACCAAGTTAAATTAAGAGACTACGGTTTATATGATGCTGGTATTGAAGCGATAAGAGCAGCAGAAGCAGTTAAAAATGCAAGAGTACTTGACTCAATTAAAAAAGGTGAAGGTTATGCATTCTATTGTTATAAACCACACGCAATTTGGGGAATGGCAGATGTAGTTATGTTGGAAGAGCCAAAACATGATCCAGCTAAATACAAAATGGTACAACCTAAAGAAGATGCTGACTGGTACAAAAAATCTTATGTTGCTTCAAAAGATGCACTTAAAAAAATTCAAATAGGTTGGGGTACTTCTTTAGAAAGTAAATCTCCAGCTATTGTTGAGTTTTTTAAGAACTTTCAATTAACAGGAGATGATGTTTCAGCTATGGCATATGCAATTTCAGTTGAGAAAAAACAACCAGCTGATGTTGCTAGAACATGGATGAAAAATAATAAATCTAAAGTTGATGGTTGGTTAGGACTTTAAGATAAGTTAAATTTTTACCCGGCGACCTTATTTGTTGCCGGGTACATTTCTTTAAAAACTATTAAATTTTCGAACGGATCTGATGAACTCAGCTATTGAAATAAAAAATGTTTGGAAGATATTTGGTAATAATTCCAAAGAAGCGTTAAATGCTATTCAAAATGAACATATTTCAAAACAAGAAGCTTTAGAAAAATATAATTCAGTAATTGGTGTATCAGATGTCTCTTTTAACGTAAAAACAGGGGAGATTTTTTGTGTAATGGGTCTTTCTGGTAGCGGTAAATCTACTTTAGTTAGGCATATCAATAGATTATTAGAACCAACTTCAGGTCAAATTTTAATCGATAATGAAGATGTAATGAAGTTTGATTCAAAAAGTTTGCAAGATCTAAGAAATAAAAAGATAGGGATGGTTTTCCAAAACTTTGCTCTAATGCCCCATAGATCAGTATTAGACAATATAGCAATGCCACTTGAAATAAGAGGTATAAGTAAAAATGATAGATTGGATGCTGCTAACAAGATTTTAGATATTGTAGAGCTTCAAGGCTGGGGAAATAAATTTGCTCACGAACTTTCAGGTGGAATGCAACAAAGAGTTGGATTAGCAAGAGCTCTAGCAGCAGATCCTGATGTTTTATTAATGGATGAACCATTTAGTGCACTAGATCCATTGATTAGAAGACAGCTTCAAGCGGAATTTATCAAACTTTCAAAACAAATGAAAAAGACCACAGTGTTTATAACTCACGACTTAGATGAAGCGGTAAGAGTAGGTCACAGAATTGCAATCATGAGAGATGGAAAGGTTATCCAAATAGGGACACCAGAAGAAATAGTCATGAAACCAGCAGATAGTTATGTAGCAGACTTTGTTAAGGGAATTTCTAGATTAAAAATTGTTCAAGCTAAATCTATTATGCAGCCTGTTGAGAAATTTGAAAAGGAATTTGGATCAATAGCTAAAAACTTAGAAAGTGTTCATGAAAATGATTTATTAAACAAATTAATAGAGAAATCTTCAATTAAAGATGAACCAATATTAGTAATCAATAATGAAAAAAAAAATATTGGTGTGATAACACAGGCAGATTTACTTAAAGCAGTTGTAGAGGGCAGTGATGGAGAATAAAGCAATTATAAATCCATCTAGAGATGAATTAATTACTGACTTTGTAAAAAGTAATCCAGATTATTATATTAAAGAGTTTAAAAAAATTGGTAGCAAACCTACTTACTCATTTTCATTTAATTTATTTGCATTTATTCTTGGGCCAGTTTGGTTTGGAATGCGTAATGTTTGGAATTGGACTTTAGCTTTTTTAATTATTGAAACTTTTTCGGTAGTACAAATTATTCGAGGTTTATTTGGTAATATTACTGCAGACGCCATTGCCAAAGTTGAGCAGGTTAAAGGGACAATAGCTTTTAGAAATAAACAATTAGAAGCAGCGATAGAAAATAATCCAGATAAAATTGATGTATTTAAAAGAAACATAAAATCTTTAGAGGATGCTATGCAAGGCTATCTAGATGAGATTACAAGAGTAGAAGCTTCTGCAATTTGGATTGCTGTGTTTGGTTTTATTTTATTGATAGCAGTTAAGATTGCTCAAGGTGTTTTAGCAAATTCAATTTTAGAAAAGAAATATTCTGAATGGTTATCTGATAAATCTATTCATCCAGGTATGCAGATGAAAAATTACATTTACAGTAGTATTTTTACCTGTGTTATAATGATCTTTACTGTTATTCATTATAGTTTTCCGGGCTTACTTCAGGTAATGGATACGTTCCCAACTCATCCAGAAATAAGATTATTTTCAATTAAATGGATAGAGATTATTTTTGATTATGCTGTTGTTAAAGGAGATGTGATTTTTACTGCTATAACAATTGGTATTAGGTCAGTATTAGATTTCTTAGAACTATTGTTTGTTAAAACTCCTTGGATTGTAATTATAACTGCAATTGTTACCTTAACAGGACTATCAGCAGGACCAAGAGCTGCAATTTATTCTGCAGGATTTTTGGGTTATATGGGTTTTTTAGGTTTCTGGGTTAAAGCAATGACGACACTTGCTTTATTAGGTACAGCTGCAATTTTAAGTATTGCGATAGGTATTCCACTTGGAATTTTTTGTGCAAGACGACAAAGATTTTATTCATTAATAAGACCGATAATGGATTTCATGCAAACAATGCCAGCTTTTGTATTTATGATTCCAGTAATAGCATTTTTTGGAACTGGAAAAGTTGCAGCAGTAATCATTACAATGATTTTTGGTGGAACTCCTGTTGTAAGACTTACCGTTTTAGGATTACGTGGAGTACCAGAAACAATTCGAGAAGCAGCTATCGCTTATGGTGCAACTAAATGGTATTTACTAAGAAAAGTAGATCTACCACTAGCCACACCTTCAATTTTAGCAGGCGTTAATCAAACCGTAATGTTAAGTTTGGCCATGGTGGTTGTAGCATCTCTAATTGGTGCAAAAGGTTTAGGACAAGATGTTCTTGAAGCATTACAATATGCCAATGTTGGACAAGGTATACTTGCGGGTATAGCTATTTTATTTGTTGCATTAATACTTGATAGGGTTGTTCAGGGTAAAAAAAGAGTTTAATAAAACTTAATGGATTATTTAATATTAGGTTTTTTAACTGGATTAAGTTTAATTCTAGCAATAGGTGCTCAAAATGTATTTGTCATAGAACAAGGGTTAAAAAAACAATATATATTTCTTGTTTGTTTAATATGTTCAATTTCAGATTTTTTATTAATTTTTTTAGGAATCTTTTTATTTCAATATCTAAATAATTATTTCACACCAACAGTTGAGTTAATTTTTAATATTTTACTCTTAATATTCTTATTACATTTTATCTGGGGAAAAATTAAAACTAAGGTTTCAGATGCTTCATTTAATATAGACAATAAAACCAATAATTTACCTAGTATTTTAGTTAAAACTTTAGGTTTTACCTTTCTAAACCCTCACGTTTATTCAGATACTGTATTTTTCCTTGGAAACTTTTCTAAAAGCCTTAGTCAAATGGATAAGTATTATTTTGGAGCAGGGGCAGCTATTTCTTCATTCCTATTTTTTTTTATACTAGGATATCTTTCAAAATATTTTTCTAAATATCTTAAGAGTGTAAAAGTATGGAAAAGAATAAATTATTTGATTATTCTTTTCATGTCTATTTTGGCTTTAACAGTGTTGATGGAAATTATCTAAGTTTAATTAGAATAACCGTACTTTTTAAGTCTAACATCACCTGTTCTTGCGTGTGCTTCCATTCCTTCGTATCTAGAAATTCTTGCAGCTGCAGCACCAACTAATTCAGTAGACTCTTTGGTCATTCTTTGGAAACTCAAAGTTTTAACAAATTTACCAACAAATAATCCACCTGTGTATCTTCCTGCACCTTTAGTTGGAAGAATATGATTAGTTCCTGAACACTTGTCTCCATAAGCAACAGTTGTTTCTTCACCAATAAATAAAGAACCATAGTTTGTAAGTCTTTTGTGAAACCATTCTAAATTTTCTGTCTGAATTTCTAAGTGTTCTGGAGCATATTCATCGCTAATAGTCGCCATTTCTTCATCGGTATCACAAAGAATAACTTCACCATAATCTCTCCAAGCAGCATCTGCATTTGTTCTTGGTACCTCAGGCAACTCAGCAATTAACTCTGGAACTCTTTTCATTACTTTTTCTGCAAGTTCTTTACTCGTTGTGTATAACCAACAAGGTGAGTTATAGCCATGTTCAGCTTGACCAACTAAATCTACAGCTACTATCTCAGGGTCAGCTTTAGCATCTGCAATAATTCCAATTTCTGTAGGACCTGCAAAAAGGTCAATACCCACTTTTCCAAATAAAATTCTTTTAGCTTCTGCTACAAACTGGTTTCCAGGACCAACAATAATATCAGCTGCAGGGTTATTGAATAAACCATTAGTCATTGCGGCAATTGCCGGAACACCACCTAAATTTAAAATTACATCAGCACCACATAGGTCGGCTGTGTAAATAATTGTCGGATGAGCACCCACACCTTCTTTTGGGGGGCTACAGGCGATAACATTTTTTACACCTGCAACTTTTGCTGTAGTCACACTCATAACAGCTGATGCAATATGTGCATAACGACCTCCTGGTACATAACATCCAGCAGTATTAATTGGTATTAGTTTTTGACCAGCAAACAATCCATCTGAAAGTTCAACCTCAAAGTCCTGACCATAGTTTTTTAATTGTGCTTCAGCAAACTTTCTAACTCTTTCGTATGAAAACTGAACATCATCTTTTGTTTTTTGGTCTAATGTTTTTTTAATCTCTTCAATTCTTTCTTTGGAAACAATAATATCACCATCATATTTATCAAATTTCTTTGTAAGATCGATACAGCCTTGTTCTTTAGTAGTTTCAATATTTTTTAATAAATCTTGAACAATTCCAGTTGTTTTAGTGTCGTCTGTTGATGATGTTTTGGGTGATTTTTTTAAATATGTTATAGCCATTGTTTCCCTCTCTAATTTTGAAGCTTTATTTAAAACATTAATATGATTATTTCAATGAAGAATTAGTCTAAAGCAACAACAGCAGCAGCAATAGAGGCCAATCTAGCTTGTGCTTCATCAGATCTACTAGTAATTACTATTGGAACCTTACCACCTACAACAACACCAGCTGCACAAGCACCCATAAAGTAAATCATCATTTTAACTAAACTATTTCCAGTTTCAACACTTGGAACTAACAATACATCTGCATCACCAGCTACTATATTCTTAACACCTTTTATAGCAGCAGATTTTTTTGAAATACTATTATCAAATGCTAAGGGACCAAAAACATCAGCATTTAAATTATCTTCTTTTGCAAGTTTTGTAATTTCATTTGCTTCAATAGAACTTGGCACACTATCCAAAATTTCTTCTGTCGCTGATAGAACTGCAACTTTTGGTCTTTCAATCCCTATACGATTTGAAAAATCAATTACATTTCTTAAGATATGCATTTTTGTTTTTACATTAGGTAAAACGTTTAAAGCACCATCAGTAATTATAAGTGGCTTGTCGTCTTTAGTATTTGTCATATGCCATATGTGGCTTAGTCTTGTTTTTCCAAGTAAATTGTAATCTCTTTTTAAAACTTCTTTCATTAAAATATCTGTATGAATATGACCCTTAACAATAATTTTTACCTTATCTTGACTTGCTAGTTTTGCAGCTATTGCTGCCGTGTTATTTTCTACAGGTTCATGAATTATTTCATACGATGAGATATCCCATTTTAAATCTTCAGCACACTTAAGAATTTCTTTTTTATCTCCTATAAAAATAGGTGTAATTAAATTTTCATTAACAGCATCCTGAACTGACAACATAGGAAGAGGTAAACCAGCATTAACGATAGCAGCATTAACACCTTTTTTCTTATGTGCATGGTCTAGAAGGTTATTAGGACAAACAATTTCTTTATTTGAAAGCATGAGGTATATTTAGTCTGAATTTTTAAAAAGTATATACTGTAAATTGATAATGATTAAGCCCTTTAAACTAAATATTCCCGATAAAACACTTCAAGAGATTTACACTAAGGTAAAAGATTACCCATGGCATGAAATGCCAGATGATGGTGGATGGAAATATGGAAGTAACCTTGATTATATGAAGGAAATCTCAAATTATTGGGTTAAAGATTTTGATTGGAGAAAACATGAAGCAGAAATAAACAAATTTTCAAATTTTACAACTGTTGTAGATGATATTGAAATGCATTTTATTCATGAAAAGGGTAGTGGCTCTAACCCAACTCCATTACTTCTTATGCATGGATGGCCTGGATCAGTTGTAGAGTTTTTACATATAATTGAAAAACTTGCACACCCAGAAAAATTTGGTGGAAACATTGAAGATGCATTTGATGTTATTGTGCCTTCTTTACCCGGCTTTGGATTTTCAGGTAGACCATCTAAGCCAATTGGTCCAAGAAAAATAGCTGAGATATTAAATAAACTAATGACAAAAAACCTTGAGTATAAAAATTATATGGCACAAGGTGGAGATTGGGGAGCAACTATTGCTAATTGGATTGGATATGATCATTCAAAATCATGTAAGGCAATTCATATTAATTGTTTAACTATGCGTCATGCTGATGGCCCACAATCAAAGCAAGAAGAAGAATGGCAAAAAAGGTTTGATAAAGATCAAATAATGCAGGATGGCTATAGAACGCAACAAGCAACAAAGCCACAAACGTTGAGTTACGGTATGATGGATAGCCCCGTTGGTATTGCAGCATGGATTATTGAAAAGATGTATTCTTGGTCTGATTTAAAAGATGGTGATATTGAAAGTGCTTACTCAAAGGATACTTTATTAGCAAATATTATGGTTTATGTAGTTACAAAAACTTTTAATACAGCTTCTTGGATTTATTATGGAAGAAGAGAAGAGGGTGGACGTTTTTTTCCTAAAGACTTTAAAAAAATAGAAATACCAACTGCTGCCGCAATTTTTCCAGCCGAGATGTCTGAATGGCCTCCAAAATCTTATGTTGATAGAATATTTAATATTACGCAATGGACCGAGATGCCAAGTGGTGGACATTTCGCAGCAATGGAAGAACCAGAGTTGCTAGTTAAAGATATTATAAAATTTGCTAAAACTATTCGTTAATTAAAAATTTGATCTTGGATCTTTTAGGGATTTAATTTTTTTAACCATACCTGTTAATTTTGCAGTAATAAAAACCACGTATACAAAACCAAATCCTAAAGCCATAGTTGATAGAACAGTATACACAGCTGTTAGATTTTCTAATTTAAACCAACTTTCAACACCAGGGTTAGAATAATATAAAAAATTCCAAAAAATAAAAAAAACTATTTCATATATTATAATAATTTTAAATACAGGACGCATATTAGAAGCTTATTATAATAACTTTATTTCAATAAACTATTTAAATCTTCCATTATATTCTTAGAAATTTTAATCTCTTTTTTGAGGTTATTCTTATATTTGTTGAATTTATTTTGCCCAGGATAAAGAATTTCTTTTACCCCTTTGATTTTAGGTAATTTTTTTATTGTTTTAATATTATCTTTAATTCTCTTATTATAACTATTTCCAACAAATAAATTAGGTTTTAGTACAAAAAATAAATGACCTATATTTTGAGGTCCACTAAAGTCTGTAAAAGGATCTTTAACACGACCTGCATGATTACCCCCTGTAAAGACCCCACTTAAAATATCAACCATCCAAGCTAATCCTGACCCTCTAAAACCAGCTATAGGTAATTGAACACCTTCTAATGCTTTTTTAGGATCTGTTGTGGGCTTGCCAAATTTATCTAAAGCAACACCTTCAGGAATTTTTGTTCCCTCTCTTGCAGCTACTCTAATTTTCCCTCTATTAATCATTGATATTGATGTATCTAAAATAAAAGGAACTTTAGATCCCGTAGGTGTTCCAAAGCAAATAGGATTTGTTCCAAATAAACTTTTTAATGCTCCATGAGGTGCAACAGCAGGAGGGGCGTTTGTAAACACCATGACCATTAGACCTTTTTTAACAGCTTGCTCTGCGTAATAGCCAGACAAACCATAGTGACCGCTATTTTTAACCGCAACTAAACCAATCCCAGTCTTTTTAGCATTGCTTATTGCTGTTTTAATGGCAATATCTGCTGCAACAAAACCAATACTGTTGTTGCCATCAACGTGAGCAATCGATTGTGAAATTTTTTTAATTTTTATTTTGGCTTTTGGATTAATTACTTTTTTAGAAATACGGTCACAATACATTTTAAGCCTAGATAAACCATGTGATGGAGCACCAACCAATTCAGCGTTAATTATAGCTTCTGCACATGTGGTTGCATGATCTTTACTTAGTTTGTGTCGGATAAAAATATCTTTAATGATACTCTTTAATTTTGAAGAATTCATAATTTATTAAATGATTGGTTAACCTTTACCATGCCATGGAATAGTTTTAGTAATTATTTTTCTTAAAGCAATATCAAATAAAAGACCAAGCATTCCCATTACAAAAATAGTTATCCAAATAACCTCATATTGAAAATATTTTTTAGCAACGTTTTCAACAAATCCGATACCTGTAGTACCTGCTAAAAATTCTGCTGCAACTAAAGTTCCCCAGCACATACCAACAGCAACTCTTACTCCTGTTAAAATTTCAGGTAGGGAGTTTGGAAAAATAACATATCTTAATATTTGCCATTTTGATGCACCAAGAGAGTGAGAAGCATGAATTTTAGATAGTTGAGTTCCTGAAGCCCCAGCTCTAGCTGAGATAATCATAATCGAAAAAGAAACCATAAATAATAAGAAAATTTTTCCCACATTGTCAATTCCAAACACAGTAATTACCAATGGAGCCCAAGCTAGCGGTGGCACAGGTCTATACAATTCAATTAATGGATCAAAGAACCCTTTAGCAAACCTATTTAAACCCATCAACAAACCAAGTGGTACACCAAATATTATTCCAAGCACTAGGCCTAAGAATACTCTTAGGAAAGAATCCCATATGTGACCCATAGGTACTGGTATTTTAAATAACTTGAATTCACCAGTAACAACATTAAAAACTTTGCTTTTAAAATTTGGTTTTACAGTCCCGTCATTACTATGAACTGGGTATTTACCAGGGATAATATCTGCAATCCAATCGGGTAAAATAAAGCCAACAACTTTACTAACATCCATCATTTCATACCAAATCAGTGGAATATTTTTAAATCCAATACTTGGTTTTAATAAAAGTGTAAATTTTTTCAAAGTATCTGATGGTTTGGGTAGCCATCTACCAGAACCTTGCTCTGAACAATTAGGACCACTTGAAATTATTGTTCCAGTAGGAAATAAAAATATATCAATTAATCTTAGACTTCCTTGTTCTTTTTTTTGAATAACATCAAATTCTAAAATTGCTTGTTGCATAGCATCAAGAGTTTTTGGAGGAAATATGCTCGCATACTCAATTCTTCTTGCAATTTTAAGTACATCTTTTGCTAATATTGATGCCACCTCCTGTGTGTCATCTAGCTTTGATCTATATTTTTTTATTCCATCTTTGATTTCTTTCATCAAAGTTTTGTATTGTGAATTATGATTTCTTAATTTGAAAAAATCATCACTAATTAAAGTTAATTCTTTTGCTGCAGCATCAAACTTTAATCCTTTTTTAGTTTCAGGAATAGTTGGAATTTCTATTGTATTTTCTACAGCGGTTCCAGAAGATCCCCATCCACCTTGCATTTTTAAAGCTTCAATTCTCACATTTTCTTCTTCAATACTTTTTATTGGTGGATAACTTATCTTTTGAAAATCTTCTGTTAACCAAGCTATTCTATTAGTTAGTTCACTAATTTTAATTTTTGTTTCATTTTCAAGAAGGTCCTCATTAGTTAACAATGGAATCGTTCTTTTAGTTTTTTTAATAAAACCTAAAAGCTTATCTTTATCTTGATTTCGAATTAATGATGAATTTCTAATTTCATTAGCTAATTTTTCTATGTTTTTGTTTTCACTTCTAATAATTGAAGTACTTTTAAATTCTCTTTCTTCAATTGGAAATAAATATTTTAATGAAAGCATTGAGTCATTTACTTTTGCGACTTGACAAAGTTCATTAGCAGACTGGGGATAAAAAGACTTTGCTAAATCCCATGAATAATAAAGCCATGCTATTAATAAAAAACTAGTTCCAACAATAATCCAATGAGCTCCACCTTTGGCTCTTTCAGGGTTCCCAAAAACAGCATCTATTTTTTCGGTCTTGGCTAATTTTAATCCATAAAGAATAGAACTTATAACGGCGAAGATAATTAAAAATGTTATAATCCCTGTTAGCATATTAAATATCTTTGCCCATGATCTCTTCTTCCATGTTCCAAATCATGGTTAGAATCTCTTCTCTTTTACTTCCAAAATCCTTTGTCTTTTTTATTTCTCTTAAATCACCATCAATCCCCATTGTAGCAAAGGGCAGATTATATTCTTTATGTATACGACCTGGTCTTGGCGCCATTACATATAACCTTTCGCCAAGTAACAATGCCTCTTCAACTGAGTGGGTAATTAAAATAATTGTTTTTCCAGTTTCTTTCCAAATTTTTAAAACTAACGACTGCATTTTTTCTCTTGTTAGTGCATCTAGTGCTCCCAATGGTTCATCCATCAAAATTAAATCTGGATCATTAATTAAACATCGTGCAAGAGCAACTCTTTGCTGCATACCCCCAGATAATTGATAAGTTGGTGTATCTCCAAAGCCTTGTAAACCAACTATATTTAACCATTCATCAACTTTTTTTGCAGTTTTTACTGGATCTTCTTTTTTCATTCTCAATCCAAAGTCCACATTTTCAGCAACTGTTAACCATTCAAATAAAGCACCTTGTTGAAAAACCATTCCTCTTTCAACCCCTGGACCATTAATTTCATTTCCATTAAGAGTAATTACTCCTGAAGTTGGCCTAAGAAACCCTGCAGTGATATTCAATAAAGTTGTTTTTCCACATCCAGAAGGTCCAAGAACAGTTAAAAGTTCTCCTTTTTTAAGTGTGAAATTTACATCTTTTAGTGCATGAACAGTTTCTCCCTTCGGAGTTTTAAAGATCATGTTTAGATTTTGAGAAATTAAATCACTCATAGAAATAAGTTTATATTAAATTTTATTTAAAAAAATAGGCACCAATTTAATAAATTGGCGCCTATCTAATTTTATCTTACTCTCTAAATTATAGAGGTAAAAAGCTTGTATCTACTGCTCCGTTAGGAGTACCCATTCCTTTTAAGAAACCATCAAGAGTTCCACCTGATTCCATAGATTTTTTAGTATCTGCAGCATTCAAGAATACAAATCCACCTAAAGTTTCTTTCATATCTCCAAGTTTCATCTCAGCATCTTTTGCGATTACATTCATATCACTTTTACCAGCTGCGTATCTAGCATTAGCTTCATGAGTTACTTCTATGAAAGTTCTCAACATTCCTGGGTTTTCTTTCATAAATTTATCAGTAACAGATGTAATATCGATACCTTTGATACCTGCATCACGAGCTTGCTTGAACTGTTAACAATCTTGTACCAACAGTTAAAGCTGCTTTAATAGAGTTACCACCAAATAAACAAGCCATTGAAACGTCACCAGAAACTAGTGCAGCAGCACCTTCTTCAGGGTCCATTTGAATAACAGTCATTTTGCTTTTATCAGCACCAACAACTTTCATACTTTCATCAAAAACATACTCAGCCATAGTTCCTAGAGGAACTGCAACTTTTTTGCCTTCTAACTCAGAACCGTTCGCTGATGTAATACCAGAAGCTTTAGATGTAACACAAGTTGTACCACCCATTCCGTATTCCATAGCAACGTCTACAAGTTTCAAAGGTGCTTTAGATTTAACAGCATTAATAAATGGCACTAAACCTTGTGAGTAAGAGATATCTATATCTCCTGCTAACATAGCGTCAGTCATTGCACCACCATTTGAAAAGTTAGTCCATTTAACTGGAACACCTAGTGCTTTATCAAACATCATTTTAACTTTGTCTTCTTGATTTGGAGTAGGCCACTCTAAAAAGAATGCAACTCTAACTTCTTTAGCAGCTGCATTTGCAACTGACATAGATAGGTTAAGAGCAACTACCGTACCAAGAATAAAACTAATTATTTTTTTCATTATTATTCCCTCTGTTATTAATTTAATTAAATTATTGATATTTAAATTCAATTTGGGCGCGATGTAAAACAAAATATATTGCATATCTGCATTTCTAATAATTAAAAGTTTCAATTATAAGTTGTAAAATATTATTAGGAATAACAATTGGTTCTCCAATTGGCCTTCATTTACTGAAGTATTTAAACCCACAAACAAATTATTTATCTATTTGTTTTTTAATAATATCTTTTTCAATTTTATTAATGCAAGGAATTTTTAATCAAAAAATTAATAATAATTATGGAAAATTTTTACAGGCATAATTTCTGTGACATTAAGTGGTCTTAAAAAAAATTCTAGCAATATAGATTACTTTAACTTAGGATATTAAACTTAGGATATCAATTCTATGTTTAATTTAACTAAAAGGAGATTTATTAAATGTTTAATAAAAAAATTTGTAGGAAACTACTCACAGGGTTTGCAATTGCTTTCTTTGCCCAAGCCTCTTTTGCAGAGGTAACTCTTAAGCTCGGAACTACTGGTAGATTGGGTATGCCAATCGGTGACGCCATAGATCAAGCACTGATGCCAGCCTTGGCAAAAGCTTCTGGTGGCAAGATGAAAATCGAACCATTTTATCAGAAAAGTTTATGTGCTGAACAGAAATGTGGTGAACAAGCCAATCAAGGACTTATATCCCTTTGGACTAGTTCTACGGCAAACTATGGTAATTTCGGATCAGAGTTAGCAATTTTTGATTTGCCTTTCATTTTCAAATCACTCGAAGATGCAAAAAGAATATCAAATGAATGGCTTGCAGAAAGACAGTGCAAACTAGCGCTTGAGAATTCAGGCCATATTTGCCTTTCTGTATATTCAAGCGGTGGATTTAGACAGCTTGGAAATGCAACTAAACCAGTTCACGTTCCTAATGACATGAAAGGTCTAAAGTGGCGTACTACTAAGAGTCCAATTGAGTTCATGCTAGTTAAAAATTGGGGTGCAACTCCAACACCTTATGATTGGAGCCAGTTATACTCAGGCCTACAGTCGGGTGTAGTTGAAGGTCAGTATGTAGCTAGTCCTTGGCAGCATGTAGCAAAACTTCATGAAGTTGCAAAATACTTCACTGAGATTGGTGGCATGTGGTCTGGAAATATTCTAGCAATGGATGCAAAGCAGTATAATGCTCTATCTTCTCAAGAGAAGAAATGGTTACACGAGGCAGCTGATGCTTATGGAGAAAAAGTAAACCAGTTAGATAACGCTTGGATTAAGAATGGAGAAGATGCAATTAAAGCATCTGTGAAAGAATGGTATGTTCCATCTGATGCTGAAATGTCTAAATGGAGAGCAGGTGCAATCGGTGCTTGGGTAAAAGCCAAAGGTTCCTTTGAACCAGAGGTAGCTAAAAGAGTACTTCTAGAACAAGGAATGGATGGATTTGTAGCTCAGTTAGAGAAAGCTGGAGCTCTTTAAATCGTTCAACGAAAAACTGTGTAAAGATCATTTAGCTCTATTTTTAGAACTAGATGATCTTTACTTAAAAAAAATCATAACATTTAAGTAACTATGGAAAGTATCATTCTACTTGGAGTACTTCTTTTTCTAATCTTATTAGGTGCTCCCATTGGCTTCATATTAATACTGATACCATTTGTTTATATTCTATTTACCGACGCTGTACCCCTTATTTTAATCCCTAGTCAAATGTTTAATGCTATTGATTCAGTTCCATTAACTGCAATTGCGTTCTTTATGTTGACAGGTGAGTTAATGACAAGTGCCACGATTACTGACAGGTTAGTAGCGTTGAGCAAGTCATTAATTGGACGTGTACGAGGAGGGTTGGCCCAAGTTAATGTTCTTGTGAGTATGTTTTTTGCAGGGATGAATGGTTCAGTGGTTGCAGATACAGCTACAGTGGGAGCATTAGTATTACCAGCTATGAAAAAAGCTGGATATCCTCCTGCATTTTCGGCTGCGGTTACAGGCGTAAGCTCCACCATAGGAGGTATAATTCCTCCCAGTATCATGATGATTGTACTTGCTAACTCGACTGAGCTTTCGATTGCATCACTATTTGCGGCTGGCATTATTCCAGGCGTGTTGATAGGCGTTGTGATCATGATAATTAATCATTACTTCGCAATCAAATATAACTTCGAGCGCAGTGATGAACCATTTTCGATACGTAGAGCAGGTAAGGAATTTTATCGATCCTCGTTCGCCCTTCTGATACCTGTGGTTTTAGTGGGTTCAGTAATGGGTGGTGTTGCATCGGTTGTCGAGGCTGGTGCTATCACAGCAATGGTTGCGTTATTTACAGGTGTATTCGTTTATCGAACTATTAAATGGAAAGATTGCACTGGTGCTTTTCGTCGGGCATTCCGTAATTCGGCAATGGTTTTTATTATCATAGCTGCGTCGGGACCTTTCAGCTGGTTACTTACCTCTCTAGGTGCAATCGGTGAACTTGAAAACTGGCTTCTAAGCCTTACGGGATCCCCCATTATTTTTATTTTAGCTGTGATTCTATTCATTTTTCTTCTTGGAACGGTAATGGACTCCGCGGTAAACATTATCATAGTTGGCCCAGTACTAGTTAATGTTATGGCTCAAGCTGGCTTTCCTGAGATACAAGCGGCTATCGTTGTAATAGTTGGCTTCTTAATAGGATCAGTAACACCACCTGTTGGCGTCGCGTTCTTTACCGCTGCAACAATAGCACAAGTGCGTCTAGAAAAGGTGGCTGTTGCGTTAATTCCTTATCTAGTTGGACTATTTTTACTTTTATTTTTTATCCTCGTTATTCCAGAGTTGACCATGTTTCTTCCAAACCTATTGAGTAATTAGGGATATGTTAAAATTTTTTAACAACATTGACCGTTTTATCCATCGTGCATTGGAAGCTATGTGCTCACTCCTTTTGGCTGCGATGGTTGGTTTCACCCTTTATAACGTAATCATGCGATATGTTTTTAACAACCCTCCTGTTTGGGGTGATCTGCTAACAGTATTAAGTAATATTTGGTTGATGTTTATAGCACTTTCTCTGACAGCCAGAGACAATGAACACATAGCTTTAAATTTAATTTATGAAAAATTACCAAATAGACTATCGTTATATATACGCCAGTTTTGGAAACTTATGATTATGGCAATTGGTATAGTCCTGATAATTTATGGATTTGAACTTGTAGAGGGTATGCGTGGAAAGTATTGGGAAATGTGGTATTTTGAAATTAGTTTCCAAGGTATTGAGTTCAAAGAGAATTATATGCCAAAGAAATACGCAGTTGCAATCTTGCCGTTAGCTGGATTTTTGACAACCATTGGTGCTGCTATTAGTTTTGTGAAAAAGGTCTAATTCTTCAAATGTGTCTGCCAAACATGTGCTCTGCATAGTAAAATCAATTTGTTATATTGAACTATTTAGTCTATGAATCGAAATATAACTAAATCAAGGTAAAACTTATGAGCTCAGAAAATAGAACTGCAGTACCTAATTCACTAAACGAACATTGGATGCCTTTTACATCTAATAAAGATTTTAAAGCAAACCCCAGATTAATTACAGAAGCAAAAGGTGTTTACTTAAAAACTCACCATGGAAAAACGCAAATAGATGCGAGCTCAGGTTTATTTTGTAATCCACTAGGTCATGGAAGAAGAGAAATTACAGAAGCTGTTACAAAGCAATTAGAAACATTGGATTATGCTCAGCCTTTTCAGCAAGGTTTTGGTGGTTCGTTTGAACTAGCTACAAAAATTTCAAAGCATACACCAGGTGATTTAAATAAAATGTTTTTTACAATTTGTGGATCTACAGCTGTAGAGACTGCAATTAAGATTGCCGTTGCTTATCATAGAGCAAAAGGGCACGCAGAAAGATTTAGATTCGTTGGACGTGAACGTGGT
The DNA here is from genome assembly GCF_047724975.1 of Candidatus Pelagibacter sp. Uisw_106. GTDB lineage: Bacteria > Pseudomonadota > Alphaproteobacteria > Pelagibacterales > Pelagibacteraceae > Pelagibacter. The sequence continues at coordinate 435,813 of NZ_CP159819.1, forward strand.
TATCATGGAATGAACATCGGCTGTATTTCAGTTGGTGGAATGGTGAATAATATTAAAACGTTTGCAAGTGTTTTAATGCCAGGTGTCCAACATATTAGACATACACATTTGCCAGAACATAAATTTGTAAGTGGTCAACCTGAGACAGGGGACTATTTAGCAAATGACTTAGAAACTATTTGTCAAAATTTTGGTGGCGAAAATATTGCTGCTTGTATTGTTGAACCCATTGCTGGATCAACTGGAACACTAGTTCCACCAAAAGGATATTTACAAAAACTGAGAGAAATCTGTGACAAACATGGAATACTTTTAATTTTTGATGAAGTAATTACAGGATGGGGCAGAACAGGTTCTAAATTTGGTGCAGATGAATTTGGAGTAACTCCAGACATTATGACAATGGCTAAAGCTACAACAAACGGTGTTGTACCAATGGGTGTTGTTGCATGTAATGATTATATATATGACGCAGTAATGGATGCTTCACCAACTGGAGCAGTTGAATTATTTCATGGTTATACTTATTCAGGAATTCCAGTCGCAGTAGCAGCTGCTCTTGCGGTGCAAGAAATTTTTGAAAAAGATGATATTTTCAATAGAGCAAAAAATTTAGCTCCTTATTTTCAAAAAGGATTGTTCTCTCTTCAAGATCTAGAGTCTGTAGACAATATTAGAGGATATGGAATGATGGGTGGAATAGACATGAAGCTAAACACTAAACCAGGTAAAGCTGGATTTGAATGTTTTAAAGCATGTTATGAAGCTGGTGTTAACTTTAAAGCTACAGGAGACTGTTTAATTATAGCTCCTCAATTCATCTGTGAAGAAAAACATATTGATGAGATTATTGAAAAGTTAAGAACTGGTATTACCAACTATCAAAAAAATCAGAAAAACTAAAAACTTTAATAAAATTAAAGTACTGAAAAGAGAGAAATTGATATGAAAATCGGCGTACCTAAAGAAATCAAACCTCAAGAACATCGTATTGGATTAACCCCTGAAAGCGTTAAAACTTTAATATCAGAAGGTCATGAAGTTTTAGTTGAAAACAATGGTGGCTTTGAAGCTGGTTTTGAAAACCAACAATACACAAGTGTTGGTGCTAAAATCGTTGATAAAGCTGAAGATATTTTTAATGATGCAGATATTATTGTTAAAGTAAAAGAGCCTCAATCAGTTGAAGTTAATATGATTAGAGAAAATCAGATTGTTTATACTTATTTACACTTAGCAGCAGCGAAAGAATTAACTGAAGGTTTAGTTAAGTCGAAAGGTGTTTGCATAGCTTATGAAACAGTAACAGATGACAATCGCAGATTACCATTACTTGCACCAATGAGTGCGGTTGCTGGACGTATGTCTGTTCAAGCAGGTGCACATTGCTTAGAAAAAAATCAAAACGGTAGAGGTCTTTTATTAGGTGGTGCTCCTGGAGTTGAAGGAGGAACTGTTGTTATTTTAGGAGGTGGTGTTGTTGGAGAAAACGCTGCCGTGATTGCAACTGGTATGAGAGCCAAAGTTCATATCGTTGACAAATCAGAAGCAAGACTAAAACAATTAGTTGAAATTTTTGGTGATAAAATTATTCCAGAGCAAAGTGATAAAATTGATTTAAATAAATTAGTTGCAGAAGCTGATCTTTTAATTGGAGGTGTTTTAATTCCAGGTGCTGAAGCTCCAAAATTAATTACTAAACCAATGTTAAAATTAATGAAAAGAGGATCTGTAATTGTTGATGTTGCAATCGACCAAGGAGGTTGTGTCGAGACAAGTAAACCAACAACTCATGGTGATCCAACTTATATTATTGATGATGTTATTCACTACTGTGTAGCAAATATGCCAGGTGGAGTTCCAAGAACTTCAACTATAGCATTGAACAATGCAACACTTCCATATCTAGTCAAAATTGCAAACGATGGTTATGCTAAAGCATTAAGTGAAGATAAGCATTTACTTGCAGGATTAAATGTTTGTAAAGGTCAAGTAACGTATAAAGCGGTTGCTGATGTTTTTGGGCATGATTATGTTGATCCTTTAAGTACCCTTTAATATTTTTAAACTAATGTTATCGGATAAAATTAAAGATTATTTAAATGAATACATCAGTCAGGAAGTTTATGTTCAAGTTGCTGTTGCAAAAGGTAAAAATAAGATCTCAACTAATGCTGCAATTAGTAAATACTTTGAAAGTAATCACTTTAAGGGTTTAGCAGCAGGCAAACCCTACAACAGTTTTTTAGATGATCTTAAAGACAAGTGTTTAGGAAAATTATTAAACTCTCCCATGAAAGATAGCAAAACAGAGGATAAAATTATCATTGAAATTCAAAGAAAGCTTAACACTTTAAAAATTGAAGAATTAAATGATACTTACTGGGAAGTAGAAACTGGTAAATATTTAAGTGGAGAAGATATTAAGGAAATTGAATTGGAGAGAGATACTTTAATTAAATTTTTAACCTCTAAAGATGAAGCGCATGACACTGTAAGTACTCTTTGCAAAAATTATGAAAAATTATGTAAGGAAAAATACCCAGAAGCACCATTGCCTTTAGAAATTTTATAATAAAAATTAATTCTATTTTTTAATTAATTCGCTAATAAAAAGCTCACCATGACCATTATCCATGGCATCTTTATAAAAATCTTTTGTATCTTTGGCTAATTTTTCAGCATCAGGCATATCCTTTAGTAAATCTTGAATATAAGACATATCTTTATGTGAGTTTTTTGCTGTAAACTTAAACCCTGTATAATCATTTTTTAAAAGGTTATCAAAAATTCTACTTAAGGCTGCAGAATCTCCCGAACCAAGCCTAGCAACGTCATATAATTTTTTTAAATCAATATTAAATTTTTCTGCACTTTTGATCATATGAACAATTAAAGTAGCATTGCCTAGAGTTAAAAAATTATTTAAAAGTTTTGATTTAGCCCCCATGCCAACTTCACCAAAATAAAAGTAGTCTTTGCAAAATGCTTTTAAAAATATTTCAGCTCTCTTAAAATCTTCCTCACTAGCACCAACGATACCACCTAAAACACCCTCTTCAGCTTGAACGGGTCCACCCATTACCGGACATTCTATGTAGCTTATATTCTTATTTTTAAAAATTTTATTAGCTTCGATTGAGCCACTTTGGTTATGAGTGGTAATATCAATAATAACAGTGTCTGAATTTAATAGAGGATATATTATTTCAATAATTGAATGCGCAATAGGAGTGTTAGTAACACACAGAAATAAACAGTCTAAATTTTTTGAACATAATTCCTCATATGAATTAACTTCAACTGCACCCTCATTAACTATTTTTTCTATCGGAGATCTATTTTTGTTAGCAATAACAAATAGATTATTCTTATTTTTTAGAATATTTTTGGCTATTCCATACCCCATATAGCCAACACCTATAAATCCTACATTCTTCATAATCTAATAACTTAGAACTTAAATTGAAAAAATAAAAGCCTTATACAAAGCATTCCCAAAAATTTCTTTCAAGGATAGTTGATTTTTTAAAGTGTCTTTTAAGTGTATTTAATTTTTTACCCTTATTATTTTTCAAGAGAATATCTAAATAATCAATATTATCTTTGGCTACCTGTTGGTATTCTTTTGAAGAATACATTTTAATCCAAGAACTATATTTACTTTTTTTCCAGTTTTTAATTTTAGAAAGATTAAACCCAATCTCACCATAGCCAATGATACATACTGATAGGCATGAGAAGATATCAAGATTATCACCATTTTTACCCACATTCAGTACATAATTAGTATAAGCACTATTAGCTTTCTCGACTACAATGTTATTAAGAGATTTAAGGGGGATATTCCACTTTTTGCAATAATTGATGTGGAGTTTGATTTCATGATCAATTCCCTTAATAAAATTTATTGATCTATTAATTTCCTCAAAGCTCTTAGATTTATAAACACTAAGAGCTAAAATTTTAAGAAATTGCTGTAAGAAAACATAATCTTGAATTAAATAATTTTTAAAATTTTTATCAGGCAGTTTGTTACTTACTAAATCAGATAAAAATTTATGATTAGTGTATTCAGACCATTCCTTCTTACAGCTACTCTTTAATTTATAAAAAAAAGTTTTTTTATTATTATAAATATTCACTATTCCTTAATTGAAGTTTTAATCTTAGAAAAATTAAAGTTACCATTCTTTTTAAAAAGCATCACTGTAATCATGGGTGTAAATGTTGCTAAAATAAATGACCAAAATAATAATGCTGTGGATATCCAGATCGGAAATGCTTCAGCTGGAAATAATCCACCAATTAAAATACTTTTATCAAAAGTTTGATTTGGAAATAAAAGCAATCCAGATATAAGTCCAATTATAACTGAAATTAAAGAAAGTTTTTCATCAACATCGCCCTTGAACATCCCATAAAAAATAGGAAATACTGCAGCGCAACATAATAAATCAGCAAATAAAAACATAAATAAGACGCTGTAACCCTTAGATGCAATCAAAAAAACAATTACTGATAAACCACATATTAAGTATTTAGAAAGTGCAAGATAACTATTCTTATTTTTTAAACTAATAAACTTATTTCCCTCAATAGTAATAGTGCTTGAAAGCGCATTAATAAGTGTATCCATACTACTAATTACTAAGGCTAAAACTAAAATTAATATTGAGATTGTTAACAAAGAATTAATTCCAGTAAATGGCTCTAATAAAAGAGTAAAGAATAAAGTACTAGGGTCTGCTGCTTTATCAACTGATACTGCAAGAATTCCAAAGAAACCTAAAACAAGCATAAATGGAATTACAATAAAGAAGGCAGACATAAATCCTTTTCTTAAATCATCTGAACTTTTTGCTGCAAATACTCTCTGCCAAACACCTTGATCAAATAAGTTGGTTGCAAAAACAGCAATGAAGAAAGTTAAGCCAGCAGTATATCCATAAAAATATTTACCACTCATTAAAGTACCAGCTTTCTCATTAATTAAATCCATAGAAAAAGTATTATTTCCAGAATTAAAGATATGGTTGATAGCAAATATTAATAAAATCATAATTATAATAAATTGAATTTTATCTGTAAAAATTGAAGCTCTAAGCCCCCCGTAAAGAGTGTAAGATAGTGTGGCAACAATTATTACAAGAGAGGTTTGCCAAAGAGGAAACCCTGACATTAAGTTAACAACTTTTGCAATCGCTGTAACTTCAGCTGCAAAATAAACAAACATGTACATTATTGTTAATAATAAAACTAAACGAAACATAGCTTTACCAAATCTAATTAGAACAAATTGAGTAAGAGTATTACCATTAGGCATAATTTTTCTCATTCGTTGACCGATTGTAATAAAAGCTAAGAAGGGTAGAGCTTGACCTAAGCCATAACCAATTATTGCACCCAAACCACCCCAAGTAGCAGCTTCTGATGGACCAATTAAAATCCACACACCAAAACATGATGCAACTAAAGATGCAGTTAAAGATCTTTTACCAATTGATCTATCTGCATTTAAATACGAGTTAATTGAAAGTTTACCTTTTGAATAAACTATTCCAATAGCAGCAAAAGCTAATGAAGTTAAAAGTAGAGTAATAATAGTAGTTGATTGATCTAGATATATTGTATTCATTTTTCCCTTCGTTGTGATTATACAACAGGTTCTTTGGGTATATTCTCAGCTTTTTACAGCACCCCAGAAACTGATATTCTTAATAAAAAGAATATAAAAGTTAATTAAAGAAATAATTAAATTAAGTCAAATTTTAATCTCAGGATATAAACATTAAGAAATGAAATAAGGCAGTAAATTATTACGTTTGTTGAATAAACCTCATTAATAACTATATACACTCCAATAAATGTCTGAGATTCAAATATCCATTAACAACTTATCCAAAGTTTACGATAATGACTTTAAAGCCCTTAATAATGTTAGCCTTAAAGTAAAACAAGGTGAAATTCTTGCAATGCTTGGACCAAATGGTGCAGGCAAAACTAGTTTAATCAGTATTATTTGTGGAATTGTTAAACCCTCTTCAGGCACAGTTACAATTGATAATTTTGATATTATAAAAGATTATAGAGAGACAAGATCAAGAATAGGGCTTGTTCCTCAAGAATTAAATCTAGAATCCTTTGAAACTGTTTTTGATACCGTATCTTATTCAAGAGGGTTGTATGGAAAGCCACCTAAACCAGAACACATTGAGAAAATTCTAAAAGATTTAAGTTTGTGGGATAAAAAAGATCAAAGACTGAGACAATTGTCAGGTGGAATGAAGAGAAGAGTTTTAATTGCAAAAGCTTTGTCCCACGAACCTAAAATTCTATTCCTTGATGAACCAACAGCAGGTGTTGATGTTGAACTTAGAAGAGACATGTGGATGGTTGTTGAAGCGTTAAGAAAAACAGGGGTCACAATTATCTTAACTACCCATTATATTGAAGAGGCAGAAGCTATTGCTGACCGTGTAGCTGTAATTAATCAAGGAGAAATTATTATTGTTGAAGATAAAAAAGAATTAATTAAAAAAATGGGTCATAAAAAACTAACCATTGAATTACAAAAAAAAATTAAAGAAATTCCCGATGATTTACTTAAATATAGTCTTGAAATAGGCGATGAGCACATGTCTTTAATTTATACTTATAATGTTCAAGCTGAAAAAACTGGTATTACAGATTTATTACAAGACTTAAAAGATACTGGCTTAAAGTTAAAAGATTTAAAAACAGAACAAAGTACTTTGGAGAAGATATTTGTTGATTTAGTAAAGGAGAATAATGAAATTTAATTATTACGGGTTTAGTGCTATTTATGTTCATGAGATGAATAGATTTATAAGAACTGTAGGTCAGTCTATTCTTTCACCAGTAATATCCACCTCATTATATTTTGTAGTGTTTGGTTCAGTTATTGGAGGTTATATTGAAAAAATTGATGGTGTTAGTTATGGATCATTCATTGTACCCGGTTTATTAATGTTAACTCTGTTAACTCAATCAATAAGTAACACTTCGTTTGGAATATTTTTTCCAAAATTTAATGGAACTATTAACGAGATTTTAGCAGCACCTATATCAACGCTTGAAACTGTTCTAGCTTTTGTTGGGGCAGGAGCTACTAAAACATTAATTGTTGGTGCTGTAATTTATGCAACTGCTTCTTTTTTTGCGGATGTGACAGTTAAATATCCATTGTTAATGATATTTTTATTAGTTTTAGTTTCTTTTACATTTGCTTTATTTGGTTTTTTAATTGGAGTTGTTAGTAAAAACTTTGAACAGATGTCGATAATTCCATCGTTAGTTATTACACCCATGGTATTCTTAGGTGGAAGTTTATACTCTCTTGATATGTTGCCACCATTTTGGCAAACAATTTCTTATTTTAATCCAGTGGTTTATCTAATTGATGGCTTAAGATTTTCTTTCTACGGTGTATCTGATTTTGATATTTGGATAAGTATAAGTTCAATGGTATTTTTTTTAGTGATTTGTGTACTCTCGGTTACAATGTTACTTAAAAAAGGCTATAATATTAAAAGCTAGAAATTAGAATAATAAATAGTATTATTAAATTATAATCATGTTGTCTTATATATTACCCTTCATAGTTTTAATTGTTATCGTGGTGTTTATTCATGAATATGGGCATTATTATTTTGCAAAACGTTTTGGTGTAGGGGTTACTGATTTTTCAATCGGTTTTGGTAAAGAAATGTTTGGTTGGAATGATAAATCAGGCACTAGATGGAAGGTTTGTGTCATACCACTTGGAGGATATGTTAAGTTTTTTGGTGATAGAAACGTTTATAGCCAAGCTGATAATGATAAAATTATAAAAGAATATAGCAAAGAAGATCAGGATAAACTGTTTGTACTAAAGCCCTTATATCAAAGAGCTTTAATTGTATTTGGTGGCCCTTTAGCCAACTTTTTATTAGCAATTCTAATATTTTTCTCAGTTTATACTTTTGCTGGAAAAGACTTTACACCAGCGGTAATTAATGAAGTTCAAAAAAATAGCCCTGCAATGGTAGCCGGTCTTAAAGACAACGATATCGTGGTCTCAATTGATGGTAATGAGGTTAAAAGCATTATGGAAGTTTCAAAATATATCATGATGTCTACTGATGAATTCATCAATTTTACAGTAAACAGGTATGATCAAGATTTAATCTTTAGAGTAAAACCTAACATTGTTGAGGGGGAGGATAACCTAGGAAATAAAATCAGTAAACGCATGGTTGGTATCAAGCTTGGAGCTTACAATAATGAAGTAAACCACGTTAAACTTGGTCCTGCTAAAGCTCTATTTTATGCGGTTAATGAAGTTTATTATGTGTGCACTTCTAGTCTTAAGTATATTGGTAGTATGATTGCTGGAAATGGTGATACTTCCCAGTTAGGTGGTCCAATTCGAATAGCCAAAATTAGTGGACAAGTTGCAGAATTTGGAATTTTACCTTTTATAAGCCTTATGGCTTACATTTCTATTAGCTTAGGGTTAATAAACTTGTTCCCAATTCCGATGTTAGATGGTGGACACTTAATGTTTTATGCTATTGAAAAGATATTAGGGCGTCCTTTATCACAAAAAACTCAAGAAGGTTTTTTTCGAATCGGATTGTTTTTATTGCTATCATTGATGTTTTTTACAACGTTTAATGACTTAAAAGATGTTGGTTTATTTAAGTTTTTTAACAATTATATTTCTTAAATAACCCTTTAAAATCAACATTTATTTAATAAATCACAATATATAGGGGTTTTTATTTTAAGAGACACTAATAAAAAGCTTGATTTATGGGCTTTAATGTAAATTATGTGAAAATAACCAATAAAACCGGAGCTAAATATATGAACAAAAAACAATTAATAGCACAACTTTCAGGTTCATTAAACCTAAGTAAAGCTGATGCTGAGCGTACTTTTGATACAATTACAAACACTATTCTAGATGCTTTAAAAGGTGACGATACAGTCAAGATTGCTGGATTTGGAACTTACAAAGTAGCAAAAAGAAAAGCTAGAGTTGGAAGAAATCCTAGAACTGGAGAGCAAATTCAAATCGGTGCTTCTCAAAAAGTTAAGTTCTTACCAGCTAAAGCACTTAAAGAAATATTTAATAAGTAATTAAATACCAAATTTATTAACAGCCTTTTACAGAAATGTAACAAGGCTGTTACTATATGCATTTACTGCATACCTAAATTTCCTAATCAACAATAGTTTTTAAAATCATCATAAATATAAGTGAAAACTTATATGGGAGGTCTTATGATTAAATTAACAAAAATAATATCAACATTTTTGTTGGGTCTAGTTTTACTTCTAGGTTTAACAAGCGTTGGAAGTGCAGAAACAACAGTATCTGCAGAAGTACAATATATCTTTAATACATTTTCATTTTTAGTTTGTGGATTTTTAGTTATGTGGATGGCAGCAGGTTTTTGTATGCTTGAATCAGGATTAGTGACCACTAAAAGTGTATCAACAATTGTTGCAAAAAACATTGGAAAATTTTCAATTGTTGCAATAATTTTTTATTTAGGTGGTTATAATTTAGCTTACGGAATACCAGAAGGTGGTTTTATTGGTTCATTCACACCATGGACACTAACCGATTCTCTTGAGCAAGGTTATTCAGGAAGCGCTGATTGGTTTTTCCAAATGTTATTCGTTGCAGCAACATGCTCTATCGTTTCAGGTGCTGTGGCTGAAAGAATAAAAATTTGGCCTTTCTTTATCTTTTCTGCAATCTTGGGTGGATTAATTTATCCAATTACTATGGGTTGGCAGTGGGGTGGTGGATGGTTAGCATCCCTTGGGTTTTCTGACTTTGCAGGTTCAACTCTAGTTCACGCTTGTGGTGGTGCAGCTGCACTAGCAGGTGTAATTCTACTAGGTGCTAGAAAAGGAAGGTTTAGTCCAAAAGGAGATGTAAAGAGTATGGAACCATTTGCAGCTTCTTCAATTCCTTTAACTGCTCTTGGAACATTCATTTTATGGATGGGTTGGTACGGATTTAATGGTGGCTCACAATTAGCTTTGGGTACATTTGAAGATGCAAACGCAATGTCTAAAATATTTATGAACACTCATTTAGCAGGTGCAGCTGGTTGTGTTACAGCAGCTTTAGTTACAAGATTAATTGGTGGAAAAACTGATGTTGTAATGATGTTGAATGGTGCTCTTGCTGGTTTAGTTTCTATTACAGCAGAACCTTTGGCTCCAAGCCCTATGCTTGCAATTGGTATTGGTGCAGTTGGATCTATAATTATGTATTTTGGAACTAGTTGGTTAAACTCAATGAGATTAGATGATGTTGTTGGAGCAATTCCAGTACATTTATTTGCGGGAGTGTGGGGAACTTTAGCTGTAACATTAAGTAATAGTGGTACCACTCTAACAACTCAATTAATTGGAGTACTATCAGTTACAATCTTTACTTTTATTTTTTCCTACATTGTATTCTTTGTTTTGAAACAATTTATTGGTCTGAGAATAAGTGATGAGGCTGAAAAACTGGGAACTGATGTCGCTGAGATAGGTGTTAGAGCTTACGCTATCAGAGACTAGTAATATAGTAATTATAAGAAATAGGCCCCTTAACTGGGGCCTTTTTTATTTCTAAATGCTTTTTAAGGTATCAATCACTTTTTTAGCATGATCCTTAACTTTAACATTGTCCCAAATTTTTACAATTTTACCTTCTGGATCAATTAAGAAGGTTGTTCTTACTATACCCATAAACTCTCTACCCATAAATTTCTTCTTAGCCCAAACTTTGTATTTTTTCAAAATATTAAGCTCTACATCAGATAAAAGATCAAATTTAATCTTATATTTTTCTTTAAATTTATAGTGACTTTTTAGATTATCTTTAGAAATACCAAATACATCACAATTCAGTTTTTCAAGTTTAGGTAATAATTTGTTAAAATCATTAGTCTCGATTGTGCATCCTGGAGTGTCATCTTTTGGATAGAAATAAAGAACAACATATTTACCAATTGAGTCTTTTAGTGAATAAATTTTTCCATCAGTTGAATTTAAATTAAAAGTTGGGGCTTTAGTATTTGTTTTAAGCATAATTAGTTTAATTTTCTTCCCATAATTTTTTATAATCTATAAAGGGAGATAAACCATAGCTTGAATTAACATTTGTTAGATGTAAAGAAAGACTTTTTATTGGTGAGATACAAAATTCTTTTGTATAGATTTTGTTTAGATGTTTTTCAAAAGGATCGTTTCTATCTAAACAAGTATTATAAAAATTATCCCAATATTTATCTAATAAAGATTTTGTGGTCAAGAATGTACATAGAGTTTGATTAATTGTTCTCCAATGTCTTTTGTTTCCAATTAAGATATTTGTTTTTTCATTATTCATATATAGATACGGATAATCAGCAGGACACATAAAGATACCCTTATTAACTTGTGAAGCTATCCTCTCGTATGATGCAATCATTTCTTCCATCATAGGTTCAAAATGTAAGTAATCATCTTCAACAAAGAAAACTAAATCCTCACCATATTCTTTTCCTAACTCAAAAGATTGAAGTAGGCTTGCTAAATTAGAAAAAGTTTGATCATTTTTTTGTTGTTTGATTGTATCTCTGTATTTGTCATGGTTTAATGAATTAATACTTATATCTAAACTACTTCTATCTATAAGTTTCTTTAACTTATTCAAATTTTCTTCTTTAGATTTATCATCAACAATTATTGTCTTAAATTTAATGTTTGGGTACTTTTTTTTAGAAAAGTTAACTGACCTTATTAATGAATTTAAAGCTTTTAAAGAATATTCAATTTTTGGTTGCTCAAATAATCTTCTTTTATTCTGATCCCATATTTCCACATCAGTATTAGTTCTAAATATAATTAACACAGAGTTAACTTTTTTAGTAATTTTTACTTCACCCAAAGGTAAAATAATTGATCTTTCATTTATAATTGAAAGATCTTCATTTAATTGTTTCTCGAGTGTGGGTGAGCTAAAATCACTTTGGTCAATTATCTCATAACCAAGAACTTTTGAAAGTTTAATAAATAGTTTTTTAATGATGCTTTTTTTCATGTAATTGTTTATAATTATCTCTTTATAATATTATGGCTATTAAATCATCACAAACTCTAGTTTCTGAAGCTTTAAGTAAAGTTAAAACTATTACTGCTGACAAAGCATTAAAGTTATCAAATGAGGATAAATGCACTTTAATTGATATCAGAGAAAAAGGTGAACTAGATAAAACAGGTAGAATTGAAAATTCAAATCATATACCCCGAGGAATGTTAGAGTTTTGGTTAGATCCAGAGGGTCCTTATTTTAAAAGTGGAAAAATAGATATGAGTAAAGAAATGGTTCTGTTTTGTGCGGGTGGCTTAAGATCTGCTCTTGCAGCTAAATCTTTAAAAGAGATGGGTTTTGAAAAAGTATCACACATAGATGGTGGCTTTGCAGCAATAAGTCAAAGTGATTTTAAAATAGTTTAAACTACTTATTATACTCGTCTAAAGCAAATTCTAGGCGATCTTGTCCCCAAAATATTTTATTGTTTACAACAAATGTTGGAGCACCAAATATTTCTTTATCATGAGCTTCTTGAGTAACAATTTTTAACTCTTCTTTTATTTTAGGATCATTAATAGCGTCAAAAAAACTGATTGGTTCAATCTTGCTTTTTTTAATAAGAGTTTTTATGATTTCTTCATTAGAAATATCAAGGTTATCTTTCCAATAAGCATCAAACATAACATTCAGATATAAATCTCTATTTTTAACATTAATAAAAAGATACCCACGCATGATATTTAGTGAATTAATAGGAAACTTAGAATTCCAAATAAAACTTGATTTATCTTTTTTAGCAATTAAATCACAGTCACTTATCATGTGTTTCAGTTTAGGTTTGATGAAAGCTGGTGCCGTTATACCTTGTAAATTATGTAAACCACCAACAAGAACTGGTTTATAATTAAATTTTACATTTTTAATAGATTTAATTTTTTGGTGCGCTAGGTAAGAATAAGGACTTATGAAATCAAAATAGAAATCTATTTCTTTAGTCATATAGATTAATTCTTTTTGCGTAAAAAATTCTTATAATCCAATAAAGAGTAAGTCCAATTGGGCCAATAAAATAAGTTATCAATATAGGAAAAGACATTATTATTTTATTGATACCAAATTTTTGTGAGTCTTTAACAATCCATCCTCCACAAAATAAATTAATAGACAGAAAATGAGTCCAAAATAAAATTAAAAAGGACTTATCATTAAATAAGTAACCAATTGAATCTAGGCCTAAATATAGCTCAAAATTTCTAAAAAAGTCATACCCCTCATAAAACAGCACATAAGTTAAATAACCGTAGACGAAACTTAAAATAATAAAAGGAAAAATCGATGTAATAAAAACTCTACATATTTGTGACTGTGGAAATAAGACTAATATTAACCAAAAAGGTAATACGCCTAGATTTAACCAAAGAAAAATTATTTCAATTGTAAAGTATGTATAGATTTGATCGATCATTTTTTAGTGTATTATACAATAAGCTATTGAGATTCATATGAGAAATAGAAAAAAAACATTACAAGTTACAGTAGAGGAGATGAGAAATTTCTCATTTGCCTATATTGAAAGATATGCACCTTCTAAACAACAGCTTAGAACTTATCTATTAAAGAAGTATTTAAAAGCTAATTTAGAAAATATTAAAAAACAAGATATTACAGATTTAATTGATGTTGTTTTACAAGATCTTGAAAAAACTAAGTTTATCAATGATAAATTCTATTCTGAAAGTAAATCAAGAAGCTTAATTCAAAGAGGTAGTTCAGTTAATAAAATTAGAAACTATCTAATGACTAAGGGAATTAATGATCGCTACATAAAAGAAACAATAGATAAAATTAAAGAAGATAACTCAGACCAAGATTTTTTTTCTGGCATAAAGATTTGTAAAAAAAAGAGAATTGGACCAGCGAGGGTAGAAGATAACAGGGTACTATTTTATAAAAAAGATATTGCTTTATTAGCAAGAAATGGTTTTGATTTTGAAACATCCAAAAGGATCATGGATATTGACCAAGCTGACTATATTAAAATAATTAGATTACTTTAATTTCTTTTCTTTATCTTCCTCATCAACAAGAGATTTAATTCTATTTCTAATAACATTTTTAACAAATACAAAAACTAATAAGCCAAAGATAGAAACTGATACTATAATTATTAAAATTATTCTTAATTGTTCATCCATTATAAGATGTTTTTACTTTTTAAGATTAAACTTGGGTTTTTAAACCCAGATTTTCCATAGAGTATTGAATTGTAATTAAAGTCAGTTACTTTACCACCAGAGTGTTCAAGGATTGCATGACCAGCTGCAATATCCCATTCACAAGCCCTTGGCTCAGCAACATACATATCAAATTCACCTGCAGCAATAACACAAAATTTTAGTGAGCTTTTCATTTTTTGAAAAGAACTTATCTTATATTTTTTGTGAATTTCTAAAATTTCAGGTTTAAGGTCGTTTGAATAACTTACTGCTATAAGTCCATCGTATTTTTTTTCTTTATTCATTAATGAAATTTCTTGATTGTTAATTAACTCATAACTATGAGATAAACCGTAAGAGTAAAAAAATCTTTTTTTTGCTGGAACTGTTATAATCCCAATAGCTGGTTTTTTATCCAATATTAATGCTGCATTTAAAGTAAATTCATCACGGTTATTTATATAATCTCTAGTGCCATCAATTGGATCGATTAACCAAAAATTATTTAAATCAGTATCCATCTTATGATTTGCACTCTCTTCTGAAACAATAGCAATATTTGGAGTTATTTGTTCGATTTTGCTGGTTAAAATTTTATTAACTTCAATATCTCCATTACTTACAGGAGTATTGTCTGACTTAATTTCTTTTTTTAAACCAGCCTCTCTCAGATCTAAAGCTACCTGATTTGCTTTATTAAAAGTTTCTAATAGTGAAAGAGTAATTTTCTTTTTTTCTTCAAGGTTCATTTATATAATTTTTCTAATTGTATTATTTTTGAATTAATAACTTTTTTTCCAACATTTTCAAAATTTACAGTAACTTTACCATTAATCATTGATTGAACTTGTCCAGTTCCCCAATTTTTCTTGTTAGGGTTGATAACTTTGTCACCTGGTTCGAAATCTAAAATCATTAATTTACTTATAGTTAATATACTAATAAATATCATTAAATATGACAAAATTGAATTCTATTGGAATAGCTAAAGACCCAAAAGATACCTTAGTTGTTGTTGCAATGTCAGGAGGAGTAGACTCTTCAACAGTTGCAGCTATGATGAAAAATGAAGGATATAATGTCATTGGTATAACTTTAAAACTTTATAACGATAATAAAGAGACAGCTTCTTCCAAACAATGTTGTGCGGGTCAAGACATTATGGATGCCAAAAGAGTAGCTGATAAATTAAAAATTGAACATAAAATTTTATATTATCAAAATAAATTTAAAGAAGGGGTTATTGATAATTTCATAGACAGTTATTTAAATGGAGAAACACCCATTCCATGTGTGCAATGTAATAAGACAGTTAAATTCACAGATTTATTTAAAGAATCAAAAAGACTCAATGCTGATGCTTTAGTAACAGGTCATTACGTTAAAAGTATTACTGAAAAAGATAATACTGATATGTATAGAGGAATTGATTTAAATAGAGATCAAAGTTACTTTTTATTCAACACCACAAAAGATCAATTAAATTTTTTAAGATTTCCTTTAGGCAATCTTCTTAAAGACGAAACTAGAAATATTGCAAGAGAACTTGATCTTAATGTTGCAGACAAACCTGACAGTCAAGATATTTGCTTTGTTCCAAATGGTGACTACGCTTCAGTTATAGAAAAGTTTAGACCAAACTCTTTTAGCAAAGGTAATATTAAAAATATGAATGGTGAAGTGATAGGAGTTCATGACGGCATCATTAATTATACAATTGGCCAAAGAAAAGGAATTGGAGTTTCTGATAAGAACCCGCTGTATGTAGTAAAGATTATCGCTGATAAAAATGAAATTATTGTTGGAGTTAAGGAGCACCTTGTTAAAACAAAAATAAATTTAAAGGATTTAAATATTATAACCAATGATCAAAATGATTTTGAAAATGAATTATTTGTAAAAGTTAGATCTACCGGAAGATTAATTAAAGCCAAGATAGATATTAGCGATACCAACGCGAATGTTAATTTATTGGAAGAGGAGCACGGTATTGCCCCAGGTCAAGCATGTGTATTTTACTCAAAAAATAATAATGGCTATAAGGTATTAGGTGGTGGTTGGATAAAAAGCTAATATTTTTTAGAAGATTAGATTGACAAGTTATTTGTTCTTTGCTTTTCTTTTAGCTCTTCTTTTTTTAGAGCCCTGTTTTCTTCGACCTCTATGTTTTTTTGGGTAACCCATACTATCCTATTTATAATTTTATTGACGTTATTGAAGGGATATAGCATTCTCCCTTAAACTTATCAAATTTTTTATGACCAAATCATTCAAAACTTTTCTTAAACATACAGCAAAAGATTACCATAATCAGTCAGTTAACCCCCCTGTAGTAAGAGCTTCGACTATTATCTTTAAATCCATGCAAGATATTAGGAAAATGCAGGATAAGAGCAAAAAAGACCCAACAGGTGGACATTTTGATTACGGAAGACAAGGAACTTCAACTACTCATGTTTTATCCCAGATACTTAAAGAAATGGAAGAATGTTACCATGTATTTTTAACGCCAACTGGGTTCGGCTCAGTTTTTTTGGCTATTTTTAGTATTGTTCGACCTGGCGATGAGATCATTGTAGCAGACCCCACATATTCACCTACGAGAATTTTAACTCAAGATTTTTTAAAAGAATTTAATATAAAATCAGTTTTTTACGACCCGCATGATTTGAAAACTTTAGAGAAAGCGATTACAAAAAAAACAAAATTAATTTTTGTTGAAAATCCTGGAAGCAATACATTTGATTTTCAAGATTTAGGTAAAATAGTATCAATTGCAAAAAAGAATAAAATTTTTTCAGTAATTGATAATACCTGGGGAACACCTTATTTTTTAAAACCAATTAAACTTGGTTTTGATATGTCAATTGTATCTGCTACCAAATATTATTCAGGCCACTCTGATGTTATGGGTGGAAGTTTAGCCGTTAATAAAAAAGTTTTTAAACAAGTTGATAAGGCAAATAAGATAACTGGTTTAAGACTTGGACCAGATGACGCTTATTTAATAACAAGAGGACTTAGAACTTTAGATGTTAGATTAGACAAGCATGAAAAAAGTGCAAAACAAGTAGCTGAGTTTTTATCTAATTATAAAAACATAAAATTATTATACCCACATAAAAAAGATTCATTTAATTTTAGAATGTGGAAGAAATATTATTCTGGTGCATCAGGATTGATGGGTTTAAAAATTAGATCAAAAAATAAAAACTCTGTAATCAAGTTTGTTAATTCTTTAAAACTATTTGGTTATGGGTATAGTTGGGGTGGATTTGAAAGCCTTGCGTTATATCAAGACAAGCGTGAACAAGGTAATAGAGAGTATCTAAAATTAGCAAAAGATGAACATTTAGTTAGATTACATATTGGTTTAGAGGACCCAAAAGATCTCATAGATGATTTAAAAAAATCTCTTAAATATATTAAATGAGTTCAGAAAAATTTATTAAAAATAAAACAGCTTTAATAACACTGATTGCAGCCTGTGTTGTAGTTTTAATTTCTCTTGGAGTTAGACAAACCTTTGGTTTATTTTTCATGGATTTTAAAAATGACCTAGATATTTCAATAACTCAATCTGGATTAGCAATAGGCATTCAAATGTTAATGTGGGGTTTAACAGGGCCTATATTTGGAGCCATCGCTGATAAATATGGTGGACATAAAGCGATTTGCTTAGCTTTTGTTTTTTATATTTTAGGAATTTACTTTTTGTATACTGGTCCAAATACTGGAATTTTTTTTCAAATAGATTTGGGACTTTTAGTTGGAATTGGTTTAGGTGGAACTGCAATTAGTATTCCGATGTCAATTGTTGGAAAACATTTCCCATTATCAAACAGAACTATAGCCATGAGTATTGTCACAGCCGTCGGTTCTTTGGGCTATTTTATCTCTCCACTTTATACAAGTTATTCTTTAATCAAAAATGGATGGGTGGACACACTTTTTGTATTCACAATATTCTTGTTTATTGGACTTATAGTGGCTTTTTTTGTTAGATCCCCTTCTTCAGCTCAATCCATTGAAAAGCCTAACGATCAAAGTACTTTTGATGCTCTAAAAGAGGCCTTTAAAAACAAAAGCTACGTATTACTCACATCTGGTTTTTTTGTATGTGGTTTTCACATAACTTTAGTTGGAACTCATGTTCCAAAATATGTAATTGATAGAGGTTTAGAAAGCTGGACAGCTGCTGCAATTTTATCTTTAATTGGACTATTTAACATATTTGGCTCTCTATTAAGTGGCTATCTTTCTACAAAAATTAGTAAAAAAATCATTTTAAGCTCTATCTATGCATTAAGGGGTGTTTCAATAATCTTATTTATCTTCTTACCAGCAAGCAACCTTAATGCATTTATCTTTGGTGCAAGCTTTGGTTTTTTATGGCTTTCAACGGTGCCGGCAACAAGCGGTATAGTTGCCCATATTTTTGGAACAAAATATTTAGGTGTATTATATGGAATAGTTTTTTTAAGTCATCAAGTAGGCTCATTCTTTGGAGCTTTTCTTGGAGGGTTATTTCATGATTTATATGGCTCTTATGATTATGCTTGGTATTTAGCAATTGCTTTATCTGTTTTTGCAGCAATAATACATCTACCGATTAAGGAAGAAGCAGTTTTAAGATTAAAAACAGAATAAAAAATTGAATAAGAAAAACTACTTACTAGATTTAAATAATTCAAAAAAACCCTTTATAATTTACAAATCAGATAAGGGGTTTGATCTTTATACGGACTTTTCAAAAAAGATCATTTTAAATAATAAAAATATTGAAAAATTCATTAACAAAAATACTAAATTAAAATCTACTCATAAAGAAACAGACCTATTTATTGGTTTTTTTGGTTATGAAATACTAAATAACTTAATAGACGTAAAAATAAAAAAACAAAAAAAAATAGATTTTCCAAAAGGGATATTTTACAAACCTGAAACAAAAGTAAAACTTTCAAATAACCTGGGGTATAAAAAAACTAGATTATTAGAGCCTAGTGATTTGTTTAAAATAAACATTAATAAAAAATCGTATAAAGTAATATTTGATAAATTTAAAAAGAAAATAAAATCTGGTGAAACATACCAGATTAAAATCTGCACTAAATACAGTAATAAATCTGAAATAGATGCTTTAGATTTTTTTGGTAGGCTAGTAAAAAGTAATATGGCACCTGAAGCCTTTATGATTAAGGATAAAAATTATTCAATAATAAGCTGTTCACCTGAAAATTTGATAACAAAAAAAAATAATTTTATAACAACAAAGCCTATAGCAGGCACTTTAAAGAAAACTAAAAAGTTAAATAAGAATAAAGCCCTCACATTTTTTAGAAAAAACTTAAAAGAAACTAAAGAGCACAACATGATTGTTGATATGGAAAGAAATGATTTATCTAGAATTTGTAAACCAGGTTCAGTAAAAATTTTAAAGAAAAAGATTGTTGAGGAATACAAGGATCTTTATCACTACGTAAGTTTAATTGGAGGACAGCTCAAGAATAAAGTTACCTCATTAGAGATTATAAAAGCAATGATGCCGGGCGGATCAGTAATTGGATGTCCAAAAATTAGCACATTAAATTTATTAAATAAGCAGGAAAAACAAAGCAGAAATATTTACACTGGAAGTTTTGGTTACTTAAAGTTCAATGGAGATATGAGGTTCAATATTATCATTAGATCTATATTAAACTTTAAAGGTAAATCAGAGATCTCTGTAGCTTCAGGAGTGGTAATTGACAGTAATGCAGCTCATGAATTTAATGAAAACTATATTAAAGCAAAATCATTAATGGATCTTTACAAATGATATACATTATCGATCATCAAGACTCTTTTACTCACAATGTAGTGCATCAATTTGAAAACTTTGATGAAGTGGTTTGTACAAATTTTAACAAAATAAATGAAAATAAATTAAAAAAAGCAGATATTATTGTTTTTTCACCAGGCCCAGGTGCACCAAAAGATTATCCCTCTAGTTCAAAAATCTATAAAAAATACAAAGGTGAAAAAAAAATTATTGGTATTTGTCTAGGGTTTCAACAAATTCTGCATTGTGAAAATGGAAAAATAATTGAGCAAAAAAAGATTTATCATGGTTTTCAATCTAAAATAAAAGTAACCAGCAAAAACTCATTGTTCAAAAAAAATAATCAATTCACTGTTGGTAGATATCACTCTCTAAAATTAAAAGAGCCATTTACTGCAAAAAATTTTGAAATTACAATGAGGTGTGTTATTTCAAATACAGCAATGACAATAGAAAATAATAAAGAAAAAGTATATGGCTTTCAATTTCACCCCGAATCTTTTTTAACTGAAAATGGTAACCTACTTATTAAAAAAATCTTATCAGCATAAAACCTACAAAGAAATTAATTTTAAAGATCTTTGGGGGGATAATGGTGTGTTCACTACTATGTGGATTTTTGGAAATCCTGCCAAGATACTTTTTTTTAAAAAACATATCAAAAACTTAATAAAGTCTTTAAAAATTTATAAACTAAACACCCTAAATCTTGAAAAAAATATTCTTAAATTAATAAAATTAAATATTGATAAAAAAAGATATTACAATCATCTTCTTAGAGTTGCTGTGAATAAAAAGATAATATCAATTTCTTTAAGAAATAGAAAAACACCAAAATTAAATTTTAATTTAAAGCTTATTAGTCACAAACGATTTGACCCTAAGTATAAAAATCTTAAATATAGCTTTATATTAAAACATTTGTCTAAAATGGATAACACTACTTCAGACGTCGGTCTTTGTTACAAAAATATGATTTTAGAAAGTGGAACTTCAAATATGTTATTTATCAAAGGTGATAAAGTTTACTCTCCAATAAATAATATATATAAGGGTATTACCTATAAATTTTTTAATAAAAAATTAGGTAAGATTATTAACAAAGATATATTGATCAAAACTTTATCCGAATATGATGAAATTCTCCTTATTGGTTCTGGAAAAGGTGTTGCATCAATAAAAAATATTAATGAAATTAAATGGAAGAGAAAAAGTTTAAAATTTTATAGAATGTTATCTAGTTTTTATAAAAGTGAAGTTAACAAATGTTCTATCTATAAATAATATTTATGTTTGACCCAAATAATCCCTGTTTATTCTGCAACTCCAAACAAAGTGGTTCAGCTACTGAAAATGAGTTGGCTTATGCTAGTTATGATACATATCCTGTGTCTGAATTTCATTGTTTAATTATTCCAAAGCGGCATGTTAAAGATTATTTTGATCTAAGTGATGATGAAGTAATTGCCTGCAATAACCTTATCAAAAAAATTAAAGACGAAATAATATTAAAAGATCCTTCAGTTAAAGGGTTTAATATTGGAGCAAATTCTGGTGCTATTGCTGGACAATCAATCCTTCACTGTCATATTCATTTAATTCCACGAAGAGAGGGTGACGTTGAAAACCCTCAAGGAGGAGTTAGGTCGGTTATTCCTTTAAAACAACATTATAAACGTAAAGCGTAAGTTGTATTTTTGTTGTTAAATAACGCACCTAATAACGGTTGATCTATCATTTCAACTATATTAAAAACTCAAAATTAAGATTCAACAAAAATTGTAATAAAGGGTAATATTCTAAATGATGTCAATTAGTCCATTTTCTGCATTAGCAGAATCAATTTCTCCATCAGTTATTCAAGGCTTTGTTTTGGCAATGTTGGCTTTAATCGTCATTGGAACAGTTGTTCAAATGATACATCATAAAAATGTTACTTACTTTTTCAATAATGCAAAAAAAGCAAAATTAGCTGCAGAAAGAAAGCTTGGTATTGGAGAAAAAACTTCAGTTATTTTAAAAACTGTAGTGCATGATATTGCAACTACTGCAGAATTGGGTGCAGGCAAAAGAAGAGTTGCTCATGTTATGGGGATGTATGGAACTATCTTATTTTGGGTTGCATCAGTCGTATTAGTTTTTGGTTACACAGGAACAGGAACAACTGTACCAACAATTTGGCCTATGATTTGGCATGTTGGAGCAATCATGACTTGTGTTGGTGGATACTGGTTTTGGTTATTTTTAAGAGTAGATGTACTTGCAGAAGCTCACCCTTGGTACAGAATTATTAAAGCAGACTTATTTGTTCTAGCACTTCTTGCATGTGCAACTACTGGACTTGCTTGGTCATACTTTCAATCTTCAGGATCAGCTGGATTAGGATATTTATTTTTAATTTTATTTATTACCTCAAACATTGTTTTATTTGGGGGAGTTTATTGGTCAAAATTTGCACACATGATTTACAAACCTGGTGCAGCAATCCAAAAAAACTTAGCAGAAGCAGATGGATCAAGAGACAATCTTCCTCCATTAGCTGATGCACCAAAACAATTTGGACTAGGAATTAAAAGAGAACAACCAAAACACTATTAAAAAGAGAGAGGTAGTATAATATGTCAACTTTTGTATACATGACGAGATGTGATGGATGTGGTCACTGTGTGGATATTTGTCCATCAGATATAATGCACATCGATGAAAATATTAGAAGAGCAGTAAATATTGAACCAAACTTTTGTTGGGAATGTTATTCTTGTGTAAAAGCTTGTCCTAATCATGCAATTGATGTTCGTGGTTATGCAGATTTTGCTCCTATGGGTCACAGTGTTAGAGTTAGACGTGAAGAAGAAAAAGGAACTATCTCTTGGAAAATTAAATTTAGAAATGGAACTACAAAAGACTTTGTATCTCCAATTACAACAAAGCCTTGGGGAAAGTTCATTCCAAAATTAGCAGAAGGCGAAAAACCTAATCAAGGTGAAATCAATTCTCAAATGCTCTATACTGAGCCTAATGGTTTAAATATTGATGGTAAATTACCATCTGTGCCTAAAGATACTTTTAAAAAAGGGGTTTACTACTAATGGCTAAACATAAAACACATTTTGAGGATTGCGATGTTCTAGTTGTTGGTGGTGGTATGGCTGGAACTGGTGCTACTTTTGAAGCTAGACACTGGGGAAGAGACATGAAAATTATTTGTGTTGAAAAAGCTAATATTGATAGAAGTGGAGCTGTTGCCCAGGGTTTATACGCAATTAACTGTTACATGGGTATGCAGTGGGGTGAAAATCAACCTGAAGACCACGTAAGATATGCACGTAACGATTTAATGGGAATGGTTAGAGAAGATTTAGGTTATGACATGGCTCGTCACGTTGATTCAACAGTTCATATGTTTGATGAGTGGGGCTTACCAATGATGAAAAATGAAAAAACTGGTCGTTACCTTAGAGAAGGTAAATGGCAGATTATGATTCATGGTGAAAGTTACAAGCCAATCGTTGCAGAAGCTGCAAAAAAATCAGCTGATAAAATTTATAATAGAATAATGATTACTCATCTTTTAATGGATGAAGCTCAAGAAAATAGAGTAGGTGGAGCCGTTGGTTTTAATATGAGAACTGGTGACTTCCATGTATTTAGATCAAAAACTGTAATTGTTGCAGCAGGTGGAGCATCTCATATTTTCAAACCAAGAGCAGTTGGTGAAGGAATGGGAAGAACTTGGTATGCACCATGGAGTAATGGTTCTGCTTATGCATTACCTATTGCTGTTGGAGCTAAAATGACACAAATGGAGAATAGAATTGTGTTATGTAGATTTAAAGATGGATATGGTCCAGTTGGAGCATACTTCTTACATCTTAAAACTTATACTCAAAATGCAAATGGAGAGAATTATGAGAAGAAGTGGTATAATCAAACTAAAGAATTAGTTGGTGAATACATTGATCATCATCCAACTCCTACATGTTTAAGAAACCACGCATTTATTCAAGAAACTATCGCAGGTGGAGGACCAATTCACATGGTAACTACTGAAGCTTTTCAAGATCCACATTTAGAAACAGTTGGCTGGGAAAATTTCCTTGGTATGACTGTTGGTCAAGCGGTTGTTTGGGCTTCTCAAAATATTGATCCTAAATACACAAACCCTGAACTAACTACATCTGAACCTTATGTTATGGGTTCTCACGCAACATGTTCTGGAGCTTGGGTTAGTGGACCTGAAGATTTATCTCCACCAGAATATTTCTGGGGTTATAACAGAATGTTAACTATTGATGGACTTTTTGGTGCAGGTGATACTGTTGGTGGAAGTGCTCATAAATTTTCGTCAGGATCATTTACTGAAGGTCGTTTAGC
This sequence comes from Candidatus Pelagibacter sp. Uisw_106, assembly GCF_047724975.1. Lineage (GTDB taxonomy): Bacteria > Pseudomonadota > Alphaproteobacteria > Pelagibacterales > Pelagibacteraceae > Pelagibacter. Next base: position 460,318 of record NZ_CP159819.1, read on the forward strand.
TGCAAAAGCTGCTGTTAAATATATTGAAGATAAAAAAGCAGAAGGTATTAAAGTTACAGACAAACAGTGTGAAGACTTTAAAGTTGCTATTTTTAAACCCCTTGAGACTTATCAAGTTGCTCAAAATGAGATTACAGGTGGAACAGTTTCACCAAGTTACATTTCACCAATTCAAGGACTTCAACGTCTACAAAGAATTATGGACGAGTATGTTGGTGGTATTGCAACCAACTACATGACCAATGGTAATATGCTTAAAAGAGGCCTAGAATTACTTGCTTGGTTAGAGGAAGATTTGGAAAAAGTAGGTGCTGAAGATTTACACCAACTTATGAGAGCTTGGGAATTAAAACACAGAGCTTTGACTTCCCAGTGTGTAACTGAACACACTATGTTCCGTGAAGAAACACGTTGGCCTGGTTATTACTATAGAGGTGACCATATGAAATTGGATGATGATAATTGGCACTGCTTAACAGTTTCAAGACGTGATCCAAAAACTGGTAAATTTACTCTAGAGAAAGTACCCGTTTATCATATAGTTGACGAGAACGAGAAGAGAAAAGCTTCTTAAAACAGTTAAACTTAAAATATGAATCTTTTAGAGAAATCTGATGATGAGATTATAGCAATTGCTAATCCTATATGGGATAATCTTGTCAAAACCTCAAATATGAAAGATTATGGTGGGTTTACTAAGGATTTTGGAACTCAAATGCTATTTGGGGCTAATGAAGTAGAGCTTGGAAAGCAATGGGCTAACAACAAATTGTTAACTAGTTTATCTGAAGATTATAATGCTTTTGGATGTTTAAGGCGAGGTATGAATATTACAGTCTTATTCAAACAAAAGAGTAAAGAAATTGAAGGTGAGTTTCTTGGAAGGTTAGTCCTTGGTGTTGAAGGGGATGATGTTAAGGTTTTCGGAGCAACCATCTACTAATAAAAAAAATCATTTTATATTAACTATTTATTTGACAAATAATTAACTGGGTGTATTGACGGTTGTAATGTCAATTTCCAACATAAAAGTATTTAATAAAATTTCAGATTTTAAAGCAACTATTATCAAAACAGGTATTTTTGTTAGTCTTGCTGCTTATTGGGGTATTATATTAGTTGGAACTTTTATCACATTTAGTTAAGTTGTTTTTTAGCAACTCTTAATTTTTTATGGATGTATTTTTACCAATAGCTCAAGTATTTGTTAACCCTATTGAAATACTTTTATTGAGTGCAATTGTTGGAGTGCTTTCAGGTTTATTTGGTGTTGGTGGTGGTTTTTTAATGACCCCATTCTTAATTTTTTTAGGTGTACCACCTGCATATGCGGTTGCAAATGAAGCTAACAATATTCTTGCAACATCAGTTTCAGGATCAACAACTCATTATTTAAAAAATACTTTAGATTATAAAATGGGTCTTATGATTGTTATTGGTGGAACTATTGGGACTGCATTAGGTATTTATATTTTTACATATTTTAAAGGTATTGGAAAAATTGATACAGTTATTTCTTTAGCCTATATGTATATACTTGCAATAATTGGTACATTAATGTTAGTCGAAAGTCTTGGGGAAATAGACAGGGCAAAAAGAAATCTTATAGTTAAAAAAAAATTACACGTTCATTATTGGATACATGGTCTTCCACTAAGAATGAGGTTTCCAAAATCAAAATTATACGAAAGTATATTTACCCCAATTATAATTGGTTTATTTGTAGGATTTATTGCTGCTATAATGGGTATAGGAGGTGCTTTTATATTGGTACCTGCGATGATTTATATAATTAAAATGCCAACAAAATTAGTTCCAGGGACTTCTTTGTTTGTAACAATTTTTGTAAGTGTCATAGTTACTTTTTTGCATTCATTTAATTTTGGATCTATTGATCTAATGCTAGTTGTTATGTTGGTTATTGGATCAATCATAGGTGTTCAAATAGGACAAAAACTCGGTGAAAAAATTGATAGTTCTGGCTTGAAAGCGTTACTGGCAATTTTATTATTAATAGTTGGAATAGCTATTGCTTATGAAACTTTTTTCGCTGAGCAAACTGAGAAAGAAATAATACAAGTATTAACTTCAGATTTAAATTTTTTCTCGATATTTATTTTAGAATTTTCAGAAGACATGCCATTTTTTTATGGATTGTTTTCCATTATGTTTGCAATTCTTTTAGGAGTAGGTGCTGCTCTTATTAGAAAATTTTTTTCGTCCTTAAGAAAGAAATACGCTTTAAAAGAAAAATAATTTATAAAAAAACTTTAAGAAAAGTCTCAAGACTCACGATACTAACTATCCCCACTGTCACAGCAGCAATTAATCCAACAACAAAAGGTTTATACCCCATGCTTTTTAATTCATTCAAATTAATAGATATACCAACTGCAGCCATAGCCATAGTAAGGAAAACAGTAGCTAAGCTTTTAATATAATTGATTAAAGTTTTCCAAAATTCATAATTACCATTTTCTATAGTAAATATTTGATCTCCAATGTTTCTTACAAAAATCATCCCAATGAAACCAAGAACGAAATATGGGAAAATACTGAATATTGAGTAGTTTTTATCTTTAACCTTACCCCTATTATATAAAAAACCAAATAGTGGCACCATGATTACTAAAAATGTATTTCTTATTAGTTTTGTAACTGTAGCTACATTTAAAGTTTCAGGGCTATTAAATTGCTGGTCATAAATTAACCCAGCTGCTGCGACTTGCGAGGTTTCATGAATAGCAGTTCCTAAAAATAAACCTGCCATTACAGGCTCTCCATAAAAATACCATTCTGCAAAATAAGGATAAACAAGCATAGCTATAACGCCGAACAACGTAATATTTGCTATCGCATACGCAACTTCAGTTTTTTTTGCTTCTATAATAGGTGCTACTGCCACTATTGCTGTTGCACCACAAACACTTGTACCAATTGCTATCAAGTAAGACATTTTAGATGAGATTGAAACTTTCTTAATTAATAATTTAATAAGAATAAGAACACTTAATATACATACAATAATTAAGGGAATAGCAACTGTTCCAAATTTTAGAAATTCCTCAAAGCTTAATCTTATTCCTAAAAAAATTATTCCTAATTTAAGAATATATTTTTGAGTAAAATCCAAACCAATCATCATCCCTGGTCTTGGTGTAAATGCATTTCCCATAATAATCCCAAGCAATATTGCAATCATTACTGTTGAAATAGGACTTTTGGTGGTCCCAAAAATCTCTATACCAATAACATTATTTATTCCTTGTGAAAATAAGCAGAAGACTAAGGCAAGTACTAAACCAGGAAGAATGTTAATAATTTTTTGAGAATCCATGTTTACAGAGAAAAACTCTAAAAGCTAAGCACTTCTATAAAGCTTAGTCATAACAAATTCCTTATGACCCAAAGCCTCAGCACAAGTTAATCTGCCGTTAGCAACTCTAATCATTGATTTGATTAATTCATCACCAGCTTCAGACATAGTCATCTCACGTGATAAAATTTTAGATACATCACAATCAATATGCTCACCCATACCTTTTACAGTAAGTGGATTAGCAGTTAATTTTACAACTGGTTCAATAGGGTTACCTACGATATTACCTTGACCAGTTGGGAATAAGTGAATGTTAAATCCAGCTGCTGCTTGAAGTGTAATACACTCAGCTGCTGCAGATGAAGTATCCATAAAGTATAATCCTTTTCCTTTAGTAGGCTCTTCTGCTGGTTCTAAAACATCAATAAATTTACAATTTCCAATTTTTTGAAAGTTTCCAAATGCTTTTTCTTCAATTGTTGTAAGTCCACCTGCAATATTTCCTGCAGTTGGTTGGCTATCTGAAAGATCATCTGTTGCTTCTTTTAGAATAAAATCGTTGTAATCACTCCATGTTTTCATGAATTTCTCAGAAGCTTCTGGAGTTGCACCACGTGTAGCACAAACTTTTTCAGCACCGGTTAACTCTGAAGTTTCACCAAAACATAAATGAACTCCTAATGGCTCTAATTTATCCATTAAGTTTCCAACTGTTGGATTAGCAGCAAGACCTGATGTTGTATCAGATTCACCACATTTAACTGAAATCCATAAATCACTTAAAGGACATTCTTCTCTTTGTTTTTCAGAAGCCCACATTGCAAATTCTTGAGCTTTTTTAGAAGCCTTCATAATTGTTCCTATGTCACCAGTTCTTTCAATGTGAAATCCTTCAACTGGTTTTCCAGTTTTAGCAATCTCATCAACAATTCTTTTTGTCCACTTAGGCTCAATACCAATAACAATTACAGCAGCAACGTTAGGGTTTTTTCCAGTCCCAATCATTGTTCTAAAATGTAGATCTAAGTCAGCACCAAATTGAAGTCTTCCATAAGAGTGAGGAAGGGCCATTGTACCTTTAATATTATTCGCTACAGCTTCAGCACAAGCATTTGAGATATCATCTACAGGTAAGATGATTACGTGGTTTCTAGTACCAACTCTGCCATTTTCTCTTTTATAACCTAAAAAACTTTTTGGAATTTCCATATTTTTTACCACTTCTTCGTTTTTACATTGTGAACATGAACATGCTCACCTTTTTTGATTGATTTAACCACTTTTCCAATATCATGACCGTATTTCAAAATAGTATCACCTTCATTAAGGTCAATCATTGCAATTTTATGTCCTAATTGAATTTCATCTACTGATTGAATTTGAATTGTTTTATCATTTTCCATAATCCAGCATGCGCAATCTTGTTTTGGGGTGATTTTATCAATAACAACTACCCCTACGTTGTCTTTTTCATCGTGAATAATAATGTCTGTAGCCATAATTGTGTCGATTTGTTTGTTTGAAATTTTTTAATTCTTATATATTAATCTTTAAAATTAACAATTTATTTATAGATTTTTTAACAACTTAAGCAGGAAGGCCTAATTATTATGACTAAAATGACAACAGAAGAAGCTTTTGTAAAAGTTTTACAAATGCATGGAATTGAACACGCATTCGGAATTATTGGTTCAGCCTTTATGCCAATATCGGATATTTTTCCTGATGCTGGTATAACCTTTTGGGATGTTGCTCATGAGACAAACGGTGGATTAATTGCAGATGGTTACACAAGATCTACTGGTAAAATGTCAATGGTCATTGCTCAAAATGGCCCTGGAATCACAGGACTTGTTACACCTATTAAAACTGCATACTGGAACCACACACCATTATTATTAGTTACACCTCAAGCTGCTAATAAAACTATGGGTCAAGGTGGTTTTCAAGAAGTAGAACAAATGAATTTATTTAAAGATATGGTTTGCTACCAAGAAGAAGTTAGAGACGCTTCAAGAATGGCAGAAGTATTAAATAGAGTAATTGAAAAAGCGATCAGAGGATCAGCTCCAGCACAAATAAATGTTCCAAGAGATTATTGGACACAAGTAATTGATATTGATCTTCCTCCAATTGTTAGACTAGAAAGACAAGCAGGTGGAGTTGATGCAATTAAAAAAGCAGCTGACTTATTATCAAACGCTAAATTTCCAGTAATATTATCTGGTGCTGGTGTTGTAATTGGTGGAGCAATTGAAGATTGTAAAAAATTAGCTGAAAAATTAGATGCACCTGTTTGTTCAGGGTATCAACATAATGATAGTTTCCCGGGTAGCCACCCATTGGCTGCTGGACCATTAGGTTATAATGGATCAAAAGCTGGAATGGAATTAATTAAGAAAGCTGATGTTGTTCTTGCACTTGGTACAAGATTAAATCCTTTCTCAACATTACCAGGTTATGGAATGGATTACTGGCCAAAAGATGCAAGTATCATTCAAGTTGATATGAATTCAGATAGAATTGGTTTAACTAAAAAAGTCACAGTTGGTATTTGTGGTGATGCAAAATTAGTATCTCAACAAATTTTAGCTCAACTATCTCCAACGGCGGGAGACACAAATAGAGAAGAGAGAAAAAATACAATTCACCAAACTAAATCTGCTTGGTTACAAGAGTTATCAAGTTTAGATCACGAAGATGATGATGAAGGTACAGTTTGGAATGCAGAAGCTAGAAAAAGAGATGCAGATAGAATGTCTCCTAGAGAAGCTTGGAGAGGAATTCAAGCAGGAATGCCTGATGACGTAATTATTTCAAGCGATATTGGAAACAACTGTGCAATTGGAAATGCTTATCCTACATTCGAAAAAGGTAGAAAATATTTGGCACCAGGATTATTTGGTCCTTGTGGTTATGGTTTTCCAGCAATTCTTGGAGCAAAAATTGGATGTCCTGATACACCGGTAATTGGTTTTGCAGGTGACGGTGCATTCGGTATCAGCATGAATGAAATGAGCTCAGTAGCAAGACCAGAATGGCCAGCAATTTCAATGGTAATTTTTAGGAACTACCAGTGGGGAGCTGAAAAAAGAAATACTACATTATGGTTTGATGACAATTTTGTTGGAACAGAGCTTGATCCAGAATTAAGTTATGCAAAAGTTGCTGATGCTTGTGGATTAAAAGGTGTTACAGTTCGAACGATGGAAGAAACTACAGCTGCTATAAAGCAATCATGTGAAGATCAAAAGAAAGGAATTACAACATTTATTGAAGTAATTCTTAACCAAGAACTGGGAGAGCCTTTCAGAAGAGATGCTATGAAAAGACCAGTTAAAGTTGCGGGGATTAATAAAGAAGACATGATCAAGCAACCTTCGCTAGTTTCATAAACAGTTTTAATATCAAATAAAATACCATAATATTGTATTATGGTATTTTATGATGCTGTTATTATTGGAGCAGGCTTTTCTGGTATTTATCAACTCCACAGCTTAAGAGATAAATTAAAACTTAACACTCTAGTAATTGAGTCAGGTAAGGACTTAGGGGGGACTTGGTATTGGAATAGATATCCAGGAGCCAGATGTGATTCAGAAAGTCACACTTACAACTTTACATTTTCAAAAGAAATATTTGAAAATTGGTCATGGCCTGAAAGGTATTCAAAACAAGACGTCATATTAGAATATTTAAACTACGTTGTTGAAAAATTAAGTTTAAAAAAAGATATGCTTTTTGATAATAAAGTTATTAAAGCACATTTCGATGAGAAAAGTAAGTTATGGAACATCAAAACCGATAAAGATAAAACCTTTTCATGTAAATATTTAATTAGTGCTGTTGGCTGTTTATCAGCAGCTAATATTCCAAAAATAAATGGTTTAAATAAATTTAAAGGCAATTGGTACCACACAGGTAAATGGCCTCATACTGGTGTAGATTTTAAAAATAAAAGAGTTGCACAAATTGGTGTTGGTTCTACAGGAATACAGTTAGCACCTGAGATAGCCAAATCAGCAAAGAAGCTTTCAATTTTTCAAAGATCACCAAATTTTAGTATTCCAGCAAGAAATGAAATTGTTAATGATAAATATAAGAAAAAGATAAAAGATAACTATCAAGAAATTAGAGATTTAATTAAGTCAACACCAACTGGTCATGCTTTTCAATTTTCAAGTCAATCTGCTTTGGATGTCAGCAATGAAGATAGAAAAAAAATTTATGAAAATGGGTGGCAAAAGGGTGGTTTGGGTTTTCGTGGTCTTTTTAAGGATATAACAACAAATTTGGATGCCAATAAAACAGTAGTTAATTTTATTAAAGAAAAAGTAGAAGCAACAATGCAAAACAAAGATTATGCCAAAGTTGTAACAGACTTTAATTATCCATTTGCTACTAGAAGACCGACCTTAAATACAGATTATTATGAAACTTTTAATAAAGATAATGTTGAATTAATTGATATTTCAAAAGATTTAATAAAAGAAATTACTAAAACTGGGATTAGCACTTTAAATAATAATTATGAATTCGATATAATTGTATTTGCAACAGGGTATGACGCTATTACTGGTGCATTACTATCAATAGATATGGTGGGTAAAAATAATATCAAACTCAGTGAATTATGGAAAAATGGTCCATTAACTTATCTTGGGCTTCAAGTACCAGGTTTTCCAAATTTTTTTACGATTACCGGACCAGGAAGCCCTTCTGTGTTAACTAATGTTCCAATGGCTATTGAACAACATGTTGAATTTATAACTGATTGTATTTCACACATGGAGAAAAATAATCTTAAAACAATTGAAACGAATGATGCATCCTCATTAAAATGGAGGGCAATAATTGATAAAGCTGTTAATGAAACATTAATACCAGAGTCAAAAAGTTCATGGTTATATGGGGGCAACATTGAAGGAAAAGCTCAAGTTTTCATGCCTTATCCATCTGGTCTTCCAAAGTATAAAAAATTTTGTGAGGATATTGTTTTAAAAAACTATGAAGGTTTTAATTTTACTGACAATTAAAACTATTCCATGATTATGAATAAGATTGATTTAAAAGATAAAGTTGCAGCAGTAAAGGGTGCTGCTTATGACCTTACAAGTGGAAGAGCAAGATACTAAAAATATGAAGATAGTTAACGACTTAGGGTGTAGTTGGATTAATGACCTTGATAAAAGATCTAGTATAAAAAATTTAGATAAAGATAAATCTTGTGATTGGTTAATTATTGGCGCTGGTTACACAGGTTTATCTGCTGCTAGAAAATTATCAGAACTCCACCCAAATCAAAAAATTATTCTTGTTGACGCACAATTAGCAGGAGAGGGTGCAAGTGGAAGGAACTCAGGATATCTAGTCGATACTACTCTAAATGACGGTTTTACTTCAAATAAAGAACTTTCTAATTATAAAAAGAAAACAGACATTTATAAATTAGGAATTGATGTTGTTAAAAAATTTATTAAAGAACATCAAGTTGATTGTGATTTGAATGAAAGTGGAAAATATTTTGCCTCATCAAATGAAAAAGATAGAAAGATATTAGAAAATTTTAGTAAAACTTTATTAAAATTAAACTTTGAACACAATATTTTAGAAAAAAATGATTTAGGTAAAAGATTAGGTACAAATTTTTATAACTTAGCACTTTATACTAAAGGTGGGATTTTATTGCATCCTGGAAAACTTGTACGAGCAATGGTTGATACTTTACCAGATAATGTTGAGCTATTAGAAAATACTCAATTAAATCAATGGTCAAAAAATAGTGATATAGTTATTTGTAAATTTAATAATCATAAGATAATTACTAAAAAGATTATTTTTTGTACTAACGGTTTTTTAAAATCACTTGGTATAAAAGATAATTATAATTTTCCCTTAACTTTAACTGCAAGCATGACAAGACCATTAACTGATACAGAGTATAAATCTATTGGCGAACCTAAAGAGTGGGGTGTACTACCTGTTAGACCAATGGGTGCAACTATTAGAATGACAAAAGATAAAAGAATTTTAATTAGAAATACTGCAGAAGTTCATAGTCCTTTTAAAATGTCTAAATCAGAGTTGAATAAAAGATCTTTAAATCAAAAACTTGGAATTAAAAAAAGATTTCCAAGTTTAGCGGGTGATATTATAGAATCTAGTTGGTCTGGAATTGTATCTAGAACAAGAAATAGTTCACAAATTTTTGATAAAATTGATAACAATGTCTTTGTAGCAGGTTGCTATAATGGCTCTGGTATTGGAGTTGGAACTTTATTTGGCGAACAGATAGCGATTAAAGCAAGTAATGAAAATAGTGATGAAATTAATATAATAGAATCTAGAAGTAAGCCAACCTGGCTTCCACCTCAGCCATTTTTAAATATTGGGGTTAAAACAAGATTAATATTTGAGAGGTTTAGATCTCGATCTGATCTTTAGTTATTGATTTCTTATAAGTGGATAAACTTTAGGGTGTAAATACTTAAAATTAGTAATCATAATTAAGATTAACGTAGCAAGTCCAATCCCAATAGTTACCTGCAAAAATATTGATAAATCGAACTTCCAAGTGATTTGAAAAATATTTTCAATGATAAATTGCGAACCTATTACCGCAAAAAACAAAGCTATTAGAATTATGGATGTAAATATAATAAAAAACTCAATGATTGAGGAAAGTATAACCTCAACTTTGGAAAAACCTAAAATTTTGAATATTAAGTTCTGAAATTCTTTAATCTTACCCTGAACTATAATTGCACTTGATATGACAATTAAACCAATGACTATAGTTATTGCTGAAATAACAGTTACAGCAATAAATACCTTGTTTAATAGATCTGTTACTTTCTCTAAGTAATCAGTAATTTTTATAATAGAAATACTAGGCATTTTATCTAGTAAAGCAGTTTCATCAAAATTTTCTAAATTTTTAAATTTTGAAGTAGCCAAATATTCGTGAGGTATATTTTTTGCAAATTGAGGGTTTAATAACATTGCAAAATTAATGGTAAAGTCTCTGTAGTCTACTAACCTAAAGTTTACAATCTCACCATCAATTTCACGACCATAAATATTTAGAGTAAAAATATCACCAATTTTAATATTAAAATCTTTAGCAATTTTGCTATCAAGTGAAATTTGAAGTTTATCAGGTCTATCTAAATCCCACCACTTGCCCTCTACAATTGGGTTATCTTTTAAAACTTTATCAGCCCAAGAAGACCTTCTGTCATTTCTAATCACCCAGTGGCTATCATTACTTGAATCGATGTAAGTACTTGGATCTATTCCATTAATTTTTAGAATACCAGTAGAGACCATGGGAACAATTTCAAGGTTAGCTTCTTTATCCATGTCAAAAATTAAATCTTCAAATATTTTTCTTTCATCACCTTGAATACCAATGAAAAAATAGTCAGGCGCAAGTTCTGGTATAGATTTTGCAATTTCTCTTTTAAAGTTTGAACCAACAAAAGCCAAAGTTAATAATAAAGTGACGCCCAAACCTAAAGACATAATAGTTATAGGGGTAATACTTTTAGTTTGAGTGATATTTTTAACGGATACTTTAATTGAAATATTTGGATGCTCTTTAAGACTTTTAAATAATTTAATGATCAAGTTTGATAATAAATAAAAAACTAATAGACAAACAAAGAAAGCACCAAAATAACCCAAGCTATAAGTGGGGCGAGCCGAACCAATAGTAAATAGAGAGATTAAAATTGATAATAATAATAGACTTAAAACTATTGATTTTTTTGAATAATAAAATTGAAGGTTTTGAAATACATTTCTAAATAAGCTTGTTGCCTTAACTTGATCAATTGCATTAATGGTTGGTATAGAAAATATGATTAATACCAATAAACCTACCGAAAAAACTTTGAAATAATTAAGAATAGAAAAACTACCTTCAATATTTAATCCAAGACCAGCTGATAAATACACATCAACAATAGGGACTAAAAAGAAACTAAAAGAGTAGGCGGCAGTGGATATTATGAATAATAGAATGAGTAATTGTAGATAATAGACTATTTTAATATCTTTTGAGAAAAAGCCTAAAGACTTCTTAACTGCTATAGACATATTGTTTTGATTAATGAATGAAAGAAGGGTATTAGCAATTCCAATTCCAGCAATTAACATTGCACTAATTGATACAAGAGACAAAAATTGAGAAAAATTATCAATTATTCTCTTTAAAGGACCGTCAGATTTTTCATGATATCTAAGCCTAACCTTTTTTTCATCTTTGAATAATTGCTCAACTTTTTTAGATAAAGCCTTTGGATTATCTCCATCATTAAATCTTACTTTATATTCGTAGTTTAAAAAGCTGCCTAAGTTGTTAAGTTTTAATAGTTCTAATGTTTGTTTACCAGCTAAAGCAAAGTCACCAAATACAAAAGCACCTCCAATATCAGGTACCGATTTTACGATACCAACTACTGTAAAGAGCTTGTCTTGAACTTTGATTTTATCATTTATTTCCAAATTAAGATTTTTGAAGATATTTTCATTAACTAGAATTGTATTTTCTGTAGTTTGTAATTTTTCAAATGCGCCACTTGGCTCATAACCTACTTTGCCAAATAATGGATAATTTTGATCTACTGTTTTAATTCTAGAAAATATTGATTTATTTTTAGTCTGATTGGTAGTTGAGATCATGGTGCTAAACTCAACCATTTGTGAAACGGTAGCAAACTCTCTAACTCGGTTAATTAATTCTAAGTTACCAACATTCCGATTATAATCAATTTCAATATCTCCACCTAAAAGTGCTCTTGAATTATTATTTAATTCTTTATTTAAACTATCTTCAATTGTGAAAATTGAACTTAAGATAAATAAACTGATAAAAAGTGTTAAAATAATACTAGAAATTTTTTTATAATTTCTACTCAAGTCTCTTAAGGCATATATCAAAGTTAACTTGTACTCTGAAAGCTTAGACAATTTTTCCATCTTTGATTTTAATTTTTCTTTTTGCTTTATTTGCAAGTTTTGGGTCATGAGTGACCATAATTAAAGATGATTTTTCTTCCTTAATATATTTAAATAAAATATCCGCAATCATTTGCGAATTTTCACTGTCTAAATTTCCTGTAGGTTCATCTGCTAAAATTAGTTTAGGTTTCATGGCTATAGCTCTTGCAATTGCTACACGTTGCTGTTCACCACCCGAAAGTTGACTTGGTAAATTATTAAACCTATTTTTTAACCCAAATCGATCCAACAACTCTTTGGCTCTTTCATTAGGGTTTTTTAAATTATTTAACTCTAAGGTTAGGGCAACATTTTCAACAGCTGTATAATTTGGAATAAGATAGAAAGATTGAAAAACTATACCTATATTTTTTCTTCTAATTTTAGAAACTTCATCTTCGCTCATTTTAGATATTTCTTGATCCTCAAAAAATATCTTACCAGAGGTTGCTTTCTCTAGTCCCCCAGCAAGCATGATTAAGCTAGTCTTTCCAGACCCACTTTCACCAACTATTGAAATAGACTCATTTTTTTTAGTCACTAAATTAATATTCTTTAAAACCTTGATAGTATCATTACCAGTTTGGTATTTAAGATTAACGTTTTTTAGCTTAAGAAGACTATCCATGATTAAAAGATTTATTATTAAAATTATTGCCTTCTGTCTAGTGAGCATAAACACCAATGCTATAGAAAACGTTATCTTATTTGGTGATAGCTTAATGGCTGGCTATGGTCTTCCACAGGAAAAACATTTAGCTATTGTTCTTCAAAAAAATCTTAATGATAGTGGTTATGATCTTGAGATTATTGATGGAAGTGTATCTGGGAGCACATCTGCTAGTGGATTAAACCGTGTAGAGTGGTCTTTATCTCAACCTGAAATTGATTTAATGATCTTAGGATTGGGTGCTAACGATATGTTAAGAGGAATAAGCCCCATTGAGACTAAAAAAAATTTAGAAAAAATTATTCAAACAGCAAAACTAAAAAATATAGAAATAATTTTAGCAGGAATGATTGCTCCATCTACTCATGGACTTAGTTATAAAAAAAAGTTTGATAATATTTATCCAAATTTAGCTAAAAGATATAATTTAGATTTAATACCCTTTTTATTAGAAGGTGTAGCTCTAGAACCTGAGTTTAATCAAGATGATGGTATGCACCCAAACGAAAAGGGAACTTTAATTGTAAGTGAAACTCTTAAAAAATATATCGTTGGCTTTATTAAAAAGTAATGTACTTTTAATTGTAATAATTATTTTAACTTATGAAGTTTTGTCTTATTTATAATAAAAATTCGTCAAATGGTAAAAAATCTAAATTTATCAATCAAATATATAAAAAGATACAAAAATTTTATTCTATAGATATTTTTGAAACGAGAACTGAGCAAGAAGCATCACAAATATTAAAAAATCTTAAGAAGAATAATTACACTCGGTTAGTTTTGGCAGGTGGTGACGGCACAGTCTCATTTGCAATTAATGAATTAGCAAAAAATAATAATCATTTTTTAAAAAATTTTGCAATTGGATATATTCCGACAGGTACGGCAAATATTTTAAAATTTGAATTAAATATTAATAAAAAAATTGATGAAATAGTAAAAACTCTTACATCAAATAATATTAAAAAAACTAATTTGATTGCAATTTCAGATCAATATTCACTATTAATGACAAGCATAGGTTGGGATGCGGATATCATTGATTCAGTTAAGTTTTCACTTAAAAAAAAATTAGGTAAGATAATTTTTTTGATAAAAGCTATTCAAAAATTTATATTTATGAAAAAATTTAATTTCAAGATTACTACAGAGGATACAAATTATTATGCAAGCTGGCTATTATGCTGTAACAGTAAATATTATGCTGGAAACTACATGCTTAATAAAAGTGATATTTTTAATGATAAATTTAAAGTCTATATTGTTAAAGAATTTAATCGAAGAAAACTGATTAATATTATATTCGCTATTTTATTTTTCAAAGATATTTCAAAGGTTCATGGAATAATAAGAATAAATAATAAAAAGATTATAATCGAAAAAATAGACAAACATATTCCTGTACAATTAGATGGTAGCTTTATTGGTAATTTTGACAAAATTGAAATATCTAGCTCTGACAAAAGTGTTAATCTTTTAACCAATTAATCTATAATAAAAGTAATGTTTTTAAATACGAAACTACAATCTAGAGAGAAACCAATAAAAGTTGCTTTCATTGGATGTGGAAAATTTGTAAGCATGTTTCTTGCTCAATACAATCAATTACAAAAAATTACTATTGATACTATCGTTGATATTAATATTGATAACGCCAAAAAAAATTGTCTTAAGAGCGGTTTAACTACAGAGACAGTTGATAAAATAAATTTTATAACTTCTTTAGATGAGGCAATTGATAGAGACGTTGAAGTTTTTATTGAAGCTACTGGAAATCCAATCATTGGAACAGTTCATGCTGTAAAGATTATTAAAAACAAGAGACACATCATATTAGTAAACGTTGAAGCTGATGTTACTTGTGGAAAATACCTTGCTGATCTTGCAAAAAAAAACAATGTTATTTGTTCAATGGCATATGGTGATCAACCTTCATTAATTATGGAGCAGATTGAATGGGCTCAGTTAAATGGTTTTTCTGTAGTTTGTGCAGGAAAAGGAACGAAGTACCACCCAGATTTTGAATATTCAACACCAGACACGGTTTGGGGTCACTATGGTTTAAGTAAAGAACGTGCTGAAATTGAATCTGGCATGAATCCTAAAATGTTTAATAGTTTTCTTTGTGGTGATAAATCTGCAATTGAAATGTGTGCTGTAAGTAATGCATCAAACTTAAAATGTCCAAGTAATGGATTAACTTTTCCACCAGTTGGAGTATATGATATTGCTAAAAAATTAATTCCAAAAGAAGAAGGGGGCTTAATTGATTATGAAGGTCAAGTAGAGGTGATATCCAGTATTGATTTAAATCAAAAAGATATTCCAAATGATCTTAGATGGGGTGTCTACATAGTAATTAAAGCACAAAATCAATATGTCAAAAATTGCTTTAAAGATTATGGAATGGTCACTGACGCTTCTGGCAGTTATTCAGCTATATGGAGACCATATCACTATATTGGCTTAGAACTTGCTCAATCAATATATGCAATTGCACTTGATCAAAAAGCAACAGGACAAACTGTAAATTACAATGCAGACGTTGCAGCTTATGCAAAAAAAGATTTAAAAATAGGAGATCGATTAGATGGTGAGGGTGGTTTTTGTGCTAGAGGAAAACTAATTACTTCTAAAAAATCAAAAGATGAAAAAATTTTACCTCTTGGTTTAACTGATGGAGCAATTGCTAAGAAAGATATTAATAAAGATCAATCTATAAGATTAGATGATGTAGAATTAAACCTTCCAGAAGATGTTGTTAAAGCTAGACAATATCAATATGATTTAATTTAAATGATCAAATATATTCTTCCAGCTATAATTGTCCTCTTAATTGTAGTATTCTGGAAAAAAATTACTGAAATAGTATTCAAAAAATTTAATATTAGGTTGAATTATATCATTGTGAGTGCTGTGTTAATAACTATCGCTATAATAATTTTATTAATTAATTTTTAAATTCAATGGTCTTATTGTATTTCTCCTACCTAATCATAATCGCAAATATTTTAATTTTGTCTGTTGGTTATGTAGCTAACATAGCTTTCACTGGTTCATTCTTGGGTGGTTTAATGGCTATCGGAACTGATCCTATTATTCTTATACTAGGTGCTTTGTTAGGTGCTGGATTAGTAGCTAAACCATATAAATTTTCAGTAATATATTTATGGCTAGGTGCAATGTTTTTAACAATGCTAGTGCATGTTATTTTAGGTACTACGAATGTTATGGTAGATGTAGTTAAATTTGATGCCTTACTAATAATTTCTGCACTCATAATTATTATTACAAGTTTTTTTAGACCGCTGATTGTTGAGGTGACAGAGGATTTTGATAAAAATGTTAAATAAGCTCCAAAGTAATGCCTAGAAAACCTAACTACAAAGATTTATTAAAAAAATTTAAAAAAAGAAATATTAAAAATCCAGAAAGAATAGCAACAGCCTATGTCAAAGGATTAACTGTAGGATCCAAAAAAAAAGCTGCTAAAAATTTAGCAGGGATTATAGATTAAAGAAAAAATGAAAAATTTTTTAGGGATCGTGGTTCTGGGTTAGGATTTAATATGGGATTATTTGATCTTTTTTATGGCAACTTTATCGCCGTGAGGTCTGTAATCAGGATCTAATAAAGCCCTAGTCGCACTCATATCTGTCTTGATATATTGCTCCATAAGTTTGAATCTTTTAAAATGACCTTTTGTTTTAATATCTTGTGTAACTGTTTTCTCGGTCCATGTTTTTGGACTTTTGTTATCGAATGCAGCTCTTTTTTAGGTCCCTTAATCAAAGTATCTAAACAGTTATCAAAAAATTTATCTTCAATAGCTTTCAAACATATTTTTCTAACTGTTAAATCAGGATCTTTGGACATTGTTTTAAATGCTTTACCATATGCAACATTCATTAATTCTCTGGCTATAGATTTTTCTCTTGGTTTAGAAACTTCGTATCCCTCTTCCTCTAATAATAATTTAGCTTCCACAAGTATTTCTGCTGTCTTCTTATCTACGTTTGAATATTTCTTGTCAGCGATGCCCATATTGCAATTTTAATTTATCTAGGCATTTGGTGCAAGAGTAGTAGTTTTTAATTTTCAAAATAAATTTGTTTAAAAATAAAGCCCCATTTAACTAGTAAGACCTTGAGCAAACTAGGTATCAGACTTGGAACTGAAGACCTAAAGTACTACTAAATCAAGTTTTTGTTTCCCTAATCTTTCGTTGCCATTCTCTGTCACAAGATACGTTTCTCCTAAATTCATGGCTAAATTACTATCTGAATCCATCAATATCATGTGCATGAAGAAGACATTACCAGGTTGGATTACATAAGGATTACCTGTGTATAGCATTGGCCAGTCCATCCAGTTGGGAGAGAAGGTTGAACCCAATGAATAACCACAAGCATTCATTCTTGCTTTATTGTATCCAAGGTCATCAAAAGTTTTTGCATGTATATCAAATACATCTCCAGCAGTTTTTCCTGGCACTAAAGTCTTTGCACAATTATTTAAAGCTTCAACGCAGGCCTCATGCATCTTAATATGTTTTGGATCAGCTTTACCAATAGGGATAGTCCTAAACATTGCAGAGTGATAATGTTTATATGTTCCAGCCCATTCAATAGTTAACTGATCAGTTTCTGATAAAATTCTTTTCTCAGATTGGTATCTGCATAGTAATGCGTTGTGTCCTGAGCCAATAATATATTCATTTGCCGGATAATCACCACCACCTTCTAAAACAACTCTTTGCATTTCAGCTAAAATTTTTGCCTCATTAGCACCAGCTTTTGCATATTTCCACGCTTCATGAAGACCTAGATCGGCAAGTTCTGCAGCTTTTTTAACATAAAAAATCTCCTCTTGTGATTTAATAACCCTATGCTTAGTAATTAATTCAGATTGATCTTCTACTTCACAATAATTTTCTAGTGATTTATTGAGTCTTAAAGCATTACGACCTGTCATACCGTAAGCTTCATATTCAATTCCAATTTTTCTATCTTTTAAATTTAGTTCATTTAAGATGATTTTAAGATCATCTGTAGGGTTAGATTGGTCTTTATCTACCCAAATTCTTATATCTTCAATGTTTGAGGTGTTTTGTGCTTGTCTTAAATCTGGAGCCCTTGTTAAAAGAATAATGTTTCCTTTTTGGTCTAGTATTAAAGTTTGAAAAAAAACATAACCAAAGGTGTCATACCCTGTAAGCCAAAACATAGACTCTTGTCTGAACATTAAAAGAGCATCTAGGTTTTGCTCTTTCATAGAATTTAATACTGCTAGTTTTCTTTTTTCAAATTCTTGTTTGCTAAAGTGCAATGCCATAATTAAAACTATAACTTTTAAAAATATTAAGCACAAGCAAGCTTAAATTTTTATTTATTCATATTAAAACGAACCCAAATTATTGTTAATTATTAAGGCTTTTGTTAAATGATATTCTAAAATTTAGTGAATAATTGCTTTAGCTGAACCAAGCTGAGCTACTTTTCCAGTATAAAGGCCTTTACCTAAAATTGGGACAACGCCAACAGTTGATCCGGTGAATACATAAAAATCTTTATCAAGACTTACTTTATCTTTTTTCAATTCATTCAACACAAATCTGAGTGAGTTTAAGGGATTTATGTAAACAGTGTTTGTATTTCCATCGACACTTTGTCCAATTTTTTTATTAGAAATATTTGTCTTTAAGTTTCCAATATTAATTTTTCTGTATTTTTTCTTTTGTCCAATCAAAAACTTAACATTGGCACCAAAATCACTACATAAATCACCAAAACTAGTTATGCCTTTTTTCTTTTGTCTATAACCGATAACTTCAATACAAGGAGCCATATGTGAAATGTGCTTTGTCACATTTTTCATAGTAATTAATCCTTTAGATGAGAAAAAGTTTTTCTTAATTAAGTAACAAACTTCAAGTTCTATACCTAAAGTCGATTTATTAATTTTTACTTTTTTTCCACTTTTTATAAAATTCTTTTCAAAAATAGAAGCATAGAAGGGCTTCTTTTCTTTAAGTTTTTTCATGACAGATATACCTGTTCCTGCAGCTTTAAATCCAATTATTGGATCTTTAACTTTACTCTCACACAATTTTCTTAGCTTTTGAGCTTCACTTAATTTTTTTGTAAATTTTGTTGGAAGTGGTGCAATTATTTTATTGTTAACAAATGCGTTAACTAATTTATCTGCTGTTTTTTCTATTAAGGTTTTTTTCATTCTTAGTTAATTAATATAATTAAAAGATTTAGTCTAGATTAAAACTTATTTATTCACTTAACTCTTTGTAGATTGAGTAAGTACAAAAATACCAGAAATTGTTATTATTACTGCTCCAACAATTGTGAATAAGTCAGGAATATCGTTATAAAAAATATAACCAAAAATTAAAGCCCAAAATATCAAAGTATAATGAAAAGGTTGAATGATGCTTGCGCTAGCCATACTTAAAGCAATTATTTGAAGATAAATTCCTAATGAGAAAAAAATACCAACAATTAAAAAAAGAATGTAAGACGATGAGGATATTGGACTCCAAAAGTTTGAAGCCAACAAAGACATAGCAAAAATACCAATGATAGAAGTATAAAATAATGATGTTTCAGTTGCGTCATGCTCAGACACTTTTTTTGTTACAACCTGATAAAGTCCCAATGCAAATGCTGCTAAAAGAGGCAATAAGGCTTTAGGATCAAAAATTGAAGAGGTGGGTCTTAAAATAATTAAAACGCCAATAAATCCAACAAAAATAGCTATCCATGTTTTTGTGGACACTTTCTCTTTTAAAAAAATAGCTGATAAAGCAACAACGATCACTGGCGCTAAAGAGCCCACACTGTGAGTGTCTGCAAGTGATAAATATTTAAAAGATAATACAAAGCATCCAGATTCTATAACAGATAATAAACTCCTGAAAATTTGTAACTTAATACTTTTTGATTTGTAAAAATGGATATTATTTTTTCTTTTTGATTCTACTAGGCTTAAAAATAGAACAAAAAAGTACTTAACAAGCAATAATTGAAATACGGAGTGATATAAAATTAATGTTTTTTGTGTAGCATCTAATATGGAGAAAGAAAAATAAGCAAG
Organism: Candidatus Pelagibacter sp. Uisw_106; assembly: GCF_047724975.1. Lineage (GTDB taxonomy): Bacteria > Pseudomonadota > Alphaproteobacteria > Pelagibacterales > Pelagibacteraceae > Pelagibacter. The sequence goes on from NZ_CP159819.1 coordinate 480,420, forward strand.
AATTCCAAATATTATACCGATAGATTGTTTAGAAATTATCATTAAAGATCTACTTGATTTCTAAAATTGTTGCAGGATCCAGTCTAGTACCAAACCAATTGAGTTCTTACATCAAGATGAGGTCCAGTTGATCTGCCTGAAGATCCAACAGTTGCAATAATATCTCCCTTTTTAACGTGATCACCTACATTTACAAAAATTTTATCCATATGCATGTAAAGAGTTGAAATTCCATGACCATGATCAAATATTAAAGTTGCACCTGTATAAAATAAGTCTTTTTCAGCTAGAGTAACAATACCATTATTCATTGCTTTCACAGGAGTACCTTTTTTTTGGGCAAAATCTAAACCGTAGTGTGGCCATTTGGGTATGCCATTTAAAATTCTTTGACTACCGTAAACTCCAGTAATTATTGCATCATCAACAGGAATAATAAATTTTTCTTTAAAAAACTGTAAATCAGTTTCAATCTCTCTTGCATCGGCAATTAGTTTATTTTCTTTTTTAATTCTTACGTAAAATTCTTCAGGTGGTGTTACCTTTTTTTTAGGCAGGCCATCAATTTTTTGAATATTATATTTTCTTTTTTTAATTTTTTTTACAATCTTGTTATTGTTTTCAGTGATTATAATGTCAAATTTTCTATCTTTTTTAATCCCAAATGCAAAATAACCATCCTTTGAGACTTTAATTTTTTTTTTATCTATTAAAATTGATGTACCAGGTTCAGTTTTTCCAATAATGAAATGTCCTTGAATAAATTTTCCCTCAAATTCTACTGCAAAAGATTGAGTTGAAAAAAATAAAGCTACTAATAAAAGTAATCTATATATTACTTTGCAGTCCATCCACCGTCTACTAAGATTGATGTGGCTGTAACCATTGATGATGCTGAAGAAGCTAAAAAGCAAACACTTGTTGCAACATCACTTTCTGTTGCTAATTTTCCCATAGGAATATTACCTAGAGCTAGTTTTTTAAATTCTTTGTTCTTAAAAAATTTTTTAACCATTGGTGTTGCAACAAAAGTAGGGGCTACTGTATTTACTCTAATATTGTTTTTTGCAAGCTCAACACCCATCCCTTTAGTTAAACCTTCAATTCCGAATTTTGTCATATTATAAACATTTCTACCCGCCATCCCGACATGGCCAAGTTGTGAGGACATATTAATAATTGACCCACCTCTTTTTTTATTTTTTAACATTTTTTTAACAACTAATTGAGCAACATTAAAAGCTGCTTTAAGGTTTAAGTCTACTAAGTAGTTCATACTTTCTTGTTTAATTTTTTCAAAAGGTTCTGGGATATTTGTACCGGCATTATTAACTAAAATATCTATGATTTTAATCTTATCTAGATTTTTTTTTAATTCTTTATAATTCATTACATCACAATTAACTTTGATAACTTTACCTTTTATCTTTTTTATTTCTTTTTCAAGTTTATCAAGATCTGATTGAGTTCTGCTTAATGCGATAATTGTAGCCTCCAGCTTCAGCAAGAGCGATAGAGCAGGCTCTTCCCAATCCTTTACCAGCACCTGTAACTAATGCATATTTCTTTTTAAGATTTATTTTTTGTAAGTACATTTAAATAAATAATTTCAAATCAGTATAGATCAATTCGATTGCAACAACTAGTATAGCAATCAAGCCAATCCAAGCTATCCATTTATATTCATTAATCCATCTTGATATAACGGTTGCAGCTGTTGCCATAAGAATTATTGATAAAGCTAGACCAAATATTAGTAGTACATAGTGATCACCAGCAGCACCGGCTACACCCAAAACATTGTCTAAACTCATTGTAAAATCAGCAAGTAAAACTGTCCATATAGCTTTCATGAAACTTGAGTTATCTACTTTAATATCTTCATCACCTGACTGACCTTTGATCACATCTGTGTAGAGTTTGTAGACTATATAAAGGAGAAGTAATCCGCCTATCAGTCTTAATCCTGTTATTTGTAATAAATAGGCAGTTAACATGGTTAGGATAATTCTTAAAATTACCGCACCACCTATTCCCCAAAAGATTACCTTTTTTCTTTGTTCTGCTGGAAATTTAGAAGCAACCATTCCAATAATAATGGCATTATCTCCTGCTAAAACTAAATCTATAAATATAATTTGACCTAAGATTACCAGTTGTTCAGGTCCAAATAATTCAGCAAACATCAGTTGCTTAGTATCATATCAGCACCTTTTTCTGCAATCATTATTGTAGGTGCATTAGTATTACCAGAGGTGATATTGGGCATTATAGAAGCATCAATCACTCTTAAATTTTTTATACCATGAACTTTTAATTGGTCATCAACAACAGCCATATCGTCTTGACCCATTTTACAAGTTCCTACTGGATGAAATATTGTTTGAGCATAGTCTGCTGCTGCTTTTAATATATCTTCATCTTTTGTTAAATGAGGTCCGGGACGATATTCTTCTGGGCTAAATTTTTTGAAAGTCTCAGACTCTAAAACAATTTTTCTAGTTAATTTAAGACCCGCTGCAGCTATTCTTCTATCTTCATCAGTTGATAGGTAGTTCATTTTTATTTTTGCATAAGTTCGAGAATCTTTATCTATTACACTAATATGCCCTCTACTGGTGGGTCTTATTTGTGAAACTGTTGGAGTGAAACCGTGAAAATCATGATTCTTAGTTGCACCCAATGTATCCATACTCATTGGTTGAACATGCCACTGTAAATCAGGTAGTTCCAATGATGGATCACTTTTTGCAAACATACACATCTGACTTGCACCCATAGTCATGGGCCCACTTCTATTAAATACATATTCTAATCCAATTAATAAGTTGCCAAATAAACTATTAATTTTTTTATTAAGAGATTTTATATTTTGTATTTTATATATTGGTCTAAACATTAAATGGTCTTGTAAATTTTCACCAACACCCTTTAATTCATGCACCATCTCTATTCCTAGTTCTTTTAATTTATTTGAATTACCAACTCCAGACACTTGTAATAATTGTGGAGAACCAATTGCCCCTGAAGATAAGACAATTTCTTTGCTAGCATTTACAGTGAATAATTCATTTTCAATCCAGTACTCAACTTCTTTAGCAACTTTGTTTTCAAAATTAATCTTTTTAACATGAGCTTTTGTAACTATTTTTAGATTAGGTCTTTTTTTTATTGGGTTAAGATAGCCAACTGCAGTGCTACATCTAAAGCCATCTTTTTCAGTTACTTGAAAATAACCACAACCATGATTGTCTCCTGTATTAAAATCTTTAGTTTTTGGAACACCAAACTCTTCAGCAGCTTTTTGAAATTCATTTAACAGTGGTAATTGAATTCTTTGGTCTGAAACTGACAAAGGGCCACCAACACCATGAAACTCATTTTCACCTCTTTCTTGATTTTCTGCTTTTATAAAATAAGGTAATACATCATCCCAGCTCCAACCTTTGTTACCCAATTGTCTCCAGATATCATAGTCTCTACTTTGACCCCTAACATATAATAAACCATTAATTGAAGAGCTTCCGCCTAAAGTTTTACCCCTAGGGTATCTTATGGATCTATTGTTCATGGTTTCATCAGGTTCTGTATTATAACACCAGTCTACATTTGGATTGTGCATGGTTTTAAAATATCCAACAGGAATATGAATCCATGGGTAATTATCTTTACCACCAGCTTCAATTAAAAGAACTTTATTTTTTGGGTTTTCAGACAATCTATTTGCCAAAACACATCCAGCTGATCCAGCTCCAATAATAATGTAGTCAAAACTATCCATACATATTTTTATAAATTAATTTTTATTAATAATCTAATAATATATAGAAAATCATATTTATTTCTGATAATTGAACAATTATAAAATAATGAAAAAAATATTAATACTTATATGTACAATTTTTTTATCTTTATCATTTCAAGTTCAGTCTGTTGAAATTGAAATTATCAGTGATAAGCCTGGTACGGGAAAAAAGATTATAAAACATTCTTGGGTTCAGCTTGAATACACAGGCTCATTTGAAAATGGAAAAGTTTTTGATACTAATATCGGTAAGGATAGACCTTTAGTAGTGCAAATGAGTATGAAAGAGGTAATTCCTGGTTTTGAACAAGGAATAATGGGAACCACCAAAGGAACTAAAAGAAAAATTAAAATTCCAGCTGAATTAGCTTATGGAGAAAAGGGAGGTGGAGATATTATACCAACTAATACAGATCTTATATTTGAATTTGAAGTAATTGACGTTTTAGATCCTAGTTATAAATCAGTCTCATCAGATGAATTAATAGAGATGATTGAAAATAATGCAGTAGCATTAGATATTAGAACAGAAGAAGAGTGGGATAAAACAGGAGTTATCAAAGGTTCATTCCCAGAAACAGCTTTTGATAAAAATGGTAAATTTCAAGTTTATGTTATGGATAAAATTAGAGCATTAGCAGCTTCTCAATCTCAAGATGTTAATTTGATTTTTATAAGTCATGATGGTGAAACGGCATCAATGTTAGCTAATTCGTTTTCTGAAGATTTGGGCTTTACTAATATTTCAGTTTTAAAAGGTGGAATTAAAGCGTGGCAGAGTGAAAATAAAAAACTTGGCCCTCATAAGTAATATAATTTTATCCATAGAAATTTTTTCTCTGTAAGTTTTTAAATCTAATTTCATCATTTAAAAGATCGATTGCTTTTTCCTGATCTTTTTCGATAACACGTGACATTTTTCTTTTATTAATACTTCCCCATTTAATCAAAGATCTAATTATCGGTAAGCTAGAGTTTCCAAATTGTGTTAAAGAATATTCAACAGTTATTGGGTTTGATTTAATAACCTTTCTTTTTACTAGAGTGTCATTCTCCATTTCTTTTAATTGTTTAGACAACATTTGAGAGGTTATAGTATCTAAATTTTTCTTAAGTTTACCAAATCTTATTGGTTTATTAATTAACTTTTCAAGAATCTTAATCTTCCACTTTCCACTAATTAATTTTAATGCATTGTTTAATGGATCCTTATTTATTTCTAATTTATTTACCATGGTATGTTTAATATACTAGTTTAGTTATAATACCAAAAAAAATTTTATATTTATTAATTCTTTTGATTAATATTTTAAAAAGTAATAGCCTAATTAAAATTAAAAATTTTAATAACAGGATTTCAATGAAACTAAAAAATAGAATAGCAATAGTCACAGGTGGTGGAAAAGGAATTGGTGCAGAGATTTGTTTAAGACTAGCAAGTGAGGGAGCAAAAATTGTTATAGCTGAAATGGACATTGAAAATGGTGAAAAAATTTCTAAAAAAATTCAAGACAATAATGGTGAAGCAATTGTTGTAGAAACAAATGTTGCCGAAGAAGATAGCGCAAATAACATGGCTGATGCAGCTATTAAAAAATTTGGTAAAATTGATATTCTTATTAACAATGCCGGTATAAGACATATTAACAATATTCTAGATCATACAAAACAACAATGGGATGACATGATATCGGTAAACTTAACAGGACCATATCTATGCTGTAAGTCTGTTATTCCTCACATGATAAAAAATGGTAAAGGAAAAATTATTAATTTTGGATCAATTGCAAGTTTTATGGGCAGACCTGATAGAGTAGCCTATGTTGCTGCAAAATCTGGTATACTTGGTTTAACAAGAGCCTTAGCAGTCGATTTAACTGGGAAAAATATTAACGTTAATACTATTTGTCCTGGGTTAATTTCAACACCTTTCAATCAAAAGTTTGCTGAAGATCCTACTAATGGAGAAGCTTGGGGAAAAGAAACTATAGTTGGACGTTGGGGTTTGCCATCTGATATATCTGGTGCAGCAGTTTTTCTATCTAGCGATGATGCAGATTTTATAAATGGATCTGAAATAAAAATTGATGGCGGATGGTTAGCAGCAAAAACAAGAAAAGGTGAAATAAGCAATTAATGAGTGATGATTTTAAAAATAATTTAGAACTAGCACTAGGTAATGCAAAAAGATTATCTAATAAGATTTTAGTCAATGGAAAGTTATCACTCTCTAAAGCTGAAGGTAAAATTAGTGTATTAAATCCAAGCACAGGTGAAAACATTGGTGAAGCTCCACAGTGTAATAAGGTTGATGTTAATATAGCGGTGGATTCAGCAGAAGCTGCATTTCAAAAATGGAAAAAAATACCTGCAAGAGAACGTGGTAAAATAATGTTGGCTGCTGCTAGAAAATTAGAAGACAGAAAAAATGAAATTGAAACATTATTAGCTTTAGATACCGGTAACGCTCTTAGAACTCAAGCTATACCCGAGACAGCTGCATCAATTGAGTTAATTCATATGTTTGCTGGACTAGCAGGAGAAATTAAAGGTGAAAATTACCCACCAAATATTCCAAATACAATTCATTACACAACTAAAGATCCCATTGGAGTTGTTTGTGCCATTATTCCTTGGAACGCTCCTTTGTTTTTAACTGTTGCAAAAATTGCACCAGCTATTGTAGCAGGAAATACTGTAGTGTTAAAAACTGCTGAGCAAGCACCACTTTGTGCTTTACTCTTATGTGAAATATTACAACAAGAACTTCCTCCTGGAGTTTTAAATGTCATTTCTGGTTATGGAGAAGAGTGTGGTGAACCTTTAATTGATCATCCTAAAGTTAGAAAGGTTACTTTTACAGGATCGTTTTCTGTTGGAAAAATTATTGCAATGAAGGCTGCTCCAAAATTATGTCCTGTTACATTAGAATTAGGTGGAAAAAACCCAAATATTATAATGAGTGATGCTGACTTAGATATAGCAATACCAGGTGTAATCGATGGCATGAGGTATACTCGTCAAGGACAAGCATGCACGGCCGGATCAAGAGTTTATATACATGAAAAAATCTATGATAAAGTTTTAGAAGGGGTGGTTTCTAAGTTGAGTAAACTTAAGATGGGAAATGCACTTGATACTAAATCTGATATTGGTGCCATAATATCTGACGAACAGCTTAAAAGAACATTATATTATATGGATATCGCAAAAAAAACCTCATCCACAAAAGTATTACATGGTGGTAATCAACCCAAAGGAGGAGATTATAAAGAGGGGTTTTTCTATGAACCAACTTTATTATCAGGCGTTCCTGTAGAGTCGCCTGTATGTCAAGAAGAGGTATTTGGCCCTGTTGCTTGCGCCATTCCATTTAAAAATTTTAATGAAGTTATGAAAAGTGCTAACGATACACCCTTTGGTTTATCAGCAGTTTTATGGACACAAAATCTATCTAGAGCATTACAGTTTGTAGATGAAATCGAAGCTGGTTTTGTTCAGGTAAATCAATGTGTTGCTCCAAGGGCTAATGTTTCTTACGGAGGAATTAAAATGAGTGGTTTAGGTAAAGAATATGCTTTTGATAGCATGATTAACCACTTCACACAAAGTAAAACAGTTTTAATTAATAGAGGTAAATCAAATTTAGATGACTAATCACATCGCATTTATAGGTGTTGGTAATATGGGAAATCCTATGGCTGATCAATTAGTTAAAGCTGGTAAAGAAGTAAAAGCTTTTGATGTTTCACCAGAGGTAATAAAAATTGCAAAAGAGTCAGGTTTAAATGTTGTATCAACAATTGATGAATTATTAGATGGCGCTAGTACTGTTATATCTATGCTACCAGAGGGAAAGCATGTTCGATCTCTTTATTTAGGTGACAAAGGAATATTAAATAAAATTCCAAAAGAATGTTTGATAATTGATTGCTCAACAATTGATATTGAGACTTCTCTTGAGCTAGGTAATGAATCAAAAAAACTTGGAATTAAAATGATAGATGCACCAGTTACTGGTGGTGTGATGGGAGCAAGAATTGGAAAATTAAATTTTTTAGTTGGTGGAAGTGATGAAGCTGTAGCATTAGCAAAACCTTTATTTGATATTATGGGACAAAAGATTTTACATGCAGGTGCTCAAGGAAGTGGAGTAGGCGTAAAAATTTGCAACAATATGTCTTTAGGAATTTCTATGATAGCGGCATCTGAATCTTTAATGTTAGCTAAAAGATTAAAAATGGATATTAAAAAGGTTCATGAAATAATAAAAGCAGCTTCAGGAGATAATTGGGCTATGAGTAATTATACACCTTTACCAAATCTTACTGATGGAGTTCCTTCAAATAATAAATACCGACCAGGTTTTACAGCAGCAATGATGAGGAAGGATTTAAGATTAGCCATGGATGCTGCTCAGTCTGTTGATGCCTCTACACCGTTAGGTAAAGCTGCTTTAGAAATTTTTTCAAAATTCTGTGATGATGGTGATAGTGATACTGACTATTCAGGTATATCTAAAATGATTGGTGGTGATGCATGGAATTACCCATTTGATCCAAAGGGAAATAAATAAAGAAGTTATTTGTTAAGTAATTATACAGTATAAAAAGTATACCAAGAAGCTCCTATAACTATAATAAACCATAGGTTGTATCTTTAATGTTTATTTTATTTAAAGTTTTACTTTTCTCTTACAATAATGTTTATTTCTATCCTTATTAAGACTTAATAAAAAAAACAGAGAGGGAAAAACATGAAAAAAATCACAACATTGATTTTAAGTTTAGTTTTTGCAGTATCTATTATTGCTTCTGCTTCTGCTAAAACTTTAAAAATACAAATGACCTTTCCAAAAACTTCTTATGATGCACAAATCGTAGGAATGTGGGCTGAAAGAGTTACTGGCCTTACTGGTGGTTCATTAAAATTTGAACTTCTAGGAGCTGGAGAAGTTGTAGGTGTTAAAGAAACATTAGAAGCTGTTGACAAGGGTCTTGTTGATGGTGGTGCTGCTTGGACTCACTATTGGTCTAACTATCACCCTGCTGCAATGTTATTTGGTTCGCCAGTTGCAGGTGGTGGTATTGGTTTAAGTACTAAATCTTGGTTAGCTTGGTATTTTGATAACGGTGGAAAAGCTTTATACGATCAACTATGGGACGAAATGGGTATGAACGTAAAAGGTTTCATCATGGCATCTTCTGGTCCAGAAGCTTTAGGTTGGTTTAAAGAACCGATCAACAGCATGGCTGATTTCAGAAAATACAGATTCAGAACTCCTCCGGGAATTCCTGGTCAAACATACAAAGACATTGGTGTTGCATCAGTTTCAATGGGTGGTGGAGATATTCTTCCAGCACTTGAAAAGGGAACAATCGATGCTGCTGAATGGTGTTGTCCAAAACCAGATCTAGTATTTGGTTTCCAAAAGGTATTAAAAAATTACTACCTTCAGGGCCTACACCAAAACGTTGTAAATGGAGACGTGTTCTTCAACAAGGATGTTTATAATAAGTTAACTGACCAAGAGAAATATGCAATGGAAATTGCTTCTGAAGCGATGATAACTAGAAACATTACAAACAGAGCTGTTGAAAATGGAAAAGCGTTGATTGAATTAACTACCAAACACGGTGTTATACTTCATGATACTCCAGCTGATTACTTTGTTGAATATATGGCTGCTGCTAAAGCTACTATTTTAAAGAACTCAAAAGAAAATAAGTTCTTTGATGAAGTTTACCAGCACATGACTGCTCACGCAAAAATCGTAGTACCTTTTATTGCTCAAATGGAAACATCTGATGCATCAATTGGAACTGCATTTGCAAACGCGCAAAAGTAAATAAATAATTTAAACGGGAGCTTAATAATTTTAAGCTCCCGTTTTTTTAAATAAAAAAATTTTAATTCAAGTTTCAAATCAATAAAATGGTAAAAAATAAATCTCATTCTGCTGGTGTTAAGGAAACTTTAGATATTACAGATGAGTTAATAGCAGAGCGTCGTACTAGCTTAAAAATGCCTAAGGATATGACTCCTTGGATGGCAAAAACTATAGAGTTTATTGACCTTAACATGTTAAGAGCTGGTAAAGTAATTAGCTGGATGGTAATTCCTTTAATTTTTGCAATAACTTTTGAAGTTATTGGTAGACATTTTTTTAACAGACCAACTCTTTGGGCTTATGATATAACCAGAATGATTGCAGGAGCATTTTTTATGTTGGGTGCTGGTTACGCATTATCAAAAGGCATTCATATAAGAGCTGACTTTTTATATAGAAATTGGAAAGTTAAAACTCAAGCAAAAGTAGACTTATTTTTATATTTGTTATTCTTCTTTCCAGGTTTTATAGTCTTTTTTTGGGTAAGCTTTGATTATGCTTATACTTCTATCTGCGGTAAATTTATTTTAGCTGAATGCTTAGATGGAAAAGTTAGAATTCAAAGAGCAATGGATACCACTTGGATGCCAGTAATGTGGCCATTAAAAATCTGCATGCCAATTGGAAGCTTTTTATTATTAATACAAGGAATATCAGAATTATTTAAAACGTATTATGCGTTTGTTAAAGGTAGATGGCCATAATGGAATTTTTTTCACAAGAAATAATTGGAGCACTAATGATAGGGGTAATGTTATTTGCCATCTTTATCGGTTTTCCTATTTCATTCACATTAATATTTTTAGGTCTTGTGTTTGGTTACTGGGGTTTTGGAAAGTTAGTTTTTTATTTAATGACCCTACAGTTCAACATGATTATGACAGAAAACACCCTGGTTGCTGTCCCACTCTTTATTTTTATGGGTATATTAATGGAATCAGCAGGTCTTATGGAAAGACTATTTTCAGCTATACAATTAATGCTATCTAGAACAAGGGGTGCATTATTTTATGCGGTTATGTTTGTGTCTACAATTTTTGCTGCTGCAACAGGAATAGTTGGAGCATCAGTAACAATCCTTGGAATTATGGCAGGTAAAACTATGATTAGATCTGGATACGATACTAGATTATCAGCAGGTTTAATATGTGCTGGAGGAACTCTTGGAATTTTAATTCCACCAAGCATCATGTTGGTGGTAATGGGACCTGTTTTAGAAATTCCAGTAACAGATTTATTTGCTGCAGCAATAATTCCAGGAATAATGTTGGCATTTCTTTATGCTCTTTACACCACTGTTAGATGTTATTTTGACCCAAAACTTGGTCCAATTTTACCAAAAAGTATGCAACCAAAAAGTATGGGTAAAGTTTGGATAGAATTCTTTTTAGGGTTAGTGCCTCCTGCAGGGTTAGTATTTTTTGCTCTAGGTAGTATATTATTTGGCTTAGCAACACCTACTGAAGGAGCTGGTATTGGAGCTATTGGATCAATTATTTTAGCACTAGCATATAGAAAATTAACTTTAAAAACTTTAAAAAATTCTTTAATTAAAACTTTAGAAATTACTGCTTTAATAATGTTTTTAGTCGCTGCATCAAATTTCTTTGGAGCAGTTTTTTCAAAATTAGGAACACCATCTTTGTTAACAGAATTTTTGTTAAATCTTGATGTTAATAGATATGTTATTTTAGCTATATTAATGGCAGTAATTTTCTTGTTAGGTTGGCCTTTAGAGTGGGTACCAATAGTTCTTATTGTGTTACCAATTTTTGTGCCGTTAATTAAAGAATTAGATTTCAACCTAACTTGGTTTGCAATACTTGTAGCTGTGAATTTACAGACCGCCTGGCTATCTCCACCTGTAGCTCTATCTGCATATTTTTTAAAAGGTGTTGTGCCAGAATGGGAACTTAAAGATATTTATCTGGGTATGATGCAGTTTATGGGAATACAGGTTCTAGGTTTAATCTTAATTATTATATTTCCTCAGATTGCACTTTGGTTACCAAGCGTAATGTACCCTTAAAATTTATTTTTTATTAATATAAGGAATTACAGTTCCAACTAAAATAATTCCTAAAGAAATAAATATCTTAAAAGTAATTTCAGCATCTATTACCAACCAGGCAGATAAAGCACCTATAGGTCCTGTTAAAGGATACATGAGACTAATTCTGCCCACTGGAACTCTTCTTAAAGCGTAATTATAAAACAAATAAGAAGCAAAAGTTATAAACGATAAAGTGATAGCGGCTATTACTGATGGTGTAAAATCTAATTGAAATGAATAGCTAAAAGTAGAGTTAGGCCAAATAATAAATAATATTAAAAATGATAAAATGAAACCAGTAAAATACTGATAAGTATTTACACCTAGTTGGTTAACATTAGTCTGCATTTTTTTTCGACCAATAACTTCATTAATTGAAGCTAAAGTCATTCCCGCAAAAATAATAAAATCTCCAATATAATTTCCCTGACCAATAATAGTTTGGCTTGATAAGAGGATATAAGTCCCAATAATTGTTATAAAAGCTCCTACTAAAACTTTTATTTCAATTTTTTCATTTAAAAATATTTTAGCAAGAAAAGGCTGCATGATTGGCATAGTACTTATAATAGCAACACCGTTAATAGGTGAGGTAAGCATTAAGCCTATATGAAAAGCTAACGTTACAAGAAAAGGGTTTAACAAACCCATTAAGAAAGGTGTTAGACCTATTTTTTTAATTGATAAGTCAACCCTCATTATTAGAGCAAAAGTTAACATAAGCAAAAAAGCTATTGCAAACCTTACAGCTAGCAAATCAACAACTTGAAATTCTTCCAGAGCGAGTTTTACAAACGGAGGACCTGAGCCAAACCCAATTACAGCTAGAAACATTGCCAAGTAACCAATATTTTTTTTAAGAAAGAGCATTAGATCCCAAATACTATTATAAATGAAAAAAAAAGATATTTCATTTTAACTTATTAGTTTATTATTTATTAGTGATTCAGCATAAAAATAAAATTAATCTTATTAACTGGGAGTTAGTGTCAGTTAACCCAAATGATAAAACTTGGGATTGGAAGGATATTTTTTGTTTTTGGGGTATCAATATACAAAGTGTTATTGCTTTTTCCTTAATAGCATCATTATACCTTGTTTATGACTTAAACGTTGCTGTTGTTTTTTTAGGATGCTTAATTGGATCTCTTTTAGTTTATTTTTTAGCTAACTTGATAGGAAAGCCATCTCAAAAATATGGTCTTCCATTCCCTGTTATTTTAAGGACCTCATTAGGTGTGTTTGGGGCAAAATATTTTTCTTTAATAAGAGGCTTTGTTGGCATCTTCATGTTTGGAATACAAACATATTTTTTATCAAAAGCATTTAGTTACTTAATTAGAATATTTTTATTTTCTGTTGATAATACTTTTCTTCAACATGATATTTTTTTAATTTTTATTTCAGGTCTTAACATTATTGATTGGGCCTCTTTTTTAATAGCAATTCTATTACAATCTTTTTTATTTAGTAAAAGTCATAAATTTAATAAGTTGATTATTAATTATTCAGCTATCACTGTTTACTCTGGAATGTTGTTATTTTTTTTTGTTGTACTTCTTTTGGATGTTAAAGAGGTTTCAAGATCATTTGCTGATATTTTTACTTATAACAATATATTTCTTAAAAGTAATATTGCTCCTTTAATTACTGTAGTTGGAATAGTGTTTGCTTACTTTTCAATTATTCTTGTAAATTTTGGAGACTTTACTCGTTATGTTAAGAGTGAAGAAGAATTAAAAAAAGGTAATTTGAGTTTATTTTTAAATCTTATTATATTCTCATTTTTTACTGTATTTATAGTTGTTGGGGCTGATGTAATTTTTCATCAAAAACTTGAGGATATTGGAAAGATACTTACAAATCCTACAGACATTATAGGAACTTTAGATAATACTATTATAACTGTAATAGTTTTATTTTTCATTATTATAGCTTCTGCCTCTACCAATTTAATTGCAAATTACGTGCCAGCCCAAAATTCTTTGTTAAATTTTTTTCCAAGTAAACTTAATTTAAAAACTTCTTCTTATATTATTGTTTTTTTTGGATTTATAATTGGTATTTTTTGGTTACCATTATTAAGTCAGATAGGAATTTTATCTTTTGTTGATACATTTGCTTCATTTTTTGGACCTCTTTTCGGTGTTATGATTATAGATTATTATTTAGTTAAAAAATCAAGCTTAGATAATATGGATATTTTTTCAACAGAACCTAACGGAGCTTATTTTTATTCTAATGGATGGCATGTAAAAGCTATATATTCTATAGCTTTGGGTTTTATTTTTGCTGCCTCAACAATTTGGAACGAAAGTTTAATGAATTTTAATTCTTATTCTTGGTTAATTGGTGCTTTTATCTCTTCATTGACTTACTATTTATTAGCAAGTAAATAATTTTATGCATCAATTTGATTTAAAAAATAAAACAGCAGTAATCACGGGTGGAGCACAAGGTTTTGGTTTAGATATTGCTAAACGTTTTTTAAAGTCAGGAGCAAAAGCTATTATCTGGGATATAGATGAAGAAGAATTAAAGAAAGCCGTTAAAGCTGTGAACAATCCAGATCTTTCATATAATGTTGTTGATGTATCTGATTTTAAAAATGTCAAAAATACAGTTGATGAAATAGCAAAATCTTCAAATATTGATATTTTAATTAATAATGCAGGTATTACTGGGTCTACGTCTTCACTTTGGGATTATGATGTAGTTGAATGGAATAAAATAATAGAAATTAACTTAATGGGTACATTTAACTGTTGTAAATGTGTGGTGCCTCACATGATTAAAAATGATTATGGTAGAATAGTTAATGTTGCTTCGGTTGCTGGAAAAGATGGTAATGCAAACGCAAGCGCTTATAGTTCAGCAAAAGCAGGTGCTATTGGTTTAACGAAATCACTAGGAAAAGAACTAGCTGGTAAGAATATAGCTGTTAATGCTGTTACTCCAGCAGGGGCTAAAACAAGAATATTAGACCAAATGTCAAAAGAACATGTAGCTAGAATGTTATCAAAAGTGCCAAGAGGTAGATTTTTAGAAATTGAAGAATTTACATCTCTAATTTGCTGGCTTTCATCTGAGGAAAACTCATTTTCAACAGCTGCTGTTTTTGATATTAGTGGTGGTAGATCTACTTATTAAGACTAATTGTTAAAGTTTTTAAATCAACTTTATCTTCTTTAGAGATCACTGGTGCAAGTAAAATTACTGACCAATAAATTAAAAGTACAAATATAGAAATTGATTTCATTTTCTATTGATAATATTAAATGCTGATCTTAAGATGTTTAAAGTGTGTTCAAATGTTGTTTTTTGAAAAAATTTTAGCTATACAGTTTTCTTATGTTAAGAAATTTTATAATAACAATATTTTCTTCTTTTTTACTTCTAACCAATGTTAATGCTGAAAAAATTACTGTTTTTGATTTTACAGATGAGGAATTCAACACACTAAAAGTTGGAAAAAAATACAAAGGTGAAACAACATGGACCTTAGATAAGAATGAAAAAGGTAATTTTATTAAAGCAGAAGCTGAAGGTAAAGGATCTGGCTTAGGTAAAGAAATTAAAATTGATCTACTAAAAACCCCTTTTATTAATATTACTTGGAAAGTTGAAAAAGACTTATCTGGTATAATAGAAAACAGTAAAAAGGGACATGATTATGCTGCAAGAGTATTCGTTATAAAAAAAACTGGCTCTACAGCCCTTTCTAATAGAGCTATAAATTATGTGTTTTCTAGCAATAATAAAGTAGGAAAAAATTGGCCTAGTCCATACACAAAAAAATCAATTGATTATGTTTTATCAACAACTCAAGAAAACCTTGATAAATGGGTTACTGTCAAAGCTAATGTTAAGGAAGACTTTATGAAACTTCATGGAATAAATGTGGAAGATATATCTGGAGTTGCAATAATGACTGATACAGATAACTCAAAGTTAAAAGCTATATCTTATTATCAGGATATTTATTTTTCAACAAAATAAGATTATTTAAATACTTTTTTAAGACCAATACTTAAAAAGGATAAAAGCACAGCTACAATTACATCCTCAATGGGTGCAGCATTCGGTACAACAAAATTCCATAAAATAACACCAATTAACCAGATAATATAAACTTTCATTATGATGATTGTATCTTAGTTTAGTATTATATATTATTTTTTTTGTTATTATATATGAATGCATGAAAATTTTTTTCACAATGTTAAAGTTTATTATGAAGATACAGATGCTGGGGGCATCGTGTATTATGCAAATTATTTAAGATTCCTTGAAAGAGCCCGTACAGAAGCTTTAGTTACATTAGGTTTTAATAACAAAAAGATTAAAGATGACTTTGGAGCTCAAATTATAGTTAAGTCATGCAATATTGAATATAAAATTTCTGCTTATCTTGAAGATGAGCTAACAATAAGATCTTTTGTTAAATCAATTACAAAAACATCATTTTTTATGAATCAATTTATTAAAAGGGGTGAAGATTTAATAGTTGAAGCAAAAGTTCATTTAGTATTTGTTAATAAAGAAGGTAAACCTATAAAAATACCAGGCACCTTATTTCAGGATTTTAAACCTTACTTTTGTGATACTATTAAGCTTTAGAGTGCTTTTTAGCAGTTCTAAGTAGATTTATCATTTTTCTTGTATCAATTATTTTAGTGTTAACATTTCGTGGACTAGGGTGATAGCAAGCAATTAAAATTTTCCCATCAGGTAATTTATATTTAATACCGTGCTTAAATATAAATTTTTGCTTAATTAAAAAATTTTTTTTATAAAATTTAATACAGTTATCAAAAGCAATTTTACCTAAGCTTATTATAACTTTTAAGTTTTTTAAATTTTGAATCTCATTATCGAAATAATTTGAACAATTACTTAGCTCTTTATTTAATGGTTTATCTTCAGGTGGAACACATTTTAAGATATTTGTAATATATGTACTATTAAGTTTTAAGCCATCTTTACGGTGTGTAGAGGTTGGGATGTTGGATATACCAACCTTATGGAGACAGCTAAATAAAAAATCGCCAGATTTATCACCTGTAAATGCTCTTCCAGTTCTTGTCCCACCATGTGCAGCGGGTGCAAGACCGATAATCATTAATTTAGCATCAATATCACCAAAGCCAGTAACTGGTTTTCCCCAGTAAACCTCTGTTATATTTTGCTTTCTTTTAATTATTGAAATTTTCTTACTAAATTTAATTAACCTAGAGCACTTTTTGCATTTAATTATTGAATTATTTAGTTTTTTAAATTTAATGTTCATTGATGAGGTTAATTAAAATTACTATACTCTTGCTTATATCTTTCAATGTATCTTTTAAAGTTATTTCAGCAAATGATCTTCAAAATATATTAAGAGATAACGGAAAAATAATATTTATAAGGCACGCATACGCACCAGGTGGTGGTGACCCTGATGGATTTGACATAGCAAACTGTGCCTCACAACGTAATTTAAATTCTGAAGGTATTGAACAATCAAAACGTATAGGTAAGTTTTTTGAAGAAAATGATATAATAATTGATAAGGTTTTATCTAGTGAATGGTGCAGATGTAAAGAAACTGCAAAATATGCTTTTAATAATTATGAAACTAAAACTTTTTTGAATTCATTTTTTAGTCAAAAGTTTGCTCACAATAAAGATAAACAAATGAAAGAATTAAAAGGTTATATAATAAACTGGGATGGTAAAAAAAACTTAATATTAGTAACACATTATGTTGTAATCTCAGAAATTTTAAATATGTCTACTTCTTCAGGTGAGATTGTCATAACGGATAGAAATTTTAATATCCTAACAAGTATAAATACTAGTAATAATTAAAACTATATTTTTTTATAATAAAATATAGAATAGGTTTATGTCATCTAAAAAAGCAATGAAGTTAGCTCAAAAGCAAGCTTTTGCAAAACATCGAAGTAATATTACAAATAGTAAGTTTGGATCAAAAAAAATAAATTTAATTAATAAATTAAATAAGACAAAAACTAATAATAAAAAATCTTAATTTTTTCTCTCATGCTTGTCTGCATAAAATAGTGAGATTAAGAAAATAATTGTCCATACAAATATTGAAATAGTTTTTATAAATGATGTTTCTGCACCCCAAACTTTTAAAAAAAAAGCACCAATTAGGATACCAAGTACATAAATTATAGTTGCTAGTGTTGTTTTATTCATTTAATTAAATTTTTTTTGTAAAGTGAAATTCCATTTTCAACTTTATGATTATAGGACTCTTTAAAACTTTCTAATTGCCAACCACCCAGTCTCGCCTGGATATCAGTTAGATTAAATTTTTTCCATTCATCTGAGGTTTCTTCCAATTTCCACATCTTTTTTTCCTCATTATTTCTTCCACAACCATAACAGTATCCAGTTTGAGGATCTGTTTTACATATACTTATACATGGAGAAATAATCATTTTTTTTAAATTATTAGTTAATATAATTGAATATTATTATATTTCATAATTATTCTCATTGGACAAATAGAATCTATCCTATATAAAGCCACAAGAATTGTGGGCGAATGGCGGAATTGGTAGACGCGCTGGTCTTAGGAACCAGTATTGAAAGATGTGAAGGTTCGAGTCCTTTTTCGCCTACCAACAAGTTGAAAAAATTATGAAAGTTACGGTAGAAAATAAAAAAGGTCTAAATAAAGACATTAAAGTTTTCATAGATAAAAAAACTATGAACTCTTATATGGATGAAAAATATGAAGAAATTAAAAATACTGTTAACTTAAAAGGTTTTAGACCTGGAAAAGTTCCTAAAGAAATTTTAAAAAGACAATTTGGTCAAGCAATTTTTAGTGAAGTGCTTGATAAGGTTCTTAAAGATACTTCAGTTAAAGCTTTAGAAGATAATAAAATTAAACCTGCCGGACAACCTAAACTTGATCTTAAAACTTATGGTGAGGATAAAGATCTGGAATATGTAATGTCAGTAACAGAACTTCCAAAAGTAGAGCTTAAGTCTGTTGAAAATATTAAATATGATGAATATTCAGTTAAAATTGATGCAAATGAAACTGACAAAAGAATTAAAGAAATAGCCAAAAGTCAGAACAATTTTAAAGAAGTGGCAGCTGACGTTAAAGCAGTAGATGAAAATTTGGTTATTTTTGATTACAAAGCAACAATTGACAAAAAAGACTTTACTGGTGGTGAAGGAAAAAATACTCAATTAATTTTAGGTAAAGATTTATTTATTAAGGGTTTTGACAAACAACTGACTGGTGTAAAAAAAAATGATGAAAAGTCTGTTGATGTTACACTTCCTGAAAATTACCCACAAAAAGAATACGCAAATAAAAAAGCTAATTTTATCTGCAAGATTATAGAGGTTAAAAAATCAGAAGAGGTAAAAATTGATGATGACTTTGCAAAAAATTTAGGTGCAAAAGATCTTGCTGATTTAAAGGGGTTAGTTAGCAAACAAATAAATGATGAGTATAAAAATTCTTTAGATAAATTAGCTAAAACTCAAATCTTGAAAGAAATTGAAAACTTTAAAGTGGATGAAATTCCAGAAAATTTAATTGAAGAAGAAGTAAAGATTTTATCACAAGGTATGACAGAAGAAGATTCTAAAAAAAGTAGAAAGAACTTTGAAGAAATTGCTAAAAAAAGAATTAAAGTTGGATTAATCTTAAATGAATTTGGTGAACAAAATAAAATTAAAGTAACCGAACAGGAAGTTCAAGCCGAAGTTCAAAAACAACTTAGAATGATGCCTGGTCAAGAAAAGATGGTGATGGAATTTTACCAAAAAAATCCATCAGCATTAGCCAGTTTAAGAGGGACCGTGTATGAGGAAAAAATTATTGATCTAATAAAAACTAAAGCGAAAGCATCTAAAAAAGAAATTAGCAAATTAGAAGCAGAAAAAATCTTAAAAGAACATCAAAAACAAGATCATAATCACGAACATGACCATGATCATCCTGAGGAAAAAAAAGCTTCAAAGCCTGCTAAAATAGAAAAAAAGCCCAAACCTTCAGCATCTAAAAAACCTTCAGCAAAAAAAGTTAGTAAAAAGTAATCACAAGTTGTATAAGTAAAAGAATCAACTTATGACAACAAACTTATCAGATCAAATGAATACCCTAGTACCAATGGTTGTAGAGCAATCAAATAAAGGTGAGAGAGCTTATGATATTTATTCGAGACTTCTTAAAGAGAGAATTATTTTTTTAGTAGGACCAATAAATGATAACGTCGCATCTTTAGTTACAGCTCAACTTTTGTTTTTAGAGTCTGAAGATCCAAAAAAAGAAATTAATTTGTATATTAATAGTCCTGGAGGACTAGTGACAGCAGGTCTTGGTATTTATGATACTATGCAATACATCAAACCAGATGTTTCAACTCTTTGTATCGGTCAAGCTGCATCAATGGGTTCATTCTTATTAGCTGCTGGAAAAAAAGGTAAAAGATTTTCTTTACCAAATTCTAGAATCATGGTTCACCAACCTTCGGCTGGTTTTCAAGGACAAGCAACTGATATAGAGATCCATGCCAATGAAGTTATGGATTTAAAGAAAAGACTTAATGAAATTTACTCAAAACATACTGGAAAATCAGTTGATGATGTGAAGAAAGCACTAGAACGCGATAACTTTATGAAGCCAGATACTGCAAAAGAGTTCGGTTTGATTGACGCAGTAGTCGAAAATAGATCTTAATACACTACATCTTGACACCCCACTAAACTGATACTTGATTAGTATGAGTCATCTATATTAAAGTATCCTAATTGATTCGTTTATAAATTTATGACTACAAATAATAAAAATATTCTTTACTGTTCTTTTTGCGGCAAGAGCCAGCATGAAGTTAGAAAACTTATTGCAGGTCCAACTGTATTTATATGTGATGAGTGTGTTGAGCTATGTATGGATATCATCAAAGAAGAAAGCAAAGATACATTTGTTAAACATCAGGATGGATTACCACCACCAAAAGAAATTTGTGCTGTATTAGATGATTATGTTATTGGACAACCTCATGCAAAAAAAGTTTTATCAGTTGCTGTTCATAATCATTATAAAAGACTTAATTACGAGAGCAAAACAAGTAAAACAGTTGAACTTTCAAAATCAAATATTCTTTTAGTTGGTCCAACTGGTTGTGGAAAAACTTTATTAGCTCAAACATTAGCAAGAATTCTTGACGTTCCATTTACAATGGCAGATGCAACCACTTTAACTGAAGCAGGTTATGTTGGTGAAGATGTTGAGAATATAATTTTAAAATTATTACAAGCTGCTGATTACAATGTTGAAAAAGCACAACGTGGAATTGTATATATAGATGAAGTTGATAAGATTAGCAGAAAGTCAGAAAACCCTTCTATTACAAGAGATGTCTCTGGAGAGGGTGTGCAACAAGCACTATTAAAAATTATGGAAGGAACGGTAGCAAGTGTTCCACCTCAAGGAGGAAGAAAGCATCCACAACAAGAATTTTTACAAGTAGATACTACAAACATTTTGTTTATTTGTGGAGGAGCATTCGCTGGCTTAGATAAAATAATATCTCAAAGAGATAAAGGTACATCAATAGGATTTGGTGCAAATGTTAAAAAAACAGATGATAAAAAAACAGGTGAATGGATGAAAACTTTAGAACCTGAAGATTTGTTAAAGTATGGCTTAATCCCAGAATTTATTGGCAGACTTCCAATGATAGCAACCTTAGAAGATCTTGATGAAAAAACTTTAGTTAAAATATTACAAGAACCAAAAAACTCACTGATTAAACAATACCAAGAATTATTTAAACTAGATGGAGCCAAGTTAAGCTTTAAAGAAAATGCGATTAAAGAGATTGCGCAAAAAGCAATTAACAAGAAAACTGGGGCTAGGGGCCTTAGATCAATCTTAGAAAATATTTTATTAAAAACAATGTACGATCTTCCAAGTCAAGACAATGTGGAGGAAGTTATTGTAGATGCTAGTGCGGCCAAAGGCCTATCTCAACCAATCATAGTTCATTCAAAAAATAGCAGCAAAACAAAGACTGAAAAAACTTCAGCTGCTTAATCTCACGTTAATAAGTAATAAATAGCTATTGCAATATCATATTTAATCTCCATATTTAGACAATGGATGTTAAAATTGAACGACCTTTATTACCGTTAAGAGACATTGTTGTTTTTCCAAATATGGTTATTCCCTTATTTGTGGGCAGAGATAAATCTATTGCTGCCTTAAATGAAGTTATGAAAAAGGACAAAAAAATTGTTCTAGTTACGCAAAAAAATTCAGAAATAGACGATCCCAAAAAAACTGATGTTTTTATGTATGGTTGTGAAGGTAATATTTTACAATTACTAAAATTACCAGATGGTACAGTAAAAGTTTTAGTTGAAGGAAGCAAAAGAGTAAAAATCTTAGATTTTAAAGATAATGAGAAATTTATTATTTGTGAATATGCTCATCAACATGATGTAGTTACTAAAGATGAAGACTTAATTCCATTAGCAATGACTGCTGTAAGAAGACTAGAAAAACTAACTTCAATTAATAAAAAAATATCAAGTGAAACAATTAATAATATTAAAAAATTAACTAACGCATCACACATCGCTGATAATATTGCGTCTCACCTAACGGCTACTATTTCAGAGAAACAACAAATTTTTGAAACTATAGATGTTAAGAAAAGACTTAATTCTATAATTAAAATAATGGAAAATGAAACTAGCATTATAGGAGTTGAAAAAAGAATTAGAGGTAGAGTTAAAACTCAAATGGAAAAAACTCAAAGAGAATATTATTTAAATGAGCAACTTAAAGCTATTCAAAAGGAATTAGGTGAAATTGAAGATGGAAAAGATGAGACATCAAGTTTAAATAAATTAATTATTAAAGCAAAAATGCCAAAAGATGTTGAGAAGAAATGTATGGCTGAGCTTAAAAAATTAAAAAATATGAGTCCAATGTCTGCTGAGGCTACTGTTGTGAGAAATTACCTTGATTGGATGACAGATCTACCTTGGTATAAAAAAGACCAGGTTGATATTGATCTTAAAAAAGCGCTTGCAGTTCTTGATGCTGATCATTTTGGTTTAGAAAAAGTTAAAGAAAGAATTATTGAATTTTTAGCAGTCCAAAAAAGAATGGAAAAAATTAAAGGCCCAATTTTATGCTTAGTTGGTCCTCCAGGTGTTGGCAAAACATCATTAGGAAAATCTATTGCGAAAGCTACTAATAGAGAATTTGTAAGAGTTTCTGTTGGTGGTATGAGAGATGAGGCTGAAATAAGAGGTCATAGAAGAACTTACATTGGTTCTCTACCTGGTAAAATTATTCAAATGATGAAAAAAGCAGGAACAAAAAATCCACTTATTCTTCTTGATGAAATAGATAAAATTGGAAATGATTATAGAGGAGACCCATCTTCTGCTTTATTAGAAGCATTAGATCCAGAACAAAACGCTACATTTAATGATCACTATCTAGAAGTTGACTATGACTTATCTGATGTGATGTTTGTTACTACAGCTAATACTTTAAATATCCTGCCACCATTATTAGACAGAATGGAAGTAATTAGATTGGCTGGTTATACTGAAGATGAAAAAATTAATATTGCAAATAAGTATCTGCTTCCTAAACAAATTAAAGATAATGGAGTTAAAGAAAAAGAAATGACTTTATCTGAGGATATTATTAAAGAAATTATCCAAAGTTATACAAAAGAGTCTGGTGTAAGAAACTTAGAAAGAGAAATTTCAAAAGTAGCTAGAAAAGTTGTTAAGAAGGTAGTTTCTGGCGAAGAAAAAGAAGTTAAAATTAACTTAAAAAATTTACCTGATTATTTAGGAATTCAAAAATTTAAATTTGGTGAACTTGAAAGTGAAGATAAAATTGGCGTTGTCACAGGTTTAGCGTGGACAGAATATGGCGGGGAAATTCTTAAAATTGAAACTGTCATAATGCCAGGAAAAGGTAGAATGCAAATTACTGGTAAACTTGGAGATGTGATGCAGGAATCTATCAAGGCTGCAAAATCTTTCATTAGATCAAAAAGTTTAGATTATGGAATTATTCCTCCCTTGTTTGAAAAAAAAGATTTTCATATTCATGTTCCAGAAGGAGCAACACCTAAAGACGGCCCTTCAGCAGGTATTGGAATGGTCACTTCAATAGTTTCTGCAATCACAAATAACCCTGTCAGAAGAGATGTTGCAATGACTGGTGAGGTGACATTAACAGGTCAAGTATTGCCAATTGGTGGATTAAAAGAAAAACTATTAGCAGCACATAGAGCTGGAATAAAACAAGTTATAATTCCTAAAGAAAATGAAAAAGACCTTGTTGATATGCCTAAGAAAATTATTGATGATATAAAAATTACTCCAGTTGAACATGCTGATGAAGTGTTAAAAATAGCATTAACTAAAGAGTTAAAAAGAGTTGAGTGGGTTGAGGTTGAAAAAATTTCTAAATCTGACGATAAATCTCAAGCAAGTATTCAATAACTACGAATTTACATCCTTTTCTGTTTAATATCTATTTTGACTTTCATAAATAATTGTTATAACTAAACAATAATTTTGGTTTAGGGTGGTTAGCTCAGCTGGTAGAGCATCTCGTTTACACCGAGGGGGTCAAAGGTTCGAGTCCTTTACTACCCACCAAAACTAGTAAAAGTGGGGGTGTAGCTCAGTTGGTTAGAGCGATCGCCTGTCACGCGATAGGTCGAGGGTTCGAGTCCCTTCACTCCCGCCACTTTTTTAGTCTTTTTAATGTGAATATCACATATATTGTGACGTAAGAGCACTTCAACATGATATAAAAACTGCTATATAGACTTCATGCTTTCAGAATTTTTAAAAGATTATCTGCCTATTATATTATTTTTAATAATAGCCCTTGCCCTGAGTTGTGCTTTTGTAGTAATTAATTTAATTCTTTCACCAAAACATCCTGATCCAGAAAAATTATCAGCATATGAATGTGGATTTGAACCTTTCGAAGATTCAAGGATAGAATTTGATGTTAGATTTTATTTAGTGGCAATCCTTTTTATAATTTTTGATCTTGAGATAGCCTTTCTTTTTCCTTGGGCAATCTCTTTAGGAAATATAGGTCTGCTAGGTTTTTCTTCAATGATGATTTTTTTATTTATACTTACAATTGGTTTTATTTATGAATGGAGAAAAGGTGCTCTAGATTGGGAATAAAATTTTAAACTATGAATTTAGAAAATAAAAATAAAGAAATACCAGAAGAGTTTAAACAACTTTCTGAAGATTTTAGTAAAAATGGCTTTATAACAACTTCTCTTGATAATTTAATAAACTGGTCAAGAGCTGGATCCTTACATTGGATGACTTTTGGCTTAGCCTGTTGTGCAGTTGAGATGATGCAAACAGCGATGCCTAGGTATGATTTAGAAAGATTTGGTGCTGCACCAAGAGGTTCACCAAGACAATCTGATGTGATGATAGTGGCTGGAACTTTAACGAATAAGATGGCTCCAGCTTTAAGAAAAGTTTATGATCAAATGCCAGAACCAAGGTATGTGATTTCCATGGGAAGTTGTGCAAATGGTGGTGGTTATTATCACTATTCATACTCTGTAGTTCGTGGATGTGATAAAATAGTTCCAGTAGATATATATGTACCTGGTTGTCCGCCATCTGCTGAAGCATTGCTTTATGGTATTATGCAGTTACAAAAAAAAATTAGAAACAAAGGATCTTTTGAAAGATAATTTATATGCAAAATTTAATAGATCTTGAAAAAAAAATTAACTCAGAGCTTACCACTAAGATTAAAAAAACTGAGATCAGACATGACCAACTATATATCACTATTGATAATGAAGATTTAATAGATGTTACTTTACATATAAAGAATAACGAAAATACAAAATTTAGACAGTTAATTGATATTACTGTTGTAGATTATCCAGAAAACACTCAACGTTTTAAAGTTGTGTATTTGTTTTTAAGTCATGAATTTAATCAGCGAATTATATTAAGTTATTTAATAAGTGAAAATGAAGTTATATCATCTTTAACTCCCATTTATCCTGCAGCAAACTGGATGGAACGTGAAGTTTTTGATATGTACGGAGTTAAATTTAAAGATCATCCTGATTTAAGAAGAATACTTACTGATTATGATTTTGAAGGGCACCCTTTGAGAAAAGATTTTCCTTTAACTGGTCATACCGAGGTTAGGTATAGTGAGGATCAAAAAAAGGTAATTAAAGAACCAGTTAAATTAGAACAAAATTATAGAAATTTTGATTATGAAAGTCCCTGGGAGGGAACAAAATACATAAAAAAACAGACAGAACTTGATAATGACAAAAAAGACTAAAACTCTAAATCTTAATTTTGGACCTCAACACCCAGCCGCTCATGGTGTTTTAAGATTAATTTTAGAATTAGACGGTGAAGTTGTTGAAAAAGCAGATCCACATATTGGATTATTACATCGCGGTACTGAAAAATTAATAGAAAACAAAACATACATGCAAGCTGTACCTTATTTTGACAGACTTGATTACGTTGCACCTATGAACCAAGAGCATGCTTTTGCATTAGCTATAGAGAAGATTTTAAAGATTAATGTTCCCATTAGAGCACAATTTATAAGAGTTATGTTTTGTGAGATTGGAAGAATTTTAAGTCACATATTAAATGTAACAACTCAAGCATTAGACGTTGGTGCGTTAACACCTTCATTATGGGGTTTTGAAGAGCGTGAAACTTTAATGACTTTTTATGAAAGAGCCTCAGGCTCAAGATTACATGCTAATTATTTTAGAGCAGGTGGAGTTCATCAAGATTTACCAATGGGATTAGAAGAAGATATAGGTAAATTTTGTGTATCGTTTCCTAAAATAATCGATGATCTTGAAACATTATTGACTGACAATAGAATATTTAAACAACGAAATGTTGATATAGGAATTGTATCTAAGGAAGATGCATTAGACTATTCTTTTAGTGGCGTTATGATCAGAGGTTCGGGTGTTCCTTGGGATTTAAGAAAATCACAACCATATGAGTGTTATGAGCAGTTAGAATTTAAAATACCTGTTGGAAAAAATGGAGATTGTTATGACAGATATTTATGTAGGATAGATGAAATGAGAGAGAGCGTTTCCATAATCAAACAATGTCTTGCTAAAATGATAAAAGGGCCAGTTAAATCGTCAGATGGAAAGATTAGTCCACCACCAAAAAAAGATATCAAACAATCTATGGAAGCTTTAATTCATCATTTCAAACTATTTACAGAAGGTTACCGTGTTGATAAAGATGAAATTTATACAGCTGTAGAAGCTCCCAAAGGTGAGTTTGGTGTTTACTTAATATCTGATGGTTCTAGCAAACCATATAAGTGTAAAATAAGAGCCCCAGGATTTTCTCATTTGGCTGCAATGGATTACCTGATTAAAGGTCATATGCTTGCAGATGTGCCTGCTGTATTAGGCTCACTAGATATAGTTTTTGGAGAGGTAGATAGATAATGAGTTTAAGAAGACCTTCAAAAGAACAGCCTGAGAATTTTGATTTTACTCCAGCCTCATTAGAAGCTGCTAAATCAATTATTGCAAAATATCCAAAGGATAAACAGCAAAGTGCAGTAATGGCTTTACTTTATATAGCGCAGAAACAAAACAGTAACTGGATTCCTTTGTCTGCCATGAAGTACATTGGTAAGCTTTTAGATATGCCTTATATAAAAGTTTACGAAGTGGCAACATTTTATACAATGTACAATCTAGCTCCAGTTGGTAAACATTTTATACAAGTTTGCACAACTACACCATGCATGATTAGAGGTGCTTATAAACTTGTTGAAGCGTGTAAAGAAAAAATTTCTGAAAATGAAAATGAATTATCAAAAGATCAAAGCTGTTCTTGGATGGAAGTTGAGTGTTTAGGAGCTTGTGTTAATGCACCCATGTTACAGATCAATGATGATTATTATGAAGATTTAGATAAAGAAAAAACATTAAAAATTTTAGATAAGATCCTAACTGGTGAAACACCTAAGCCAGGATCTTATAGGGGTCGTTTAAACAACGAACCTGAAAATAATAGAAAAACACTTATGGATTTAAAAAATGCTTAAAGACGAAGATAGAATATTTCAGAATTTATATAATGATAAGGGTTCAGATGTTGAGTCTTCAAAAAAAAGAGGTGACTGGACAAATACTAAAGATTTAATTGATAAAGGTAGAGATTGGATAATAACTGAAGTTAAAGCCTCAGAACTTAGAGGAAGAGGAGGTGCTGGATTTCCAACTGGTTTAAAATGGTCTTTTGCACCAAAAGAACTAGGTTCAAGGCCTCATTATCTAGTTATAAATGGAGATGAATCAGAACCAGGTACCTGTAAGGATAGAGATATTTTAAGATTTGAACCTCATAAATTAATAGAAGGATGCTTGATTGCTGCATACGCTGTTCAAGCTCATGTTTGTTATATTTATATAAGAGGCGAGTACTTTATAGATGGAGAAAAACTTCAAGCAGCAATTGATGAAGCTTATGAAAAAAATTTAATAGGAAAAAATGCATCTGGAACAGGTTGGGATTTAGATATTTATATTCACTACGGAGCAGGAGCTTATATATGTGGAGAAGAAACAGCTTTACTTGAGAGCATAGAAGGTAAAAAGGGTCAACCTAGATTAAAACCACCTTTCCCCGCTTTAATTGGTTTATACGGTTGCCCAACTATAATTAACAATGTCGAAACTATAGCAGTTGTTCCAACAATATTAAGAAGAGGTGGAAAATGGTTTGCATCTTTAGGAAAAGCAAAAAATACAGGTACTAAAATTTTCTGTATTTCTGGAAACGTCAATAACCCATGTAATGTTGAAGAGGAAATGAGCATATCTCTTAAAGAACTAATCGAAGTTCATGCTGGAGGTGTAATTGGAGGATGGGAAAATTTACAAGCTGTAATACCTGGTGGTTCATCAATGCCTTTAATACCACAAAAAACCTGTGAAACTTTAACAATGGATTTTGATTCATTAATGGCAGAAAAAAGTGGATTAGGAACTGCAGGTATTGTTGTTATTAATAAAGATCAAGACATAATTAAATGCATGGCAAGAATTGCTAGATTTTATAAACATGAAAGTTGTGGTCAATGTACACCTTGTAGAGAAGGTACGGGGTGGATGTGGAGAATGCTTGAAAGAATGGCCAAAGGTGAAGCATCAAGAGATGAAGTTGATATGTTGGGAGACGTAACAAATCAAATTGCGGGACACACTATTTGTGCTTTTGGTGAGGGTTCTTCGTGGCCTGTACAAGGATTATTAAGACATTTTAAAAAAGAGATTGAGGATAGAAATAATCTTAACCCAACTATAAAAAAAGAAAAAAATATTCCCTATTTAGTAGATCAACACTTATTGGATAAAAAAAATGCTTAAATTAAAAGTAAATGAAATTGATATAGAAGTTGAAGAAGGCCTAACTGTACTTCAAGCTTGTGAAAAAGCTGGAGTTGAAATCCCAAGATTTTGTTATCATGAAAAATTATCAATAGCAGGAAATTGCAGAATGTGTTTAGTAGAATTAGAAAAATCTCCCAAACCTGTAGCCTCATGTGCCATGCCAGCATCAGAAGGAATGAATATTAAAACGAATACTGAGTTTGTTGAAAAAGCAAGAAAAGGAGTCATGGAATTTTTGTTGGCTAACCACCCGTTGGATTGTCCTGTTTGTGATCAAGGGGGTGAGTGTGATTTACAAGATCAATCTATGTTTTATGGTGTTGATAAGTCCAGGTACAAAGAAAATAAAAGAGAAGTCTCTGAAAAAAACATGGGACCTTTAATCAAAACACAAATGACCAGATGTATACATTGTACTAGATGCGTTAGATTTGCTACAGAGGTTGCTGGTGTAACAGAGATTGGAGCTATAGGTAGAGGTGAGGATATGGAAATTACAACATATCTTGAGCAATCTATGCAATCAGAATTATCAGCTAATGTTGTAGATTTATGTCCTGTTGGTGCCTTAACATCTAAACCCTATGTATTTGAGGCTAGACCCTGGGAATTAAAGAAGACAGAATCTATTGATGTAATGGACGCTATTGGTTCAAATATAAGAGTTGATACCTATGGTTGGGAAGTAAAAAGAATTTTACCAAGAATTAACGAAGATATTAACGAAGAATGGATTTCAGATAAAACAAGATATGCTTGTGATGGTTTGTTAAATCAACGTTTAGATACTCCTTATATAAAATATAATGGTAAATTTGAGAAAGCATCATGGAATGAAGTTTTTAATATAATTAAGTCCAAGTTTAAAAATGCTGACAAAGATAAAATATGTGGAATGTCTGGTGATCTAATTAATATGGAATCACTCTATATATTTAAAGAGTTTTTCAATAAAACACTTGGTTCATATAATGTAGAATCGAGAAGTGATCACACATATTTAAATTCTAAAAAAAGAGAAAATTATTTATTCAATTCAACTATTAATGGAATAGAAGAAGCAGATTTTATATTACTTATAGGAAGTAACCCCAGGTATGAAGCAACAATTTTAAATGCACGTATTAGAAAAGCATACTTACAAAATAAAACAAAAATAATTTCTTTAAATGATGTTGGTGATCTAACTTACCCATATGAGTCTTTAGACAGTGATATTGAAAATATTAAAAAAATTACAGAAGATAGTCATGAGGTATCAAGTCTAATTAAAGAGGCTAAAAAACCGTTAATTATCTTTGGTCAGTCATCTCTTAAAACTAAATCTGCGAAATATATTTTTGAATCTGTTAAATCCTTTTTAAAAAAAAATAATAAAATGTCAGATGAATGGAATTCTTTAAATACAATTTCAGAAAATGCATCTACAGTTGGCAGCTTTGATTTAGGATTATATAAAACAGTAGATGGTTCAAATGAAGTGCTAAAAGATTTAGAAAATCACATGTTTGAAATTGTTTACTTACTGGGAGTAGATAATCTTAAATTTGAAAAAAAGAATGAATTTGTAATTTATCAAGGAAGTCACGGAGATAAAGGAGCTGAGATTGCAGATATTATACTTCCAGGGGCTGCATACACAGAGCAAAATGGTTACTTTACAAACTTAGAAGGTAAAATACAAAAAGCTTATAAAGCCTCCTTTCCACCAGAGGAAGCTAAAGAAGACTGGTTGATAATTAATGAATTAGCAGAAACAATAAATCATAGAAAATTATTTAATGATAAAGATGAGTTGGACAGTAGTTTACTTAACCATATTAATTTATTTATTGAAAAAGATAAATCTATTAAATCTTCTACAGTTGAAAATGTAGAATTTAAGCAAGAGATTTTAAAAGTTGAGAATGAAGATTATTATTACTCAAATGCAATAGCAAGAGCCTCAAAGACAATGTTTGAATGCAAAACAGCTAAAGTTAATTTAAAATTAACAGGTACAGAAAGTTAATAAAATGGAATATTTAAGTATAATTTTTTCTGAGACATATAAAATCTTATTTTTATTAGTACCAGTTCTTGTTTCTGTAGCGATGATTGTTTGGCTTGATCGTCGTATTTGGGCATTTGTTCAAAAAAGACAGGGACCAAATGTTGTAGGACCTTTTGGTTTACTTCAATCTTTGGCTGATGCATTAAAATATATGTTTAAAGAAGTTATTATTCCCTCAAGCTCTAATAAAGCAATCTTTATATTAGCTCCAATTGTCACCATGACTTTGGCTTTAATCTCTTGGGCAGTTATTCCATTTAGTGCAACTCAAGTGTTGGCTGACATTAATGTTGGTATTCTCTATTTATTTGCAGTTTCATCATTGGGTGTTTATGGAATTATTATGGGTGGGTGGGCCTCAAATTCAAAATATCCTTTTTTAGGTGCTATTAGATCAGCAGCTCAAATGGTATCTTACGAAGTTTCAATCGGTGTTATTATAATTAATGTTTTGCTTTGTGTGGGTTCGTTAAACTTAAATGATATAGTGATGGCACAAGAAAACTTATGGTTCGTAATTCCATTATTTCCAATGTTTGTAATTTTTTTTATCTCTGCTTTGGCGGAAACAAATCGACCACCATTTGACTTACCTGAAGCTGAAGCTGAACTTGTCGCAGGATATCAAACTGAATATTCTGGAATGATGTATGCAATGTTTTGGTTGGGCGAGTATGCAAACATTCTTCTTATGTGTGCAATGGGATCAGTTCTATTTTTAGGTGGATGGCTTTCACCTATAGATTTATTTCCTTTTAATGTAATTCCTGGAGCTATATGGTTAATTTTAAAGATACTACTTCTTTTTATACTCTTTGCTTTAGTAAAGGCAATTGTTCCAAGATATAGATATGATCAGTTAATGAGACTAGGTTGGAAAATTTTTTTACCTTTATCGCTAGCATGGGTAGTTCTTACAGCAAGTTTTTTATTTTACTTTAACCTTTTACCGATTAATTAATTATGAAAATTTCAAGAATATTTAAAACAATTTTTATGTTAGATTTTTTAGGTGGTCTTACGATCGCCTTACGAGAATTTTTTAAACCAAAAAAAACAATTAACTATCCATTTGAAAAGGGTAAAATCAGTCCCCGTTTCAGAGGAGAGCACGCTTTAAGAAGATATCCTGATGGTGAAGAAAGATGTATTGCTTGTAAATTGTGCGAAGCAGTATGCCCTGCCCAGGCAATTACAATTGAATCCTCTGAAAGAGCAGATGGAAGTCGAAAAACTACTCGATATGATATTGATATGATGAAATGTATTTACTGTGGACTTTGTGAAGAATCTTGTCCGGTTGATGCGATTGTCCAAGGGCCTAACTTTGAATTTTCAACAGAAACAAGAGAAGAACTTTATTATAATAAGGAAAAACTTTTGGACAATGGCGATAGATGGGAAAATGTTCTAGCTGCAAATATTAAAGCTGATAACTCTCATAGATAATTATGCTAGCACACGCAATTTTTTTTTATATTTTTTCATTAATAGCAATTGTTTCTGCAATAATGGTTACGGTTTCAAAAAATACTGTTCACTCTGTTTTCTTTTTAATTTTAGATTTTATTAGTATTTCTTGCTTGTTTATAATGATAGGTGCGGAATTCCTTGGAATGATAATGTTAATTATCTATGTTGGTGCTGTAGCTGTTTTATTCTTGTTTGTTGTCATGATGTTAAATGTAGCTCAACAGAAAAACCAATGGTTTAGTGCTAGAGAGAGCTCGAAACATATTCCAGTTGGATTAATTATCAGTACTATTATATTTTTTGAATTAATTATTGTTATTGGTGGATGGAAATATAAGCCAGATCTTGTTTCATCTATGTCATTAAATATAGATAATAGCATTAGCAATACTCATGCCATTGGTTATGTTTTGTATACTGACTACATCCACATCTTTCAATTAAGTGGAATGATTTTATTAGTTGCAATGATAGGAGCTATTGTTCTTACTTTTAGGCAGAGATCTGGTGTCAAAAGACAAAGTTATTTTAGTCAAATATCCAGAGAAAGATCTGACGGCGTAGAATTGATAGATGTTCCAAGTAATAAGGGGGTTAAATCTGATGATTGATGTAGGCTTGGGTCACTACCTTACTTTGGGAGCAATAATATTTACCATCGGTATAGTTGGTATATTTTTAAACAGAAAAAATATTATAGTAATATTAATGAGTATTGAGCTCATTTTATTAGCAGTGAATATTAACTTGGTGGCTTTCTCTATATTTTTGAATGATATAACAGGGCAAATTTTTACACTCTTTATATTAACTGTAGCTGCAGCAGAAGCAGCTATAGGTCTAGCTATAATAGTCGTTTATTATCGAAACTCATCAACAATTAGAGTTGAAGAAATAAATAGTTTAAAGGGATAATATGGAACTTTCATTATTATTTCTTCCACTATTAGCATCTATTATATCTGGTTTTTTTGGTAAATTTATAGGTGATAAAAATTCGGAGATAATAACTAGTATATTTGTTTCAATTTCAGCACTCTTATCTTTAATTTTATTTTATCAAGTTATTGTTAATGGTTATGAAAATAATGTAGTTATTGCTACTTGGATTAATTCAGGAACACTTGATGTGAATTGGTCTATTAAAGTGGATGCGTTATCTTCAGTAATGCTCGTTGTTGTAACTTTAGTTTCTTCACTAGTCCATATTTATTCAATTGGTTATATGTCCCACGACCCACATAAACCAAGATTTATGGCCTATCTTTCCCTTTTTACATTTGCAATGCTAACGTTGGTTACATCCGATAATTTTCTTCAATTATTTTTTGGCTGGGAGGGCGTAGGTCTTTGTTCTTATTTTTTAATTGGCTTTTGGTATAAAAAAGATTCAGCAAATGCAGCAGCTATAAAAGCTTTTGTAGTAAATAGAGTAGGTGATTTTGGATTTGCCTTAGGAATATTTTTAATTTTTTATCTATTTGGTACCGTCAATTACTCTGAGGTATTTCAGCAAATTCCGCAAATTGTTGATAAAAAATTATTATTTTTAGAAATACACATCAAGGCCATTGATCTAATTTGTATCCTTTTATTTATTGGAGCTATGGGTAAATCAGCACAAATTTTTTTACACACATGGCTACCTGACGCTATGGAAGGTCCTACACCTGTATCTGCATTAATACATGCTGCTACAATGGTTACAGCAGGAGTTTTTTTGATTGTTAGATGCTCTCCAATTTTTGAATATTCTCCTTTAACTTTAAATATTATTACAGTAGTTGGAATGACAACTGCTTTTTTTGCTGCAACAGTAGCATTAGTTCAAACAGATATTAAAAAAATAATTGCATATTCAACATGTAGTCAATTAGGTTATATGTTTTTTGCTGCCGGTGTTGGTGCCTATAATGTAGCAATGTTTCATTTGTTTACTCATGCATTTTTTAAGGCATTGCTTTTTTTAGGATCAGGATCGGTAATTCATTCATTTAAAGATGAACAAGATATTAATCAAATGGGAGCTGTGTATAAAAAACTACCATATACTTGGATCTTAATGATTATTGGGACATTAGCTCTTACAGGTTTCCCTTTTCTTTCTGGTTTTTATTCAAAAGATGCAATTATAGAATTTGCTTATCTTAGAGGGAATACAGTAGGTTATTACGCTGCTGGAGTTGGTGTTTTAACAGCCTTACTTACCTCTATATATTCGTGGAGATTAATTTTTAAAACATTTCATGGAACGTATAACAATAAAAAATTAAAAATTGAAGAAATGCACGAGTCTCCTTTGGTTATGCTTATACCCTTGATTGTATTAGCAGTTGGTGCAATTTTTGCAGGATTTTTATTTAAAGATTTATTTATTGGTCATGAGGGAGAAAATAATTTTTGGGGAGAATCTATTAAATTTCTAATTCCATTAAGTACAGACCACCCACCTTTATGGATTATTTTGATTACCCCTATACTTGTCCTTTTATCTATTCCAATTGCTTATTATTTATTTGTAAAAAATAAAGAGTTACCTAATCAAATTGTTCAATCTAATAGACCTTTATATAATTTTTTAGTCAATAAATGGTACTTTGATGAATTATACGACATCATATTTATCCAATCTTCAAAAAAAATAGGATTATTTTTTTGGAAAACAATTGATATAAAAATTATTGATAGGTTTGGACCGGACGGTCTTTCCTTACTAATCAAAAACTTATCATTAAGAGCCAGTAAATTTCAAAGTGGGTTTATTTATCAATATGCCTTTATGATATTGATTGGTCTTTCTGCATTATTAACATTTCTAATTTTACACTAATGAATTTTCCAATTTTATCATCTTTAATTCTTTTACCAACTATTGGTGCTTTATTTTTATTATTTTCAAAAGATAAAAATTCAAATACAGGAAAATATGTTGCTTTGTTTACTTCTTTTGTTAATTTTTTAATCTCAATATATCTATGGTATTTATTCGACCCGTCAACATCAACATTTCAATTTGTTGAAAATAGAGAATGGTTAAAAGGTTTTGTTAACTATAAAGTAGGTGTAGATGGAATTTCAATTTTATTCATAATTCTAACAACACTTATTACTCCTTTGTGTATAATATCTGTTAACAACACAATTAAAGTAAGGTTAAGAGATTTTCTTATTGCCATATTGGTAATGGAGAGTTTAATGATTGGAGTTTTTTGTTCACTTGATCTAGTTGTATTTTATTTATTTTTTGAAGCGGGATTAATTCCTATGTTTTTAATTATTGGAATTTGGGGAGGTGAAAGAAGAGTTTATTCTGCCTTTAAATTTTTCTTATATACGTTACTTGGTTCTGTTTTAATGTTAGTTGCAATAATTTCAATTTACTGGATCGCTGGTACAACTGATATAGTACAACTATATGAATTAGGTATAGACACAAAATATCAAAACTTATTGTGGCTTGCTTTTTTTAGTTCTTTTGCAGTCAAAACACCTATGTGGCCAGTTCACACTTGGTTACCTGATGCACATGTTGAAGCTCCAACTGCCGGATCCGTTCTACTGGCTGCTATTCTTTTAAAAATGGCAGGTTATGGTTTTATTAGATTTTCCTTAGGTTTGTTTCCTGTGGCCTCTGAATTATTTACTCCATTGGTTTATACGCTTAGTTTAATTGCAATTATTTATGCATCTCTAGTTGCCCTAATGCAGGAAGATATGAAAAAATTAATAGCATACTCATCTGTGGCACACATGGGTTTTGTAACATTGGGAATTTTTACGATCACACAACAGGGCATAGAAGGAAGTATAATCCAAATGATTAGTCATGGACTTGTTTCGGCAGCATTATTTTTATGTGTTGGTGTGGTTTATGATCGTATGCATTCAAGATTAATTAAAACTTATGGTGGTCTTGTTTCTGTAATGCCCAAATATTCAATTCTATTTATGTTGTTTACTCTAGCTGCACTAGGACTACCAGGAACAAGTGGCTTTATAGGAGAGTTTTTAATTTTAATGGGCGCTTTTAAAGATAACTTTTTAGTAGCAGTTATTGCTAGTCTTGGAGTCATTTTTGGTGCTGCGTACATGTTATGGTTATATAGAAGAGTTGTTTTTGGAAATTTAGTAAACAAAGATCTGTTAAAAATACCTGATTTAGATTATTCAGAAAAATTTATTTTATGGAGTTTAGCTATACCAGTATTACTTTTTGGTTTTTACCCGGAACCTCTTATTAATACGATTGAAGTATCTGTAAATGACTTAATTGAAATGTATAATTTTAACTTAAATATGTATGGTCCTGAGGTGCAAAAATAATGAATGATTTAAATTTTATTTCCCCTGAAATTTTTATTTCTTTATCAATAATGTTTTTATTAATCTTGGGTGTTTTTAAGAAAAATGGCTCAACTTTAATTCACAATCTTTCAATAGGGCTTTTGCTAATTACTGTAATTTTAATATTAAATAATCCTTTTGATACAGCTGTAAATTTATTTGGAAATAGCTATGTAATTGATAACCTCTCATCTTTAATGAAAATTCTTACAATTTTAGGAGGAGCTTTTGTTTTATCAATTTCAACAAAATATTTAAAAATATCTAAAATTTTCTTAATAGAATATCCAATTTTAATCCTTTGTTCAATTTTAGGAATGATGGTTATGATTAGTTCTAATGATCTAATGGTTTTCTACATTGGACTTGAATTACAATCATTAGCTTTGTATGTTTTGGCATCGTTTAATAGAGATCAATTAAAGTCATCTGAATCAGGTCTTAAATATTTTGTATTAAGTGCACTTTCTTCCGGTTTACTGCTTTATGGTTGCTCTCTAATCTATGGGTTTTCTGGATCAACTAATTTTAATATTATTGGAAATTCAATGGATTCTACCCATTATGGCTTAACATTTGGAATAGTTTTCATCCTAGTTGGATTGGCTTTTAAGATATCTGCTGTACCATTTCATATGTGGGCACCAGATGTTTATGAAGGATCTCCTACATCTGTAACATTATTTTTTGCAATAGTTCCCAAAGTTGCTGCTTTAACTGTCTTTATTAGATTCTTGTATGTTCCATTTTTTAACATGATTGACCAATGGCAACCTATCATAATTTTTTTATCTATTGCCTCGATGATATTTGGAGCTGTTGCAGCAATTGGGCAGGGTAATTTAAAAAGATTAGTTGCGTATAGCTCTATTGGTCATATTGGTTACGCTTTAGCAGGACTTTCTGTTGGGACAAATGAAGGTATTCAATCGTCTATAGTCTATATTTCTATTTACATGGTAATGAATCTTGGTTTATTCAGCTGTTTATTTATGATGAAAAGAAATGATCAGTATTTTGAAACTATTGATGATTTATCTGGACTGTCAAAAAACCATCCAGTTTTATCTTTGTCTTTACTCGTTATACTTTTTTCATTAGCAGGTATTCCACCGTTGGCAGGTTTTTTTGCTAAATTTTATGTATTTAAGTCTGTAATTGAACAATCAATGTATTTTCTAGCAATTGTTGGTTTATTATCAACTGTGATTGCTGCCTTTTATTATCTAAGAATAATTAAAGTTATTTATTTTGATGAAGAAAAAGAAAAATATGACACAGATCATAGTATTTGGCTGAAAATATCATTAACTTTTTCAACATTGTTAATTCTTTTGTACTTTATTTTTCCTAGCAAACTGGTGGAAATTGTATCTAGAATTAACATAATTTAATGAAGTTAAAAAAGTTTAATTTTAAAATCATAAACAGTACAAACGATAGAGCATTTCAGATAATTAAAAAAACTAACAATAAATCAGGAATTGTAATCGCTGAGAAACAGAAAGGAGGAAGAGGTCAATATGGGAAAAAATGGACCTCATTCAAGGGAAATTTATTTGTTAGTATTTTTTTCCAAGTTAACATAGTTCAATTATCATTGTATAATTTGACAAAGATAAACTGTCTTTTGGTAAAAAAATTATTATCAATTTTTTATAAAGATAAAATTGTGGTTAAAAAGCCAAATGATTTATTAATAAATAATATGAAAATTTCAGGGATATTACAGGAAACATTATCTAAATCAGGCAAAACATTTGTTATAGTTGGCATAGGTATAAATTTGATTAAGAGTCCTTCTATTAAAGGTTATTTGACTACAAACCTTTTTGATTTAACTGGTGTAAAAATTACTCCTAATAATGCAGCTTTAAAACTAAAAAAAATTTATGAAACTTTTATCCCCTTATTTCCTAAATTTAATATAAAAAACATAGATAGAAATTTAAAATGATTATTGTTGGTGATATAGGTAATACAGAAACTAAAATTTGTTTGGTAAACTCTAAAAATATAATTATTAAAAGAGTTAATCTAATAACAAAAAAGATAAATTATTCTTTGCTTAGAAAATCTTTAGCTATTTTAAGTTTAAAAAATAAAGTAATTGATAAATGTTTATTTTGTAGTGTTGTTCCAAAATCATTTAATGAAATTAAGATTTTTTTTAATAAAACTTATAAAATTAAGTGTCATGAGCTTAAGAAACTTAAGTTAAATAAATTGATTAAGATTAAGGTCAATTATAAACAAATTGGTTCAGATAGATTGGCAAACGCTATTAGCGTTATTAATAACAAAGATAATTTTATAATTTTAGATTTTGGGACTGCTACAACATTTGATGTTTTGATTAAAAATACCTATCATGGTGGTGTTATTGCACCTGGTGTTAAGCTTTCACTTGATACGTTGATAGACAAAGCAACACAAATTCCAAAGATTAGTTTAAAAAAAACGAACAAAGTTGTTGGTTTAAATACTATTAGTGCAGTTAGAGCAGGTTTTTTTTGGGGTTATGAGGGTTTAATTGACAATATTGTTAATTTAATTAAGAAAGAGACCAAGATGTCCTTTAAAATAATAATTACTGGAGGATTTTCTAATTTATTCAAAAATTCAACAAAAACGAAAGTCACATTAAATAAAGATATTACAATTAACGGCCTAATCAGAGCCACCACTTTAATTAAATAAATATGAAAGATGAACTATTATTTTGCCCTTTAGGGGGCTCAGGAGAAATCGGCATGAACATGAACTTGTTTGCCTACGGAAAACCAGGTGAACATAAATGGATCATGGTTGACATAGGGGTTACCTTTGCTGATGACACCTTACCAGGAATTGATCTGATTTACCCCGACCCTGGATTTATTGTAGATAAAAAAGAAGACCTTTTAGGAATTATTTTAACGCATGCACATGAAGATCACATTGGAGCAATTGCACATCTTTGGCCTCAATTAAAATGTAAAATTTTTGCAACTCCATTTACTGCAGTTTTAATAAAAGAAAAACTTAAAGAAAAGAATATTGACGCAACTAATTATCTAAAAATAGTTCAATTAAATGGAACAGTAGATTTAGATCCTTTTAAAATAGAGTACATCACGTTAACTCACTCAATTCTTGAACCTAATGGTCTTAGAATTGAAACCCCAGCAGGTGTAATATTACATACGGGAGATTGGAAGATTGACCCAGAACCATTGATTGGTGAAAAAATTAATTCTGACAGACTTAAAGAAATTGGTAAAGAAGGTGTCCTTGCTATGGTTTGCGATTCAACAAATGTATTTAGTATGGGAAAAGCTGGTTCAGAGCTAGATGTTAGAAAAAGTTTATTAAATATTATGGGTAGCCTTAAAAAAAGAATTGTTATGGCTTCTTTTGCATCAAATGTTGCACGTATGGAAACAGCTTTTTATTGTGCAGAAAAAACTGGTAGACAAATATCCCTAGTAGGAAGATCCATGCATAGAATATTTAAAGCTGCAAGACAATGTGGTTATTTAAAAAATGTTATTGAACCTATAGATGCACGTGAAGCAAAAAAAATTGCTAGGGAAAAAATAGTTTACCTTTGTACTGGTAGCCAGGGTGAGCCGATGGCAGCACTAATGAGAATTTCAAGCTATACTCATCCAGATGTATTCATCGAAAAAGATGATGCTGTTATTTTTTCATCTAAAATTATTCCAGGTAATGAAAAAAAATTATACAAATTACAAAATCAATTAGTTAGGGATGGTATTGAAGTTATTTCAGAGGAAAGTGAATTTGTTCATGTTTCTGGCCATCCAAATAGAGATGATTTAAGAGAAATGTATGATTGGGTTAAACCTCAATGTGCAGTGCCTGTTCATGGAGAACACAGACACATGATTGAACATATGAAATTCGCACACGAAATGAAAGTTCCACACCCGGTTCAAGTAGAAAACGGTGATATTGTAAAATTAGCTCCAGGTAAACCCCATGTTTTTGATAAAGCTCCAAGTGGTAGACTTTATTTAGATGGAAATATGAGTGTTGAAGAAGACGCTCAATCAATTAAAGATAGAAAAAATATAGCTGCTAATGGATATATGGAGGTTACCATTTTAATTACTGCAAAGGGTAATATTCATAAAAGACCTGTATTAACCTTTAGAGGGTTGCCTGTTTATGATGCTGATGAATTCATTTATGAATTAGAAGAGGCAATAGAAAAAACAACCAGAACCTTTTCTATAAAAAGCAAAAAACAAGAATATAATTTAATTGATGCATTAAAAATTACATGTAGAAAATGTGCCAAAGAATTGACTGGTAAAAGACCATTTATAAATATCAATCTAGTAAGAATCTAGATGAGCGCAACAGGCCTTGCTATAATCTACATTATAATCTGGTGGATAGTTTTTTTTACAATTCTTCCAATTGATGTAAATAGACTAAAATCTGTCAAAATTGAAGGTGAAGACGCTGGTTCTCCAGAAAATCCTAAAATGTTAAAAAAATTTATTTATTGTACTGGTATTACAACTGTTATTTTCGTGATAATTTATTTATTGATAAAATATGAATATTTAAATTTAAGATATATAATTAGTTAAAAATGTACATTTCAAAATCATTCATACCAATATTAAAAAACAACCCATCAGAAGCAAAAATTAAATCACATCAATTAATGCTCAGAGTAGGAATGATTAAGCAATCTTCTGCGGGTATTTATTCATGGTTACCTTTAGGCTTCAAAGTGATGAAAAAAATTGAACAAATAGTTAGAGAAGAACAGAACAAAATTGGTGCTCAAGAAATACTTATGCCAACTATCCAACCTAGTGATATTTGGAAAGAAAGTGGTCGTTATGATGATTATGGAGATGAAATGCTTCGTATTAAAGATAGACAAGGTAGAGAGATGCTTTATGGACCAACAAACGAAGAGCTGGTTACCGATATATTTAGATCTAGTGTTAAATCTTATAAATCATTACCTCAATTATTGTACCACATACAATGGAAATTTAGAGATGAAGTTAGACCGAGATTTGGAATTATGAGAGGTAGAGAATTTTACATGAAGGATGCATATTCGTTTGATGTAAATGATGAAGATGCTGCTTTCTCATATAATAAATTCTTTTTTTCATATTTAAAAACATTTAAAAGATTGGAACTTTCAGCAATACCAATGGCAGCTGATACGGGACCAATTGGTGGAAACCTTTCTCATGAATTTATTATTTTAGCAGACACTGGTGAAAGTAAAATTTTTACTGATAAAAGAGTTTTTGATTTAGACAGTGAAGAATCTGTAATGGATAGACAATCTTTACAAGACCTAAGAAAAAAATATGAACAATATTACGCTGTAGCTGATGAAAAATTTAATAAAGATGAATTTGAAGAAAAAGTATCAGAAGAAAATAGACTTATTACAAAAGGTATAGAAGTAGGTCACATTTTTTATTTTGGAGACAAGTACTCAAAAGCTTTAAATGCAGCTGTAGATCTTCCGGGTGGTAAAAAAGATTTTGTTAAAATGGGATCCTATGGAATTGGTGTATCAAGATTAGTTGGTGCAATTATAGAAGCAAAATATGATGAAAAAGAAGAAATAATGAAATGGCCATTCTCTGTGGCCCCATATGAGCTAGCCATAATACCCATGATTAATAAAAATGACACATCGGCATTAGACAAAGCAAATAAACTTTTTAAACATTTTGAAAGTAAAAATATTGACACAATTATCGATGATATGGATGAAAATCTTTCATCAAAAATTAAAAAATTTAATTTGATAGGTGTACCTTATCAAATAATTTTAGGAAAAAAATCAGATGGTGATTTATTAGAGTTTAAAGAAATTGGAAAAGATCCTAAAAGTTTAACCATAGATCAAATAACTCAAATTTTAACTGAACAAAAATTAAAAAATTGATTTCTGCATTAGAAAAAGAAATTACACTTAGATATCTAAAAACCAGAAAAAAAGATGGTTTTTTAAATATAATTTCTATTTTTTCATTTATCGGAATTAGCTTAGGAGTTGCAGTGTTAATTATTGTGATGTCCGTTATGAATGGCTTTAGAACTGAGTTAATTAATAAGATTGTAGGATTTAATGCTCATGTTACCGTTAAACCATATGAGAGCCCTATTAGTCTAGAACAATTAAATAATGAAAATCTAAAATTAATTTCAGAAGAATTAATACTTAGTAATTCTGGTGAAGCAATTGTCATTAGCAAAGACTACACTAAAGGCCTAATTTTAAGAGGTTATAGCAATGAAAACTTTCTAAAACTTGATGTTGTAAAAAAAGGAAACTTAATTGGTAAATCAAGTCAATTAACAA
Source organism: Candidatus Pelagibacter sp. Uisw_106 (assembly GCF_047724975.1). Classification (GTDB taxonomy): domain Bacteria; phylum Pseudomonadota; class Alphaproteobacteria; order Pelagibacterales; family Pelagibacteraceae; genus Pelagibacter. The sequence continues at coordinate 523,888 of NZ_CP159819.1, forward strand.
AGAATTCGATATCAATAGGTAAAGAATTAAGTTTTAATTTAGACCTTGGTTTGGGTGATAAAGTATCAATTATGTCTCCAGTAGGCATAGAAACGATCATAGGAAGCTTACCTAGACAAGAAACTTTTATAATTAGTTCAATCTTTGATAGTGGTTTAGCTGATTTTGATGCCAACATAGCTTTCATAAATTTAAACACATTGGAAAACTTTTTTAATCTTAAAAAAGAAAAGCGTAACCTAGAAATTTACTTGAATAACCCATCTAATATTGAAGAAGAAAAAAATAAAATTCAAAAAATATTCAAAAATGAATTTGTATATAGTTGGGCCGATATGAATAGTTCATTGTTTTCTGCTTTAAAGGTTGAAAGAAATGTAATGTTTATAATCTTATCTTTGATTATTATAGTGGCTGCTTTTAATATTATTTCCGGGCTTACAATTCTGGTTAAAAATAAAACAAGAGATATAGCTATATTAAAGTCCATTGGTGTCTTAAATAAATCCATTGTTAAGATATTTTTTCTTGTCGGAGTTATTATTGGAACTTCAGCAACATTCTTTGGAATTTTTCTTGGTGTAATGTTCTCATTGTATATAGAAAACTTGAGAGAGTTTTTAAGCGATACATTTAATATTAGTTTGTTTCCTGAAGAGATCTATTTTTTAAGCACAATGCCTTCAGAAATCGACCCGACTTCAATTTTTATTATTTCCCTTTGTTCAATCATTATAACAATTGTTGTTTCAATTTTTCCTGCAATAAAAGCTTCAAAATTAGACCCAGTTAAAGGACTTAAGTATGAATAATTTGATATCACTAAAGAACATATCAAAATCTTTTTCTAACAATCAAAAAATAAATGTTTTAAAAAAAATCAATTATTCTTTTGTAAAAGGTAAGATTTATTCTCTAGTTGGTCCATCTGGATCAGGAAAATCTACATTACTAAATGTTTTATCAATGATAGATAAACCTACTACTGGCTCTTTGTTAATTGGTAATACACCAATAAACTTTAACGATAATTCAAAAAATGACAAAATTAGATCAAGTAAAATTGGTATTATCTATCAACAAAATAATTTACTTCCAGATTTTACTGCATTAGAAAATGTTTATTTAGCCGGTCTAGCTTTAACTAATGACAAAAAGAATTCAATCAATCGAGCTAAAAAAATTATAAAAACAATGGGTCTTTCATCACGTGAGTCACATTTTCTTTCAGAATTATCAGGGGGTGAAATGCAAAGAATTGCAATGGCTAGAGCACTTATTAACGAACCTGAAATTATATTAGCAGACGAGCCTACTGGCAGTTTAGATCACACTACTGCCAAAGAGGTTTTTAATGTTTTGTATAATTTGAAAAACAAAAATAGATTAATAATCTATGCAACTCACAATAGATTTTTTGCAAATATGGCTGATTGCAAATTAGAAATGATTGATGGTAATATAAGAACTATCAATGCCAGAATTAAATAATCAAAACTTTAATCATTTAAAAATTCACACACAGTACTCAATTTGTGAAGGAGCTATCAAAATTGATAACTTAAAAGATTTTTGTAAAGAAAAAAAAATAACTTGCTTGGGTCTTTCAGACACATCCAATTTATGTGGTGCATTGGAGTTTGCTGAAAATATTTCTAAGGTTGGTACACAACCAATTATTGGCACTCAAATTTACTTTAGATTTGAAGATACGACAGGACTATTACCCCTGATAGCTCTTAACGAAAATGGATATAAGAAAATTATAGAACTCTCCTCAAGATCTTACCTTGAAAATGATGCTTTATCAGACCCTCATTTGGATATTAATGAACTTTTAATTGATACGGAGGGTGTGTCCTTACTTTCTGGAACTATTCAAGGTTTATTTGGTAAATTATTTGAAAAAGGTCGTTTAGACGAAATATCAAAACTATATAAGAGTTTATCATCAAAATTTAATGATAATTTTTATTTAGAAATCCAAAGGCATGGTGATCAAAATGAAATTGCTTTTGAAAAATTCAACTTAGAGCAATCTTTAAAAGTTAAAATACCAATTATTGCTACTAATGAAGTTTATTATTTAACACCAGACATGCACGAAGCTCATGATGCGTTAACTTGCATTGGTTCTAAAACTTATGTTAATGAAAAGAATAGAACTAAATATAGTAACCAGCATTACTTTAAATCGAATGAAGAAATGTCCAAACTATTCTCTGATCTTCCGGAAGCTTTAGAAAATAACTTCAATTTGCCATTTAAATGTAATTTTAGACCACAATTTTCCAAACCTGTACTTCCAAATATTAGTTCTGAAAAAGGAGGGAGTGCTGATGAAATACTTAAAAAACACTCATTAGACGGATTGAAAGAAAAATTTCTTAAAGTTTTTAAAATTGAAGAAAATAACTTAGAAACTGATGATAAATTTTTGAAATATAAAGACAGACTAGATCATGAGCTAAAGATCATAATTGAAATGAAATATCCTAGTTATTTCTTGATTGTATCTGACTACATTAAATGGGCTAAGAGTAATGATATTCCGGTAGGACCGGGTAGAGGATCTGGAGCAGGCTCACTTGTTGCTTGGTGTCTATCAATTACTGATGTTGACCCAATTAAATTTAATTTAATATTTGAAAGATTTTTAAATCCTGACCGTGTGTCAATGCCCGACTTTGATATAGATTTTTGTGAGGAAAAAAGAGATCTTGTTTTTAAATATTTAACTACAAAATATAAAGACAGTGTTGCCCATATAATTACATTTGGAAAATTAAAAGCAAGAATGGTTATTAGAGATGTTGGTAGAGTATTAGGCTTACCATATGGTTTTGTTGATAGTATTTCAAAAATGATACCTTTTGATCCTTCTAGACCTCAAAGCTTAATTGAATGCATTAATAGTGAGCCTAGACTTCAAAAATTAGTTAATGAAGATCCTCGTGTTAAAAAATTAATTGATCTTTGTTTGAAATTAGAAGGTTTGAATAGAAATGTAGCAACTCATGCAGCTGGTGTTGTAATTGCGGATAGAAAATTAACTGAAGTCGTGCCTTTATATAAAGATGCATCTGCAGATCTATTATTACCTTCTACACAATTTGACATGTACTCAGCAGAAAATGCTGGCTTAATCAAGTTTGATTTTTTAGGATTAAAAACCTTAACTGTAATTAATAGAACGCAAAAATTGATAAATAAAAACGTCAATGATTTTAGAATTGATGACATCAGCTTTGATGATCAAAAAGTTTTTGAACTTTTATCTTCTGGCAACACTGTTGGATTATTTCAAGTGGAGAGTGCTGGTATGCGCGAAGCATTATTACAGATGAAACCTAATCATATTGAAGATATTATTGCACTAGTGGCTCTTTATCGTCCAGGACCAATGAGTAACATACCAGTTTACAATGACTGTAAACACGGAAGACAAACACCTGATTATTTACATCCACTACTTGAGGATATTTTAAAACCTACATATGGGGTTATTATTTATCAAGAACAGGTTATGCAAATTGCACAAAAACTCTCTGGTTTTAGTGCAGGTGAAGCTGATATTTTAAGAAGAGCCATGGGTAAAAAAAAAAGAGCTGAACTAGAAAGGCAAAAACAAGGATTTATTGCTGGTGCTCTTAAAAATGGAATTAGTAAAGATGTTGCAGCAAGTATATTTCTAAAAATTGAACCATTTGCTGAATATGGGTTTAATAAAAGTCATGCAGCAGCTTATGCTATAATTTCTTATCAAACAGCATTTTTAAAAACTTATTATCCAAAAGAGTTTTTTGCCGCATCCATGACGATGGATATATCAAATCAAAATAAGTTGGGTGAATTTCATGAAGAGCTAAAAAGAATTAATATTAAAGTTATACGACCTGATATCAACAAGTGCTTTGCAGATTTTCAGTTTGATGATAATAATTTTTATTATGCACTTGGTGGAATTAAAAGTGTTGGTTATGAGGCAATATCAAATGTTGTTAACGAAAGAAAAGAAAATGGTGAATTTAAATCCATAAATGATTTTTTAAATAGAGTTAGCCCTAAAGATATTAATAAGCTGCAATTAGAAGGTTTGGTTAAAGCAGGAGCTTTTGACAATATAGATAATAATCGACAAGCATTATTTAATTCAATTCCAAATTTTATTTTAAAGACAAAAAATATTTATGAAAATAAAGCAGCAAATCAAATTGACCTTTTTGGTTCTGATGAAGAACAAGATAATGAGATAGTTCTTAATATCGAAGATTGGAAGTTTGAAGATCGATTATCAAGAGAGTTTGAAGCTATTGGTTTCTTTATATCTGACCACCCTTTAAATCAATTTAAAGAAATTTTTGATGATTACAAAATAGTTGATTACGCAAAATTTAATCTAGACGACAATATAAAAGATGCAAATATTGCAGCTACACTTTTAAAGATTACTGAAAGAAAAACGGCAAAAGGTAATTCGTATGGTGTTATCAAATTCACTGATTTAACAAGTGTTTTTGAACTCTTTATTTTTTCAGATATTTTGGAATTAAATAGAGAGGCTTTAGTTGAGGGTAAGCTCTTTAATTATAACTTTGATTAAAACCATTTCTAACGATGAGAGCAAATCTAAAAGAATAAATGTTCAAAAAATAGCTTCTCTTAAAGATCTTTTTAATAAACCAGTTAATGAAATTGTGTTTAATATTAAATCAATTAAAGACATCGATAAAATATCTAATTTAGTGAATGAAGAGGGCTCAACTGAGGTAATAATAAATATTACCAATGAAAATAGCGATATTAGTTTTAAATTAAAAAATAAGCGTTTTATTGATAGGAAAGCCATTAATACCCTCAGAAACAATGATATTTCGACAATTATTCATTAAAAAAGACTTGTTTGTTCTATAAATAATTTGTAAATAACTCTTAAATTAAATTAACACGCACACAGTTTGTGGTTTTATACCTCCGGTCCTTAAATGGAAAATACTGTGGTGGCTTAACCGGGAATAAATATGAAAATACCAAGTCTAAATATCCAACAACTATTAGAAGCAGGCGTTCATTTAGGTCATAAGACTTTAAGATGGAACCCAAAAATGAAAAAATATATTTTTGGAAAAAGAGATTCAATTCACATTATTGATTTAACACAGACATTAGAATTAACAAATGTAGCTTTAGAGAAAGTTTATAATACGATTGCCAATAATGGTAAAATTCTTTTTGTGTCTACAAAAAAACAAGCATCTGAAGCAATTGCTGAAGTTGCAAAAGAAACTGGACAATACTTTGTAAACTACAGGTGGTTAGGTGGAATGTTAACTAACTGGGGAACAATCTCGGGATCAATTAAAAAGATGAAAAAATATGAGGCTGATCTTGTTGCTGAAAATAGAGGCTTTACAAAAAAAGAACTATTAAAGATGAGTGTTAAAAAAGATAAATTAGAAAGAGCATTAGGTGGAATAGCAGAAATGAAAAAAGTTCCTGATCTAGTTTTTATTATTGACACAAATTATGAATCTTTAGCTATTGCTGAAGCATCTAAATTAGGTATTCCAATTTGTGCTATACTTGACAGCAATTCTAATCCTGATGGTATTGACTATCCAATTCCTGGTAACGACGATGCTAGAAGAGCAATTGATCTATATTGTAATTTAGTAAAAGAAACTATTGAAAATGCAAAAAAAGCAACTCCATCTAAATCTGAAGAAAAACTTGATGTCGGTGAGATAAAAGTAAAAGAAGCTTCTTCAAAAACTATTCAAGAGATCGATAGAGAGAAGTTAGATGCTAAATTTTCAAAAAAAGATAAAGAAAAGTTGAATTAATATGAGTGATTTAGAAAAAGTAAAACAATTACGTGAAGCAACTGGAGCTGGATTTAAAGATTGTAACTTGGCAGTTAAAGAATCTGATGGTGATTTAGATAAAGCAGTAGAAATCTTAAGAGTTAAAGGAATTTCTAAAGCTTCAAAAAAAATGTCAAGAGATGCTAAAGAAGGTGTTATTGCAACCTCTGGAGATGAAAGCAAAATATCTGTTATTGAAATTAACTGTGAGACAGATTTTGTTGCTAAGAATGATGATTTTGTATCCTTTGCAAAAGAATTGAGTGAATTGAATAATCAAAATTTATCTGATTTAGAAAAACTTAATAAATCAAAAATGGGAAATGGTGAAACGGTTGAAGATAGTCTAGTAGCATTAATCGCAAAAATGGGTGAAAAGATAACAGTTGGTAAAGCTAAAACATTTAACCAATCAGGTTCTAAAAATTTTAATTATTTGCATACTGTGGTTAAAGATAATTTATCTAAATTATCCGTTATAACTTCACTTGAGACCTCAGATGGTAGTGATGGTGTTAAAGCTTTTGGTAAACAGCTTTCAATGCATATTGCTGCATCAAATCCTTTAGCTTTGAGTTCAGATTTGATTGATAAAAATCTACTTCAAAAAGAACAAGATCTTATTACAGAAGAGTTAAAAAACTCAGGAAAACCTAAGGAGATTGCACAAAAAATTAGCTTAGGTAAAATGAATAAATTTAAAGAGGAAAATGCTTTGTTAACACAAGCCTGGGTTATGGAACCTAAAAAGAAAGTGCAAGATGTTGTAAGAGAACTTAACATACCTGATTTAAAGATTAACAATTTTTTTAGAATTAAAATAGGTGAATAAATGTTTAATGAAAAAATATATAGTCAGAAGATGGATAAAACCATTGAGGTTTTTCAAAAAGAATTAACTTCACTAAGAACTGGTAGGGCAAACGCCTCAATGCTAGACCTTGTTAAAGTCGATGTTTATGGACAAGCGATGCCATTAAATCAAGTTTCAAGCATAACGACTCCAGATGCTAGAACAATTAATATCCAAGTTTGGGACCTTAATAACGTTCCACTTGTAGATACTGCAATAAAAAAATCAGAATTAGGTTTAAATCCTCAAATTGATGGTCAATTAATTAGGTTACCTGTCCCAGATTTAAATGAAGAGAGAAGAATGGAGATTAAAAAATTAATTAAATCTATGGGTGAAAAATGTAAGATCTCAATTAGAAATATTAGAAGAGAAGCCAATGATGATTTAAAAAGCTTAGTTAAAGACAAAGCAATTAGTGAAGATGATGAAAAAATAAATGAGAAATTGGTACAAACATTTACTGACGAGCACATTAAAACTATAGATACCAAAGTTGAAGCTAAAGAAAAAGAAATAATGACCATATGAACCCAGTTAATCATGTTGCCATCATTATGGATGGAAACGGTAGGTGGGGTATAAAGCATAAACAATCTAGAAATGCTGGTCATAAAGTGGGATTAAATACTGTTCAAATGGTTATCAACCAATGTATTAATCAGAAGATTAAATATTTAACTCTTTACACTTTCTCTTCAGAGAATTGGAAAAGACCAAAAAATGAAATCATTTTTTTATTTAATTTGCTTGAAAATTTTTTAAGAAAAAAAATTAATAAACTTATTAAAAGTGATATTAAACTTAAATTTATCGGTGAATTAAACAAGTTACCAATAAAACTTCAGACATTAATAAGATTATCAGAAAAAAAAACTAAAAATAATAATTCACTACAAGTTAATATTGCTTTAAATTATGGCTCTAAAAATGAACTAATTAATTCAATTAAAATGATTAAACTAAAAAAAATTCTATTGAATGAAGTAAATATAGATAACAATCTTTATACCAAAAATATACCCAATCCTGAATTATTAATAAGAACAGGAAATACACAGAGGTTGAGTAATTTTTTACTTTGGCAGTTAGCATATACAGAAATTTTTTTTGAAAAGAAATTATGGCCTGACTTTTCAGATAAAGATTTTAAAAGAATCTTAAATAAGTTTAAAAATATCAAAAGAAACTTTGGATCAATTTAATGAATTCAAATCTTAAAAAAAGAATAATCACATCTATATTTTTAATTTCTTTGTTAACGGCAATGTCTTTTTACTCATATATAATGTTTATTTCTTTGGTTGTTATAGCAATAATTACATGGATTGAATTTTATGCTTTAATATCAAAAATTATAAAAAAAAATCTTATTAAGGACAAAATATATAGATTTTTTTGCAAAGCACTTTCATTGTTTTATTTGGCAGGATTAGTTTTTTTTATTTTATTAATCGAAACTTACTATTCAAATCTTAAAATTTATCTTTTATACTCAATTTTGATTTCAATAATGTCAGATGTAGGAGGCTTGACTGTTGGGAAAATATTTAAAGGTAAAAAGCTTACCAGGATTAGCCCAAATAAAACAATTTCAGGATCTATCGGTTCACTTATTTTTTCAATTTTTTTGATTCCATTTTTTTATGATAAATTAAGTTATATGAATTTATCAAAAGTTATTTTTTTAACGATTATGATATCTTTAATCTCACAACTTGGAGATTTGTTTATCTCATTTCTTAAGCGTAAAGCAAAGGTTAAAGACACAAGCAATATATTACCTGGTCATGGTGGGATTCTGGACAGAATAGATGGTATAATTTTTGCAATTCCTTTTGGTGTTTATTTGTTTATGATCATTTAGTATGAAAAAAATTGCAATTTTTGGAGCCACTGGATCTATTGGATCTTCATTATTAGATATTATTAAAAAAGATAAAAAAACTTTTAAAATCGAGTTAATTACAGCAAATAAAGATTATAAAAAATTAATAAGACTGGCTAAAATTTTTATGGTTAAAAATATTATCATAACTGATAACAACTCATTCTTACTTGCAACCAAACATTTAAAAAATACCAAAATTAAAGTATTTAAAAATTTTGATATATTAGATAAAATTTTTAATAAAAATAAAAAAATTGACTATAGCATGTGTGCCATTTCAGGTTTTCAAGGTTTGAAACCAACATTAGATATTATTAAATATACCAAAACTATAGCTATAGCCAATAAAGAGTCCATTATTTGTGGATGGAATTTAATAAAGAAAGATTTAAAAAAATACAAAACTAAATTTATACCTGTCGATTCTGAGCATTTTTCTATTTGGTCTTTAATAAATGGTAATAAAAAAAACTTTGAAAAAATCTATATAACGGCATCTGGTGGACCTTTTAGAAAATTTCCATTAAAAAAATTTAAAAATATCTCCATTAAGAATGCTTTAAATCATCCTAATTGGTCAATGGGGAAAAAAATTACAATTGATTCTGCAACCATGATGAATAAAGTTTTTGAAGTTATAGAAGCAAAAAAAATTTTTGCTCTAAATTATGATCAACTAGAAATATTAATCCACCCAAAATCATACTTACATGCAATAGTAAAATTTAATAATGGTTTATCAAAACTATTAATTCATGACACCAATATGACAATCCCAATATTTAATTCGATTTATTTTAATGAAGATAAAAAAATTGAATCAAAAAAAATTAATATTAAAATTTTGAACAATTTAGATCTTAAAAAAGTTGATAAGATTAGATTTCCAGTGATCAATATTCTTAAAAACTTGGATGAAGAAGATTCCTTATTTGAAACAGTTATTGTTAGTGCAAATGATAAGTTGGTGAATCTTTTTTTGGAAGGGAAGATTAGATTTACTGATATATCGAATATTTTGTTAAAAATTTGTAATATTCCTCAATTTAATAAATTTAAGTCAAAAAGACCAAAAAGTATTGATGAAATCAATCTTTTAGCTGATTATGTAAGTTTAAAAATTGACTCCATGAGTGTATAAACTCGCTATGTTTAGGTTTTTTTTTCAATTTATTATTTTTTCTATTTTTTTTTCCTTTTCTGTTTATTCAAAAAATTATGAAAAAATTATTGTTAATGGCAATGAAAGAATTTCTAATGAAACAATATTAGTTTTTTCAGAAATTCCCGATAATGAATCCTTAGATGAAAATTCAATAAATGAAATTTTAAAAAAATTATATAAGTCTGGTTTTTTCAAAGATGTTACTGTCAAAATTGAAAATAACAATCTAACAATTGAAGTATTGGAAAATCCAATCATTCAAACTGTTTTTATTAAAGGAATTAAGAGAAAAAAAACAGAAAAGTCGTTGTATGAAATCTTGACTTTAAAAAATAGGTCTTCTTATAGCTCTGCATTAATTAAAAAAGATGAAACTTCTATATTAAACTACCTTAAAAACGAAGGTTACTATTTTTCAAAAATCACATCATCATTTCAGGATTTAGGTGAAAATAAAATAGATCTTTTTTACGAAATTGAACTTGGTGAAAAATCCAAAATTTCAAAGATTTCATTTATCGGTGATAAAAAATTTAAGGACAGTACATTAAAAAGTATAATACTTAGTGAGGAGTATAAATTTTGGAAATTTATTTCTGGTAAAAAATATTTAAACGAAAATATTATTAATTTTGATAAAAGATTACTTAATATCTTTTATAAAAACAAAGGTTTTTTTAATGTAATAATAGAGTCGTCTTTTGCAAATTACATTGGTAATGACGAGTTTGAAATAATTTATAATATTTCATCTGGTGAAAAATTTTACTTTAATGAATTTAACCTTAACCTTCCTATAGATTATGAACTTAGCAATTTTGAACAACTGAATAAAGTATTTAATGAACTTAAAGGTCAAAATTACTCACTAAATTCAATCAATAAAATATTGGATGAAATCGATAAAATTGTTTTAAATGAACAATTTGAATTTTTAAATTCTACCGTTAAAGAACAAACTGTAGATAATTTAATTAATCTTACATTTGATATAGAAGAAACGGAAAAATTCTATGTAGAGAAAATCAATATACTTGGTAATAATGTAACACGTGAAGAGGTAATACGAAATAATATATTTGTCGACGAAGGTGATGCATTTAATGTATTGCTTCAAAATAAAACATTAAATAATTTAAGATCACTTAATTTTTTCAAAAATGTTCAGTCAGAAATTTTGGATAGTCCCAATAATAATAAAAAAATAATAAATATTACTGTGGAAGAAAAGCCAACTGGTGAAATTATGGCTGGTGCTGGCGTCGGTACCAGTGGAGGCACAATTGCTTTTGGTGTAAAAGAAAATAACTTTCTTGGTAGGGGTATAGAGTTTTCATCTGATGCTACTGTGAGCGCTGAAACTTTAAAGGGTCTAATTTCACTAAATAACCCAAATTTTAAAGGATCTAATAGATCCTTAAATGTATCAGTAGAAAGTACAATAACTGATCGACTTAAAAATTTTGGATATGAATCAAATAAAACTGGTTTTTCTGTTGGCAGTAGTTTTGAATTTTATGATGATCTATATTGGAATACAGGAGTCTCTGCTTATGTTGAAAAACTTGATACAGATTCGACTGCTTCTTCAAGTATGAAAAAACAAGAAGGCTCATATTTTGATACTTTTTTTAATCAAACTTTTACATATGATAAAAGAGATCAAAAATACAAAACAACAGATGGTTATATTAGCAGATTCACTCAAAATATCCCTTTAATCAGTGAAAGTTATACTTTAACAAATGCCTATGATTATAAAATCTATAATGAATGGTTAGATGAGAACATTTTTTCTATTGGTTTTTTTGTAAAAACAACTAATTCATTAAGTGGTAAAGATGTTAAACTTTCTGATAGATTGTTTCTACCATCAAGTAAGCTAAGAGGTTTTGAATCTGGTAAAGTTGGTCCTAAAGATGGGGCAGATTATGTAGGGGGAAACTATGCAGCTTCAATTAATATGTCAACAACTCTTCCTCAAATATTGCCAAATTTTCAAAATACAAATTTTTCTATTTATTTTGATGCAGCAAATGTTTGGGGTGTAGATTATAACTCAACTTTAAAAAATGAAAGTAAGATTAGATCATCAATCGGTATAGCTGTAGATTTTTTTACACCTGTTGGCCCATTAAACTTTTCTTTATCTGAACCAATCTCTAAAAGTAAAAATGATATAACTGAATCATTCAGATTTAACTTAGGAACTACTTTTTAATGAAACTTTTATTTTCTTCTATTCTTACTATTTTTCTTTTTTTTTTACGCCTGTTAATTCTGAACAAAAAATAGCATTTATTGATATGGATAAAGCAATCTCAACATCAAATCCTGGTTTGTCAATTTTAAAGCAATTCGATGCTATTAAAAATAAAAATTCAATATTTTTAAAAAAAGAAGAAAAAAAGTTTAAAGAAAAAGAAACAAAATTGATTTCCCAAAAAAATATTATATCAGAAACTGATTTTAAAAATAAGGTGAATGATTTAAAATCTGAAATTAATAAATACAATCAAATTAGAAATAAAATGATTGAAGACTTTAATAATTTAAAAGCAGATAATACAAATAAGTTTTTAAAATTAATTAATCCAATTTTAATAAAATTTTCTAACGACGAAAAAATAACTATTATATTACAAAAAAAAAATTTAATTGTTGGTAAAACAGAACTAGACATTACTGATGAAATTATTAAAATTATAAATACAGATATTAAAGATTTTATAATTAAATAGATGATAAAAAATAATCTTAATAAGCAACAAATTATAAATTTGCTTCCACACAGAGAGCCAATGCTTCTAATTGATGAGTTATACGATATTGAAAAATTGTCTTCAGCTACAGCAATTGTTTATGTTAAAAAGGATAGTTTTTTTGTAGAAGGTCATTTCCCTGATAATCCAGTTATGCCCGGAGTTCTGATAGTTGAGGCTTTTGGTCAAGCTGCTGCTGCATTAACAGCACATGGCTTAGACAAAGAAACTTATGATAACAAATTAGTATTTTTAATGGGCATAGAAAAAGCTAGATTTAGAAACCCAGTTATACCTGATTGCAAATTGGAATTAAAAATCCAAGCAACCAGAACACACGGAAGGGTTTGGAAATATAAGGGTGATGCTTTTGTTGATGGAAAAAAAATGGCTGATGCCCAATGGTCAGCCACAATTGTAGATAAGAAATAATCAGCAACAAATCTTGATAACACAGATTAATTTGCTTTGGTAAAAAGGATTTTATGATCAATCCTTTTTTTAAAAACAACGGTCCTTTTAAAATTTCAAATATTTTACAGCTATTAAATCTTAATAACCTTATAATTGCTAATGATGAAAAAATAACTGATATCAAAGATTTATTCACATCGAAAAAAAATGACATTACTTTTTTTCATTCTAAAAAATATAAAGATATTGCAAAGAATACTAAGGCCTCTTTTTGCATAACAACTGAAAGTTTAAAAAGCGAACTACCAAAAAGCTGCACACCATTTGTCGTTGAGAATGTTTTGGTTTCAACTTCTAAAGTTACATCAAAATTTTACCCTAGTTCAATTAACGATAACTTTGATTATACAGCTAGAGATATAACTGAAACAAAATTTAAAGATAAAGTTAAATGTGGAAAAAATGTTTTAATTGGTGACAATGTTATCTTTGGATCCAATTGTTTAATTGGACATAATACTATTATTGAGCAGAATGTTTCAATTGGAGACAACTGCAGAATAGGATCAAATGTTATTATAAGAAATACATTAATTAATAATAACGTTACAGTTTTAGATAATTGTGTTATCGGCAAACACGGGTTTGGTTTTTTTCCTATTAATACAAAAAATCTTAGATATCCGCATATTGGAATTGTCATAATTGGTGAAAATTCTGAAATCGGATGTGCCTGCACTATTGATAGAGGCTCCATGTCAAATACTGTAATTGGTAAAAATACATTTTTAGACAATCAAATTCATATTGCACATAATGTTAAGATTGGTGATAATTCAATCATAGCAGGACAAGTAGGAATTGCTGGCAGTTCTATCGTTGGTAACAATGTTCGAGTTGGTGGACAAGCTGGTATTTCTGGTCATTTAACAATTGGGAATAACGTAGAAATAGCTGGCGGTAGTGGTGTTATAAAGGATATTTCGGATAATTCAAAAGTAATGGGATATCCAGCAAAAAATATTAGAGATTTTTTAAAGAATAATAAATGATACACAAAACAGCAATCATAGATTCAAAAGCAAAAATTAGCACTAATGTTAATGTTGGTGCTTATACTATAATAGGTCCCAATGTTGAAGTAGGAGATAATTCCATAATACAATCCCATGTAAGTATCGTTGGTCATACCAAAATTGGAAATAACAATAAGATTTATTCATTTGCATCAATTGGAAATGATCCTCAAGATTTAAAATTTAATGGTGAACAAACAAAGCTTGAAATTGGTGACAATAATAAAATTAGAGAATATGTAACTATTAACCCTGGTACTACTGGCGGTGGTGGATTAACTAAGGTTGGCAATAACTGCTTATTTATGGTTTCCTCACACATAGCACATGATTGTTTGGTCGAAAATAATGTTATTTTAGCTAACAATGTTCCTTTAGGTGGACATGCACATATAGAAAGTAATGTTATAATTGGAGGCAATTCAGCTGTACAGCAGTTCACCAGAGTTGGAAGGTCAGCAATGATAGGAGGAATGTGTGGCGTTGTAAGAGATGTTATACCATATGGAATAGCTCATGGAAATCGAAGTGTATTACAAGGATTAAATTTAATAGGCTTAAGAAGAAAGAATATTCCAAATAAACAAATTATGAATTTAAGTGATGCGTATAAAGAAATTTTTAAGGATGAAAACTTAACTCAAAATTTAATTAATTTAAATGAAGATTATAAAAATAATGAACTTGTATTAGAAGTAGTCAATTTTTTAGAGAAAGATAAAAAAAGACCTATTTGTACACCATATTCAAAATAAAATGATTGGACTTTTTTTAGGAGATACTGATTTTTCAGAAACTGTCCTTAAAAAAATAAAAAGATTAAAAAAAGAATATTTTATCATTGATTTTTCAAAAAATAATAAATTTAAAAAAGATAAAAATTCTCATCGAATTAGTATGGGTAAGTTTGGTAAAATAATAAGTTTAATTAAGGAAAAAAAATCAAAAAAAGTATTATTTGCAGGTAAAATTTCAAAACCAAAGTTTTCAACATTAAGATTAGACCTTAAGGGCGTTTACTATATGCCTGGTATCATAAGAGCAGCAAAATTAGGTGATGCAGCAATTATTAAAGCTATAATAAAAATTTTAGATAATGAAAATATAAATGTTATTAGTTCTATCTTTTTTAATCCCGAACTAACTGTTAAAAGTGGAAACTATACTAAATTGAAAGCTAATTTGAGTGATAGTAATTCTATTAAAAAAGGAATTACTTATTTCAGCAAACTAAATAACCTAGATCACGTTCAGGCAGTTATTGTTAAAGATAACACTATCTTAGCAACTGAAGACCGACAGGGAACAAAAAAAATGTTATCAAGGTTAAAAAAAAAATCAGAAGGAATATTGATTAAGCTACCAAAAAAAAAACAAGATTTAAGAATGGATTTACCAACTATTGGTCTTCAAACTCTAAAAGATTGTAAAAAATATGGCTTAAAGGGAATAGTTTTAAAATCTAATAAAAATATATTCTTAGATAAGGCTAAATGTATAAATTTTGCTAATAAAAATAAGATTTTTATTAAAATTATATGAAAAAAATTTTTATTTTAACAGGTGAGCCCTCTGGCGATAAATTAGCTTCAACAGTTATTTCAAAACTTAAAATAGATAATCCTGATATTGAATATTTGTCAGTTGGGGGAACACATATTAAAAAATTAGGAATTCAATCTATTTTTGATCTTAAAGACATTACATACCTTGGTTTTACTAGCGTACTATTTAATATTTTTAAGATTAGAAAAAAAATTAACAAAACTGTTGATGAGATTATAAAATTTAATCCTGATATCTTGTTTAGTGTTGATAGTCCCGATTTTACACTAAGAGTTGCTGAAAAGGTAAAAAATATTAACAAGAACATAAAAACAGTTCATTATGTTGCTCCCCAGGTATGGGTTTGGAGAAAAAATAGAGTTAAAAAAATTAAAAAATTTATTGATCATATGCTTTTATTATTTAAATTTGAAAAAAAATATTTTGATGAAGAAAATATTAAGAATACTTTTGTTGGTCATCCCTTAATTGAAAAAAAAGATAATGTAATAACAACATTAGATAATTTAATTTCTAAAGATAAAAAAATTATATCTTTGTTTCCAGGTAGTAGAAAATCAGAAACAAATGTTCTTTTACCAATTTTATTGAATTTTATTAAATTGATGAACAAAAAAAATCTTGATCATTCATTTGTTTTTCATGCAACAGATGAAAATAAAGAATTTATAATCAATAAGGTAAAAAATACCTATTTAGATAATATAGATATTATTTCAGATGAAAATATAAAAGATCAGGTTTTATCCAATTCAATTTTTGCAGTCTCTAAATCTGGAACAATTTCACTCCAAATTTCTAGTGCAAATATTCCTTCAATAATTATTTACAAATTAAGTTTTATAAATTTTATGATATTTAAATTATTGGTTAATGTTAAATTTGCAAATATCATTAATATAATTAACGACAAAGAAGTAATTCCGGAATTATTACAAAAAGAATGTAATGCAGAAGAAATATACAAAACAGTTACATATTTTCTTAAAAATCCAAAATTGATCGAAAAACAATTAGCTGAGTGTGAAAAAACTTTAGAAGGTATCAAATCAAAATCTTCTTCATCAAGTGAAGCAGCTTTAATCTTAAATAATTATCTTATTCCCTAATCTTCTTTCTACTTCTTCTTTCCCCAAAGAAATTATTATATCATATAAACCAGGACCAAATTTTGATCCAGTTAAAGCAACCCTCAATGGTTGTCCTACGCCTTTAAAATTAGTTTCATATTTTTTTATTAAATTATTAATTATGGGTTCAAGTGTTTCTTTATTTAATGTATTTATTAAAATTAGTTTTTCTTTAAACTCTTTAATTATATTTTTTGCTTTATCGTCAATTAATTCTAAATCTTTATCTTCAAATTTTACATCATCAAAAATTATATATTTAGCGTTATTAAATATATCCTCTAATGTTTTTGCTTTATTCTTAAGAAAAGTTAATGAAGGTTTAATCTTAGCTTCTTTTTCTGGTTTAATTTTTTCCTTATAAATTTCACAATATTTGACAAGATGATCATAAAGTTCATTTTCATCAATACTCTTAATATAATGTTCATTCATTGATAATATTCTGCTCATATCTAGCTTTGATGGAGATTTACCAATTCCTTCTAAATTAAAGTGCTGAATGCTTTCTTCTAGTGTAAATACTTCTTTATCTTGATAAGACCAGCCTAACCTTAATAAATAATTTCTTAAAGCATCAGGCATTATTCCTATCTTAGAATAATCATCCAATGTCGATGCATTATCTCTTTTTGATAGTTTCTTCCCTTCAATAGTATGTATTAGTGGAATGTGAGCAAATAAAGGAATTTCCCATTTCATTGCTAAATATATTTGCATCTGTTTGAACGTATTAATTTTATGATCATCACCTCTGATTATATGTGTCATGTTCATTTGGTGATCATCTACGGTTGCTGAAAGATTGTATGTTGGTGTTCCATCATTTCTTAAAATTATAAAATCTTCTATTATAATATTTTCTATTTCAACATTTCCTTGTACCAAATCTTTTAGTACTGAAGTTCCATCAATTTTACTTTTAAATCTAATTACTGGTTTGATATCTTTAGGGGCATCTGATTCTAGAAGATTTCTCCATTTTCTATTGTAAGTATAGGGAAGTTTTTTTTGTCTTGCTCTTTTTTTTTGCTCTTCTATTTCCTCACTTGAACAATAACATTTATAAGCATGTCCATTTTTAAGTAGTTCATTTACCACATTTATATGATCATCAATTTTAGTTGATTGAATGTATTCATCACCATCATGTTCAATGCCAATCCACTTTAAAGACTTAATAATTTGAATTTTATGTTCATCTTTAGATCTTTCTTTATCAGTATCTTCAATTCTAAGATGAAATGTTCCTTTTTGATTTTTTGAATATAGCCAGTTAAATAAAGCAGTTCTTACACCGCCAATATGGAGAGCTCCAGTAGGTGAGGGAGCAAATCTTGTTGCTACTTTTGACATCAATGATTTTTAGACTATTTTCTTAGAAGTTTCTATATAAAGATACCAGAACACCTTGAACTTTTACCCTATCTGGACCAAATATTTTAGTTTCATAGTTTCTATTGGCACTTTCAAGTGCTACTGTTTTTCCTTTTCTTCTAATTCTTTTCAACATTGCTTCGTGCTCATCTATTAAAGCTACAACAATTTTACCATTATCTGCAGTATCAGATCTCTTTATGATAACCGTATCACCTTCATTAATACCAGCTTCAATCATTGAATCACCTTGAACTTTTAGACCAAAATATTGACCATTTTTTTCAAGGTTACTTGGAAGAGGTATTCGCGAAACTTCATTTTGTATTGCCTCTACAGGCGTTCCTGCAGCTATACTACCTAGTACAGGTATTTCCATTTCATTTAAGTTAGTATTATCTATATCTAGTCCACCTTTGATAACACTAGGTGAAAAGCTATTGTAAATGTCATTAGCAGAAGCAGTTTCGGGAAGTTTTATAACCTCTAAGGCTCTTGCTTTATGAGCCAACCTTCTAATAAAACCTCTTTCTTCCAAGGCACTTATTAATCTGTGAATTCCTGATTTAGATTTTAAATTTAACGAATCTTTCATTTCTTCGTACGAAGGAGATACTCCTGAGGCTCTCAACTTTTTGTTGATGAATAAAAGCAGGTTTTTTTGTTTTTTAGTTAGCATAAGAACAAATAAAGTACAAAATCTGTTCTACAAGTGTTCTTCCCATACGGCAATAGCTAAAAAGTATTTAAAATAGGGGCTTATTTGACTAAAGAACGGAAAAAATTGAATTTTTATCTAAATTTTTTAAAAGTGATTCACCAATTAAAAAAGTTTTTATTTCTGTTTTGTTCTTTAAAGAAAGAAGCTCTTCTTTTGTTTTAATTCCACTTTCAGAAATTAAAGGAGAGGAGTGATTACTTAACACGTTATAGATATCATAAGTTGTATTAAGATCTGTTTTTAAAGTTTTGAGATTTCTATTATTTATTCCAATTAATGCTTCTTTAAAGTTAAGAGCTTTCTTTGCTTCCTCAACTGTATGCACTTCAACAATTATTGACATATTACGTTTAAGAGCTTCTTCGTATAATTCATTAGCAAGGTCATCGGAGACACCAGCTAATATAATCAATATTGCATCTGCCCCATAACTTTTTGCGAGAGGTACTTGAAACTTATCAATAAAAAAATCTTTACATAGAACGGGTAGATTTATTTTTTCTTTTACTTCACTTATATGGCTTAGCCTACCCAAAAAGAAATCTTCTTCTGTGAGGATTGATAAGCATGTTGCTTTTTTATTGTTATAGATTTTTGCTATTTCAGTAGGGTTATAATTGTCCATTATAACACCAGCAGACGGGCTTGCTTTCTTTATTTCTGCAATTAAAGAAATTTTATTATTATCAACATTGTTTTGAATTTTATCTTTAAAATTTATAAATGATTTATTTTGATCTATTTGTTCATTTAAAGCATCTAATGAAATTGTTTTTTTTAATAAATCAATTTTTTCAATTTTTTTTTTAATAATTTCTTTTAGTACGTCTTTAGACATTTTGAATTTCTTTTAAGTTGGTGTATGTTTTTCCTGATAATATATGTTTTCTTGCTTCATTATACGCATCAATAAATACTGTATGTTTTTCTGAAACAATAAGGCCGGCTGCTGCATTTAAACAAACAGCTTTTGAAAAATCGTTATCCTCACCTTTAAATATATCTAACATTTTATTAGCATTGAATTTTGCATCATCTCCAAGCAAATCTTTAAACTCATTTGCATCTATATTTAGTTTTATAGGGTCAATTAATATTTCAGAAATTTCACCATTTTTTAATTGAACAACATTAGTTTTTGAATAGGGTGATATTTCATCTAATCCATCTTCACTATTTACAATCCAGGCAAATTTAATGTTTAAATTATTCAAGGCACTAGCAAAAATTTTTAATAGCCTTTTATCAAAAACACCAACCACTTGTCTATCAACTAGGGCAGGGCTACTTAAAGGGCCAATCATATTAAAAATTGTTCTCTTACCTATCTTTTTTCTAATAGGTCCAACAAATCTCATTGCACTGTGATAATTGGGTGCAAACATAAAACCAAAGTTGTTTTTTTTAATTTGTTTCTCAATATCATTCGGCTCTAAATCTATTTTTATGTTTAAAGCTTCTAAAACGTCACCTGAACCACATTTAGAGGAAACAGCTTTGTTGCCATGTTTTGCAACTTTAATGCCCATACTAGATAGAAGTAGCGCTGATGCAGTTGATATATTGAGTGTATTCATGCCGTCTCCACCCGTTCCACATGTATCAATACAATCGTTAACATTAACTCTTTTAGATTTATTTCTTAGTACAAAAACCCCACCAGCAATTTCATCAGAGACCTCTCCTTTTGCTGAAAGTAGTGTTAAAAAATCAAATATTTCATTATCTGATGCTTTACCATTCATTAGTATTTCAAAAGCTTTTTTACTTTCATTAAATGATAAGTCCTGGTTATTTCTTAATTTATCTATGAAAATTTTCATTTGTTTTTGTAATTAATAAAATTTTTTAATATTCTAATACCAATGATAGTTTTTATACTTTCAGGGTGAAATTGAACACCGTGGATATTATATTCTTTATGCATTACACCCATAATAATTCCATCTTTTGTTTCAGCAGTAATTTCAAGTTGATTGGATAATGTTTTTTTATCAATTATAAGACTATGGTATCTTGTAGCTACAAATTTAGAAGGAAGGTTTTTAAGGATACCTATTTTTTTTGATTTTATGACGCTAGTTTTACCATGCATTAACTTATTTGCTTGAATAATTTTAGAACCAAAAACTTGACCAATAATTTGATGACCTAAGCACACACCAAGAATAGGTATCTTTTTATAAAGTGCTTTTACTATTTTAATGCAATTCCCTGATTGATTTGGATTACCAGGTCCAGGTGATATAATTATTTTGTCATATTTATTTTTTATTATTTGTTTGTGAGTAATTTCATCATTTCTAATTACATCAACTGTAACACCAAGAGATGATACATAGTGATATAAGTTAAATGTAAAACTATCATAATTATCTATTAATATAATTTTCATTATTTTAATGCATTCATTAAAGCTTTTGCTTTATTTACAGTTTCTTCGTATTCTTTAATTGGACTACTGTCAGCTACTATCCCTGCACCAGCTTGAACGTAGAATTTTTTGTTTTTTGCAACAGCAGTTCTTAATGCAATACAAGTGTCAAACTCACCATTTGCAGAAAAATAACCTATGCCTCCAGCATAAACTTTTCTTTTAGTGGTTTCTAGTTCATCAATAATTTCCATGGCTCTAATTTTAGGTGCACCAGAAACAGTTCCAGCAGGGAATCCTGCAAGCAATGATTTAAATTTTGAAAATTTACTATTATAAACACCCATCACATTAGAAACGATATGCATTACATGTGAGTATTTTTCTATCATAAAACTTTCTGTCACTTTAACGGTTCCTATTTTGGAAACTTTACCAGCATCATTTCTCCCTAAATCTAGTAACATTAAATGTTCAGAAAGTTCTTTTTCATCTTTAAGTAAATCTTTTGCAAAAAAATTATCTTGTTTTAAATTTTTACCTCTAGGTCTAGTTCCTGCAATTGGTCTAACGGTAATTTTGTTATCTCTTAGTCTGACTAAGATTTCTGGACTAGCTCCTATTATCTGAAAATCTTCAAAATTAAAAAAATACATAAAGGGAGAAGGGTTAGTAATTCTCAGTTTTTTATAAATTTCTAGTGGTGTTTTGGATAATTTAGCTTCAAACCTTTGACTTAAAACGACTTGAAAAATATCTCCAATTTTTATGTATTTTTTTGCTTCATTAACCATTCTTATAAACTTATTTTTTGAAGTGTTAGATTTTACTTTAATATTAGTTTTTGTATCACTATTAGAATTATTTTTTATAAGAGAGGCCTTTGTTAATAGGTCATTAATTTCATTCTCAATTGTAAAATATTTTTTTTTATAATTTAGAATCTTTTCATCATTGAAAATATTAATAATATAGAAAATCTTTTTTTTTAAGTTGTCGTGAATAACCAATGTTCTTGGTCTTAAAAGTCTAACATCAGGTAGCCTTAAATCATCCTTACATTTATTAGGAATTTTTTCTACATATCTAATAGAATCATAAGAAAAATACCCCGATATTAAAGAACAAATTGGTGGTAGACCTACTGGCGTTTTAAACTTAAATTCTTCTATTATTTCTTCTATAATTTTCGCTGGAGCACCTTTTATTTTTTTTTTAATGTTATTAGTAGTCAGGTAAGAATTTTTATTATTAAATTCCCAAATCTTATCTGGGTTTTTGCCAAAGATGGTATATCTCCCTCTTATCTTACCTTTCTCAACTGACTCAAAAATAAAACTATTTTTTTCCCTTAGAAAATTATCAATTAAGTTTAAAACTTCCTGATCATTTCTTACTTTTTGAGAGGTATATATGATTTGATTTTTGTTTCTTGAGTGTTGAAACTTAAAATCTTTAAAGTTTCGATTAAGCATCATCTGAAGTAATTTTTTACCCTATCAAGAGTTTTTTCATTAACTATCACCTTATATTTATTGTTTAAAAGGTTATCATATGATTTTAATATTCCGTTTCTATTTTCTGCACTCGCTTCGTTAGAGATTTTATTAAATATATTTGAATCTGAAGAAATTTCAGTATCTTCAAGTTTCATAACCTTAGCTATGAATATGTTGTCTTCTCTATCAGCAATTAGAGTAAATGTATTAATTGGTAGTGAGTATAAAATTTTAACAGAATTATTTTCAAATTTATTAATGTCCTTAATTGAGTTTAATTGAGTTTTTTCAACTTCACCATTCCCAAGTTTATCAAATGATGCTTGGTTAAATTCATTTTTATCTAATTGGTTTAGTATATCTTTATTAAATTCAAATTTTTCTTTCTGAAATAGAAGGTTTGTTATTTGTTTTGCAAATCTTTCATCATTTAAATTAGGCAATTTTTGAATAACATTATCTATTTGATAAAAGATGAATGTTCCATTGTCTTCAAGTATTTCAATCTTGTCTTTTCTAGAATTATAAATTTTATTTTCAATCGTCTCCTTATTTTCTAAATTAATATAATCTTTTTTTGTAATCACATTGACATTTAATTCATTTGTAATTGTCTTAAAATCTATGTTTTTAGATATCTTGTTGTCAATTTCATCAATTGTATCAAAAAAAGCCTGATTAAATTCATCTACACCCAATAAGTTTTTAGGCGTTATTATCACATAAGAAAAATCAATATAATCTTGCTTAAGTTTTTCTGAATTTTCGTCAATAAAAATTTTAATTTCCTGATTGGTAAATTCATCTACTTTTTTATAAAATCTATTTAATTTAATAAATTCAATATCTAATTTTCTATTGTTTTCTATAAAATATCTATTAGTTAAAAAGTTGGGAGATTTCGCTCCACCACTTATATATGTAAATAATTCCTTTTGTAGAACGTTATTCTTTAATTTTATTTCATACATCGCTGCACTCATACTATTTGTAAGTAAAAACTTTTCATAAAGAGTTCTTTGAAAATTACCATTTTCACCTAGAAAGTTTTTATTTTTCTTAAGAGTTTCTACAATTACTTCATCTGATATAACTAGGTCTAAATTTTTTATTTCAAGTTCAAGTAAAGTCATTGAAACCATAGAAGACAAAAGCTCCTCAATTACATTTTTATCGATATTCTCTTTTATTACTTGCTGACTTAAGCCAGATTGATTTAGGTAATCCATGAAATCTTGCGTAGAGATATTAGTGTTATTTATTTTAGCTATATTATTTTGATTTCCAGTACTAAATCCTCCACCAAATCCACCAAAGCCAAAAGCTATTATAATAACAAAAATCAGTATCAAGCCACCAATCTTTTTTTTTGTAAAATTTTTAAATGGATTTATCATTACATTATTAATTTATTGATCTTTAAAATATCAACCTATAGATTAAATTTTTCATTATGACAAATAAATATATGTATTTTGTAGCCAATTGGAAAATGTATGGGAATTTATCTTCCTTAAATACATTGGATAAAGTTATTAAATTTTCAAAATCTAAAGAAATAAAGGGAGGTAGATTAATTTATTGCCCTCCAAATACTTTAATAAGTTCTTTTTCAAAAAAATTTAGTAATTGCCAAATTGCTATTGGTGGACAAAATTGTCATGAAAGTAAAGATTATGGTGCTCACACAGGTCATGTTAATTCCCGTATGTTAAAAAATATTGGTGCACATTTTGTAATCATTGGTCATTCAGAAAATAGAGAACAGGGTGAAAGTGATAAACTAATTAATCTAAAAATTAAAAGTGCTCTTGAAGCTAAATTAAAAGTTATTTTTTGTATCGGTGAAACTTTAAGTGATAAAAGAAAAAAAAAGACAAGCTCAACCTTATCCAAACAAATTAAAATTGGTTTAAAAAATATTAAAAATAAATCAAATATTTTTTTAGCTTATGAACCTGTTTGGGCTATAGGCAGTGGTCTTATACCGAAACCTCAAGATCTTTTTAAAACAGTAGAATTCATCAAAAATAAATTTAAAGATAAATTACCAAAAATTTTATATGGGGGTTCTGTAAATCCTCAAAATATAACAATCTTAAGAGAAATTAATAATATTGATGGTTTTTTAATTGGTGGAGCATCTCAAAATGCTAAAAAATTTATTGATATAGTCAAAAAAACATATAGTTAACCCTCATGGAAAATATTCTACTAGTAGTCAACTTAGTACTAGCAACAGTACTTGTGCTTTTGATACTAGTCCAAAAATCTGAAGGTGGAGCACTTGGTATAGGTGTTTCTCAAGATAATTTTATGCTTTCCAGATCTGCTGGTAATTTTATGGGCAAGGCTACAGCAGTAGTTGCAACTTTATTCATAATTTGTAGCTTAGCTTTAACAATAATTTCTAGAGGTGAGTTAACACCTACATCTTCCGTATTGGATATCATTGAAGAAAAGTCTAGTGATACACCTTCAATTCCTGAAAACAATAATTAATCCTTTTAAACTCATTAATTAATCGCTATAAGATAATACCATGGCGCGATATATTTTTGTAACCGGCGGTGTGGTTTCTTCATTAGGAAAAGGTCTTTCTTCGGCTTCCCTTGCATACTTATTACAATCTAGAGGTTTTAACGTACGTTTAAGAAAATTAGATCCTTATTTAAATGTTGACCCAGGAACGATGAGTCCGTTTCAGCATGGTGAAGTTTTTGTAACAGATGATGGTGCAGAAACAGATTTAGATTTAGGTCATTATGAAAGATTTTCTGGAATATCTGCAAAAAAATCTGACAATATTACAACTGGAAAAATTTATAGCGATGTTTTAAAAAAAGAACGTAAAGGAGGATACCTTGGAAAAACAGTTCAAGTTATCCCGCATATAACTGACCGTATTAAAGATTTTATAAAAAGTGACACATCAAAAGAAGACTTTGTAATTTGTGAAATTGGTGGAATAGTGGGTGACATAGAAAGCCTCCCATTCGTTGAAGCTATTAGACAATTTTCTAATGATGTAGGAAAAA
This sequence comes from Candidatus Pelagibacter sp. Uisw_106, assembly GCF_047724975.1. GTDB lineage: Bacteria > Pseudomonadota > Alphaproteobacteria > Pelagibacterales > Pelagibacteraceae > Pelagibacter. Next base: position 549,618 of record NZ_CP159819.1, read on the forward strand.
AAAATGCTTTATTTATTCACTTAACTCTAGTCCCGTACCTTAGAGCTTCAGATGAAATAAAAACAAAACCCACTCAACACTCAGTAAAAGAATTAAGAAGTCTTGGCATACAACCAGATATTATTATTTGCAGATCTGAAAGGGCCATACCTTTGGAGCATAGAAAAAAAATATCCTTGTTCTGTAATGTTGGAATTGAAAATGTAATTCAAACTGTTGATGTTAAAACTATTTACGAAGCGCCAATTAGCTTCAATAGAGAAAATTTAGATAAACAGGTACTTGAATATTTTAAAATAAAATCAAAAAAAAAAGTTAATTTAAATCCTTGGAAAAAAATCACTAAAATTGTTCTGCACACAAAAAAATCAATCAATATTGCAATCATTGGAAAATATGTTGAGCTTAAAGATGCTTATAAATCATTAGACGAAGCCTTAACTCACGGCGGTATTGATAATAATTTAAAAATTAATTTAGTGAGAATAGATTCTGAAAACTTGAAAATCTATGAAATTAAAAAAAAATTAAAAGGAGTTTCTGGAATTCTGATACCAGGTGGATTTGGCAAAAGAGGAACAGAGGGTAAAATAGAAGCAATTAAATATGCTAGAGAGAAAAAAATTCCTTTTTTTGGAATTTGTTTTGGAATGCAAATGGCCATTATTGAATTTGCAAGGAATAAGTTAAATATAAAGAAAGCTACATCAAGCGAGTTTGGATCTGGAGGAACACCAATTATTGGATTAATCTCTGAATGGAATAAGGATGGTAAATTAATTAAAGGAACGGATAAAGATCTTGGTGGTACCATGAGACTTGGTCTTTATGAGGCCAGATTAAAAGAAAATTCATTGATTAGAAAAATCTATAAATCTAAATCAATTCAAGAGAGACACAGACATAGATACGAGGTTAATATTAGCTTTAAAGATCAATTTGAAAATAATGGCCTTATCTTTTCAGGATTATCTCCAGATAAAAAATTACCAGAGATTATTGAGCTAAACAACCACCCATGGTTTATAGCTGTCCAATTTCATCCAGAATTTAAATCTAGACCTTTAGCACCACATCCTTTATTCTCATCATTTATCAAGGCTGCTAAAAATCATAAATGAAAAATATAAAAGTTAATTGTGGAAATATAGAAATTTCAAACAATAATAAAATTTTTATTATTGCTGGCCCATGCCAACTTGAGACCGAACAACATGCCATGGATATGGCAGGTAAGATTAAAGAAATTACTTCTAAGTTTAATATGGGTTTTGTTTACAAAACATCTTTTGATAAAGCTAATAGAACAAGTTTAAAAGGCCAAAGAGGTATGGGTCTTGAACAATCTTTACCTATTTTTGATAAGATTAAAAAAGAATTAAATGTTCCAATATTAACTGACATACATAATGCTGAACAATGTGCAGTGGTAGCTCCTCATGTTGATGTATTACAAATTCCTGCATTTTTATGTAGGCAAACAGATTTATTAATTGCTGCTGCCAAAACTGGGAAAATTATAAATGTTAAAAAAGGTCAATTCCTTGCACCATGGGATATGGTTAATGTTACAAAAAAAATTGCTGACTCAGGTAATAATAATATTTTAGTTACAGAAAGAGGGGCCAGCTTTGGTTACAATACCCTTGTCTCTGATATGAGGTCTTTACCTATAATGGCAAAAAATGGTTATCCTGTTATTTTTGATGCTACACATTCAGTCCAACAACCTGGAGGTTTAGGTGAGACCAGTGGTGGTCAAAGAGAGTTTGTTGAATATTTAGCAAGAGCTGCGGTCGCAGTTGGTGTTGCGGGTGTTTTTATTGAAACACATCAAGACCCAGATAATGCTCCATCAGATGGACCTAATATGGTTCCACTAGATAAATTAGAAAAATTACTATCTCAATTATTTGAAATAGATAATCTAATCAAAAAATAAATGAGTAAGATTTTAAAGATAAAAGCTCGTCAAGTCTTTGATAGCCGCGGAAACCCAACAATTGAAGCAGAAGTTTATTCAAAAAATTTAAGTGCCTCAGCTATTTGTCCCTCAGGTGCTTCAACTGGAACTTACGAAGCATTTGAAAAAAGAGACAACAATAATAAAAAATATTTAGGTAAAAGTGTTTTAGGTGCAGTCAATCTAGTTAATACAAAAATTTCAAAAAGATTAAGAGGTGCGAATATTCACGACCAAACACGTATTGATACAATCTTAATCAATCTTGATGGCACCCGCCAAAAAACAAGTTTAGGTGCTAATGCTATTTTAGCAGTTTCTATGGCTGCTAAGAAACTTTCTGCTAAAATTAAGAGAGTTCCTTTATATAAAACTTTTTTAGTAAAAAATAATTACAGATTACCTTACCCATTAATGAATATTATTAATGGTGGAGCGCATGCTAATAATGGATTAAGAATTCAAGAGTTTATGATTAGACCTGATAAAGCTAAAAACTTTTCAGAGGCAATGAGAATATGTTTTGTTATAATTAATAATTTAAGAAAGCTGATTATAAAAAAGGGTTTATCAACCTCTGTAGGAGATGAGGGGGGCTTTGCTCCAATGATTAGTAGCAATGAAAAAGCTTTAGATTTAGTCGTTGCTGCAATTAATAAGTCTGGTTTTAAAAATGGCAAAGATGTTTCGATTTGCTTAGATGTTGCAGCAAATGAATTAATCAAGAAAAACAAATATTCTATTCATTCAAAAAAATTTGTTTCGGTAGATCGATCTATTAAAGAATATAAAAAAATAATAAATAGATACAAAATTAAATCTATTGAAGATCCATTTGGAGAAAATGATTGGATGGCATGGAGTAAATTAATGAAAAATACTAATAATGTCCAAATAGTTGGAGATGATTTGTATGTAACTAATTTAGAAAGACTAAAAAAAGGTTTTTTAAACAACTCATCAAATTCGATATTAATTAAACTTAATCAAATTGGTACGGTATCTGAAACACTTGAGGTTATTAAGTTTGCGCAAATTATCGGGTATAAAACAATAATTTCTCATAGATCTGGAGACAGTGAAGACACTTTTATAGCAGACCTTGCTGTAGGTACAAATTCAAATCAAATTAAAACTGGATCGCTGGCAAGATCTGAACGGGTTGCAAAATATAATCAATTATTACGTATAGAAGAAGAGCTTGGAAAAAAAGCATCAATGAGTAAAATTCATTAATGCTGGGAAAATTAAAAAAAAATTACTTTTTATTAATCTCTACTTTTTTAATACTTTATTTTTTCTTCAATCTTTTAGATGGTGAAAGAGGTCTTTTTTCTTATTTCAAAAAAAATGAAATTTTATCTAATCTAAAAATTGATGAAGCTAATTTATCCAACAAAATCAAAGATCTTGAATTTAAAAATTCTCTATTAAGTACTAAATTAGACCTAGATTACGTCGAAACCTTAATCAGAGAAAAATTTATGTTTGGCAAAGAAGGGGAGACCCTCTATATAATTAAAAAGAATGACAATTAAACCAAGACACCCAGAAAAAGTTAATAAACCTGTAAATCCAATTAAGAAAAAGCCTGATTGGATAAGGTCTAAATTAACTAACAGTAAAGAATTTTTCTTAACAAAAACTATTGTTAATCAAAACAATTTAGTAACAGTTTGTCAGGAAGCTAATTGTCCAAATATTACAGAATGTTGGAGTAAGCGTCATGCTACATTTATGATTATGGGTGATACCTGTACAAGAGCATGTGCTTTTTGTGATGTAAAAACTGGCAAACCTGGAAAACTAGACTCATTTGAACCCGTTAAGATTGCTGAAGCCGTAAAAAAATTAGATTTAAAACATGTTGTAATTACTTCTGTTGATAGAGATGATCTTGAAGATGGAGGATCAAATCATTTTTATGAAGTAATTGATCAAACAAGAAAAAAAAATCCTAATACATCAATTGAAGTTTTAACGCCTGATTTTCTTAGAAAAGGAGATGCTTATAAAAAAGTACTAGAAGCTAATCCAGATGTTTTTAATCATAACATTGAGACAGTGCCTAGACTTTATTTAAAAGTAAGACCAGGCTCTAGATATTTTTCATCATTAGAGCTTTTAAAGAATGCAAAGTTAGTTAATAAAAATGTTTTCACTAAATCAGGTTTAATGGTTGGATTAGGTGAAAATAAAGAAGAGATTGTTCAAGTCATGGATGATCTAAAAGCAGCAGGAGTAGATTTTTTAACCATTGGTCAATATTTACAACCTTCTGTAAGACATCACCCTTTAGACCGCTATTACCATCCAGACGAATTTAAAGAGTTAGAAACTATTGCAAAATCAAAAGGATTTTTATTAGTTTCATCGACGCCTTTAACTAGATCTTCATATCATGCAGATGAAGATTTTGCTAAACTTCAACAAAATAGAATTAACAATCATTAATGCCTAAGGCATCAGTTAAAAGGAACATAAACAAAAAAAAAGATAAACTTATTGAGTTTGTTTTAGATATAGAAAAATATCCAGAATTCATCCCTTTTTGCTTAGACTCGAAAGTTTATGATAGAAAAGAAGAAAATAATCAAATCTTAATCATAGCAGATTTAACAATTGGAAAGGGTCCCTTTAGCGACACTTATAAAAGTGATGTTAGATTTAATAAAAAAGATGATACGATTAATGTTACTAATTTAGATGGCCCACTAAAGCACTTGCAAAATAATTGGAAATTTGTAGAAAATAACAACATAACGGAGGTTTATTTTGATGTTGATTTTGAAATTAAAAATAAGTTTTTAAATTTGTTAATGGAAAAATCATTTGAATTTGGTTTAAATAAAATTGCTGATGCTTTCCAAAAAAGAGCCGAAACAGTATAAAAAAATTGTTAAAGATTGCTCAAATTAAAGAACTAACAATATCCAAAGCTTTTTTAACTGATGCTTTTTGAATTGAGTTTCTTGTTTTTAGTTTAAAAATATTTCTAATTATTACTATTTTATTAGATCTTTTTACCCCAATATAGACTAGTCCGACTGGTTTTTTTTTAGTTCCACCATTAGGACCCGCAATGCCAGTCACAGATACATTTATTTGAGCTTTAGATATCTTTGCTAAATTCTTAACCATAGCCTCACAACATTCAGCACTAACAGCTCCGTATTTTTTTATAACATTTTTATTTACTTTTAAAATATCGATTTTTGCTTGGTTAGAATAGGTAATAAGACCTATGTTGAATATTTTAGATGCACCACTAATAGAGGTAATAGATGCAGCTAACATCCCACCCGTGCAAGACTCGGCAAAAGATATTTTAAGTTTTTTTTTGATTAATTTTCTTACAATATTTTTCATTACAAAATATAGCTCTTTAAAATCATGAAACACACAAGGGTTAGAACCACATAAAAACCAGCACAGATATCATCCATAATTACACCAAAACTATTCTTAAAGTTTTTATCAAAAAAGCTTACGGGAAACGGTTTCATGATATCAAAATATCTAAAAAGTATAAAAAATAGAGCATAATAAATGATAGCTTCACCCGCATCTTTTGTTGTTCCATGGGATATCTCATAAAGATATATAGGAATTGATTGACCTAAAAATTCATCAATTATGATTTCACTAGGATCCTTATTTTTACTATTTTCTATATGACTTGAAACGGCATAAAATGAGTAAATAAATATCGCTATCAACACAACTAAAATTATATTTGGTGAAATGTTTAAAGTGTGGAATAAATAATAAAGAATAATTATGGTTAATAAAGATCCAAACGTTCCAGGCATATACTTAATCTTACCAAGACCAAACATTGTCACAAATAATGAGTTGAAAGATTTAATCATTTTTAATAACTGAGGCTATTACTTCGCAAGCTATTGCTTTTTCCTTACCAATCACGCCTAACTTTTCAGTTGTTTTACCTTTTATATTAATTTGAGTAGATGAAATATTACAAATTTTTGCAATACAGTTTGATATTTTTTTTTTATATTTTTGAATTTTAGGTTTTTGAGTAATTATATTAATATCGAGGTTATTGATTAGATAGCCTTTTTTTTCAGTTTGCTTAATTATTTTACTCAACAGAATAGTAGATCTAATATTTTTAAATTTCTTATTCTTATCTGAAAATTTTTCACCAATATCACCCATAGAGCAAGCACCAAGTATCGCATCAGTTATGGCATGTAAAACAGGATCTCCATCAGAATGACCTAGTGTACCTAGAGGTGAGGGTATTTTAATTCCACCTATGTAAAGTTTTTTATTAGGAACTAACCTATGAACATCAAAACCTAGACCAAATTTTATTAAATTGTTAAACTTAATATCTGAGTTTACTGTAATTTTATTATTAATAGATTCACCTTTTATAATCTTTATTTTTTTACCAGCTCTTACAAACAAATTAGCATCATCGGTAACTTCCACACTTTTATTATTTTGAAGTTCATAAAGTTTTTTATAGTTAAATGCTTGAGGTGTTTGAATTAAGTAAATATTTTCCCTTTTTAAATTTGTAACAATATTTGAAGTTTTTTGTTTAACTGAATCTGTTGTTTGAATTGCAGGAATTACACAATCATTTGATTTTAATCCATCCATTAATCTTTTTAAAAGTTTTAAAGAAAAATTTGGTCTTGCAGCATCATGAATTATTACATTTTTAAAATTATTTCTTTTAATACTTTTTAAGGCAATATAGGCAGATTCTGCTCTTGTCTTACCACCTATGATAATTTTAATATTTTTGATATTAAGGTTTTTGATATAATTTTGATGTTTATTATTTATTACTAAAACAATTTTATTAAATTTATTAAAAACTTTAGCTTTATCGATTGAATGCAACAATAAAGGCTTACCTTTATAATTTGTGAAGGGTTTTGGAGTATTTGAATTAAATCTTTTACTTTCGCCTCCAGCAAGTATTATAAAACAACTATTCATGATAAAAATATATAACACATTATTTAGCTTAGAATGATTGATTTTATAAAAAAAAATATATTCATCATTATAATATTTCTAATCTCATTATTGTTAGGTTTTATAACTTTTTTAACATTTATTGATAAAGGTTTTTTAAAACTATCTGATAACAACCTGCAGATTTTATTAATTGGAAATATAGCATTGATAGTATTTCTTTTTTTTATGATATTTTCAGAAGTGAGAACTTCCTTAAAAATAGACGTTGATGTAAGCGGTTCTAAAGCTAATAGAAAATATATAACCTTTTTTGCATTATTTACTTTAATTCCTTCAATTTTAATTTCCTTATTTTCGTTATTCCTTCTTTCATTTGCACTAGATAAATATTTAGATAAAAAAATAACAACAGCAGTAAATAATTCTTATGAAATTGCAAAAAGTTACACAGAAGAGGTAAGAACAAAAACACAATCAGAAATAATTCTAATAGCATTTGATATAAACAAAAGTATCAATTTTTTAAACACCAATATTAATCAATTTAAAAGTTTTCTTAACACACAAAAACTTATTAGACGTATGGATGAAGTGCATATTATTGAAGGTAATGGAAAATTATATTTATCAACTTTAGAAGATAATACTTTATATACACCACCTTTAAGTGATGCTTTAGAAATGGTCCAAAATGATAAAAGACCCCTTAAGATTATTAATGCTTTTAAAAACCAAGCAGCATCGATTATAAAACTTGAAAACTTTGATGGTAAGTATCTATATATAGTTAAATATTTAGATAAAAAAATTTCTCAATACTTAATTGAATCTCAAGAAGCGCTTAATTTTTACTACACAGTTTTAAATAAACAAACTGGAATTAAGATATCATTTGTATTTATTTATCTTGTTATAGTTTCGCTATTATTATTTTTATCCATATCAATTGCTATAAAATTTTCATCAAGGTTTTTTAGATCTATTAATAATCTGATTATGGCATCTTCCAATATTGGAAGAGGCAATCTAGATGTTAAAGTACCGGAAATTAAGACCGATAAAGATATGGAGGTTTTAAATCAAAATTTTAATTTAATGATAGATAAATTAAAATCACAACAAGAGAAACTTATAATTAAAGAAAGACATGAGGCTTGGGAAAATTTAGCTAGAAAATTAGCTCATGAAATTAAAAACCCACTCACACCCATTCAATTAACCATTGATAAATTAAAGAGTAAATATTCAGAAAAAATAGCAGTTCATGAACAAGATGATTTTTCAAAAAGTTTATTGATTATTGGAAAACAAATTAAACTGATTGAAAATTTAGTTAATGAATTTTCCGATTTTGCCAGAATGCCAAAACCAATTCTCAAAGATAACAACTTAGTTTCCTTGATAAAAGAAAATATTAAATTAATAAATGAATTAGATAATAAAATTATAATTGATTTTAAGTCAGACAAATCGTCTATACTCTTAAACTCTGATAGCGAACAATTAAGTAGAGTTTTTTTTAATTTAATTAAAAACTCTATTGAAAGTATACAAGATAAAAAAATTGATAATGTTGATTTAACAGGAACTATTGACATTTCTATAAATGAGAATGAAGAAAAAATTAACTTTATAATTATTGATAACGGATTAGGATTTGGAGTATTTAAAGATAATATAAAAGACATTCTTAACCCTTATTTTACAACAAAGAAAAAAGGTACAGGCTTAGGTTTATCTATTGTTAACAAGATAATAAATGATCATAATGGAAAAATTAGCTTTGCTTCTCTTGATAATGGAGCAAAAATAGAAATTATGTTTATAAAATAATGAGTACTGAAATATTAATTATTGATGATAACGCAGATATTAGAAACATAATTAATGATTTAATTATTGAAGCTGGCTACAAAACAAGGCTAGCTGCAAATTATAACCAAGCCTTAAATGAGATTGATAAAAAACTTCCAGATGTCGCAATTATAGATGTCAAACTTGATAAGGGTGACAATGATGGACTAGAACTTCTATTACACATTAAAACTAAAGATAACAATATTCCAGTTATAATAATTACAGGACACGCAAATGTAGAAATGGCTATTAAAGCTTTAAAAGCTGGAGCCTTTGAATTTATTGAAAAGCCTTTTAATCAAGAGAGGTTATTAAATTTTGTTAATAGAGCTGTTGAAAATATAAATCTTAAAAATAAGAATAAAGAATTTGAAAGTAAACTTTTTTATTCGTATGAGCTAGTTGGTGTTAGTGATAATATTAAAAGTATAAAAGACCAAATTAATAAAATCTCAGTTTCCGAAAGTCGAATTTTTATCAACGGACCTACTGGCTCTGGCAAAGAGTTGATTGCAAGGAAAATTCATAAAGAATCTAAAAGACAAATGAACCCTTTTGTTGTTCTGAACGGCGCATTGCTGGATATAAAAAAATATGAATTAGAATTATTTGGTGAAGAAAAAGAAAATGGCTCTATAACTTATGGCGCTTTAGAGAAGTCATCAAAAGGCATTCTTTTAATCGATGAAATCTCTGAAATACCACTTGATACTCAATCTAAAATTTTAAGAGTTTTAATAGATCAAAAATTTAAAAGGATTAATGGTAGTCACGATATTAATGTTGATGTAAGGATTATATGTTCATCAAGCAAAAATATAAAACAAGAAATAGAAAATGGTAATTTTAGAGAAGATTTATACCATCGACTCAATGTATTTGAAATTAACATAGACCCACTAAAAGACAGGGTATCCGACATACCTTTATTGGTTGAATATTTCTCTGAAAAAATTTCAACAAATTATAATTTAAAGAAATTAAGTATTGATACAAATAACCATTATTTACTAAATTATGATTGGCCAGGTAACGTTCGAGAATTGAGAAATTTGATAGAAAGAATTGCAATACTTTCACCTGATAGTGCTGATAAAATTTCAAATATTATTAAAGAATCTTTAAAAACGCCCGATATTAAGAACGAACCTTCAGAAAACTCTTTATCTATACCATTAAAAGAAGCTAGAGAAAATTTTGAAAAAGAGTATTTAACTACACAATTAAAAAAATTTAATGGCAATATATCGAAAACTGCCGACTTTATAGGAATGGAAAGATCTGCCTTACATAGAAAACTTAAAGGTCTGGGGATCAAGGAACTAAATTAAATGAATATTATTATTTGTGGTGCTGGTAGAGTAGGTTTTACCATTGCAAAAATTTTAAGCGAACAAGGCCACTCCATAACTGTAATTGATCAATCCAGTGAAGATATACAAAAGATTGATGACACACTTGACGTAAAGTCTATTGTGGGCAAAGGCACATATCCCTCTATTTTAGAAAAAGCTAATGCAATGGACGCTGATATGATTATTGCAGTAACACGTAATGATGAAATTAACATGCTTATATGTCAAATAGCATTTTCAATATTTAACGTTCCAAAAAAAATAGCAAGGATCAGATCACAGGATTATTTAAATCCTAAATTTTCAAAAGTTTATAATAAAGAAAATTTACCAATAGATGTTATTATCTCACCTGAAATAGAGATAGCAAAGTCTCTTCAAAGAAAATTAGAAGCACCTGGCTCATTAGATAACGTCCCTTTTGCAAATAATAAAATTAGATTGCTAGAGATTTTGATAGATGGCAAATGTCCAATAAAAGATATTAAGCTTAACGAGCTTACTAAAAAGTTTCCAAAATTAAACTCAAATATAATGGGCGTAATTAGAGATGAAAAATTTATTTTACTAAAGAAAACAGATGTAATGCTCAAAGATGACAAAGCTTATGCTGTAATTAATGCCTCTCAAATGAACGAAACTTTAGCAGCCTTTGGTCATACAGAAAAAATTTCTAATAAAATTTTGATTATTGGAGGGGGAAATATAGGCTTTAACTTAGCAAAAAATTTAGAAGAAAGTTTTGATTCTGCTAGGGTTAAGATAATAGAAAAAGACAAAGGAAGAGCAGAACTTATTGCAAGCCAATTAAATAACGCAATTGTTATAAATGGTGATGCCCTTGATGAAGAAGTTTTATTAGAGGCAAATTTAGAAGAAGTTCAAACCGTTTTGGCACTTACAAATGATGATGAGGATAATTTAATGGTAAGTGTATTAGTTGAAAAATTTGCTAAAGATAACGATGAATTAAGTGACAAAAGAACTATGGCCTTGATTAACAAGCCCAATTATTCTCTTTTACAAAGTTCCTTAAAAATTGATGATTTTATTGATCCTAGAATGAATACCGTTTCAAGTATCTTAAAACATATTCACAAGGGAACAATTGAAAATGCTTATAGTATTTTAAATGGTGAATATGAAATTATTGAAGCAGAAATTATTGAAACCTCAGAGTTAGTAAATAAAGAATTAAAAAATTCAAACTTACCCGATGAAATAAGAATTGGTGCAATTTTAAGAGGTGATGAAGTTATTATCCCTAGATCAAATTTTGTGTTTAAAAAACAAGATATTGTCGTTCTTTTGGCTAAAAAAGATTTCTTACATGTTGTAGAAAACATGTTTCGTATAAGCTCTATTTAATTTAATGAAATACTTTAAAGTCATTTACTTGAGTGTTTTTTTTGGAATAGTCTCTATCTTAGCTTTTTTTAATATTATCTATTCCTATTATCTAAACCTTTACCTAAATTTAAATACTTACATATATACGTTTATAATATCAATTATTTTTGCCATACTATTTTATTATATAAAAAATAATGATGAAAAAAAAACAACAATATATGAAAAAATATTAACAATTCTTCTTGGTTATTTTTTGTTACCACTGGTGATTTCAATACCTTTTTACTTTAGTATTTATAACTTAACTTTTGTTAATTCATTCTTCGAGTCAATTTCTGGATTCACCTCTACTGGCTTTACTATTTTTGATAATATAAATCACATAGATCAAAGTTTGATTTTATGGAGATCTGCATCACAATGGGTTGGAGGTCTTTATTTCTTATTTTCTATAATATTATTGATTGATATCTTTGATCATAGTTTCAAAAAATCTTTAACTAATTTTTTATCTTTTAATAAATCTGAAACTTTCAAACAAGCTTTGAAGATATTCCTATTTTATTCATTAATTACACTTTCAATCTTTATAATATTAAGTTTTTTTGATATCAGGTTGTTCAATTCTCTAAATCTAGCTATGACTATAATTTCATCAGGTGGTTTTTTGCCGTCAAATAATTTGTCTAATATCTTGATCAATAATTCTCAAGTAATAATTACATCAACTTTATTACTATCTTCTTTTTTTAGTATTTTTTTAATTTACAATTTAATCTTCACAAAAAATCACAACCTTAATTTCTTTAACGAAGATATTCATTTGTTATTTTATTTCTTAAGTTTGTTGATTATCTTTTTTGCATTTCTAAACTTTGATAATAATTTTAGTGAATTGTTTTTATCTTTAACGAGCAGTATTTCAAATGCAGGATTTTCATTAAATAATTCTTCTAATAATTTATCATTTATCTTTTTAATACTTGTTATTATTGGTGGTTCTTTTTTTTCTACAAGTTCTGGTATTAGATTTTTAAAAATTTATTCTTTATTTAAATACTCAATTAACGAAATTCTTTCTTACAGTAGGCCTAAAAATATTTATATAAACAAACACTTGTTTTCAAAAGATTCATTTAAATTAGATGAAATCTATAAATATTTTTTATCTGTAATAGTTTTTATAATTTCTTTATTAATTTTAACTTTTTTATTAACTCTAAGTGGAATTGATTTCGAAAGCTCATTTAAACTCTCAATTTTAACCATAATGAATACTGTAAATTCTTCAATGTTTGGGTTAAGTGATTTCAGTTTTTATGATCTACACTTTATGACCAAATATTATCTAATTTTCTTTATGATTATTGGTAGACTTGAGCTTCTAACTTTATTAATTATTTGTAAAAAATTCCTTTTTAAAAATTAAATTCGTACTATAAATACACATGTATTATTTTGCGCTCTTAGCTCAGCTGGATAGAGCATCGGTTTTCTAAACCGAGGGTCGGTGGTTCGAGTCCACCAGAGCGCACCATTACCAGATAGTACTTACATTTTTTGGTGTGACACTATATATAGTTAGAAAAGTTCTAATAAGAGCAATTTTACTTTGTTCACCTTCATAAAATGATAAACATTTAACTTAATTCAAATCATTTTGAATTATTTGTTAACAAATAAATAAATAAAACAGAGGAATAAAATATGTTTAAATACGTAAAACAATTAACTTCTCTAGTTGCTATGGTTGCAGTTCTGTTTACTTTTACAACAGAAACAATGGCCGCTAAGAAGTCAAAAACTCTTAAGAACACTATGAAAAAAGGTTTTGTAAGATGTGGTGTATCTCAAGGTCTACCAGGATTTTCAAATGCTGACGCTGCTGGAAATTGGACAGGTGTTGACGTTGATGTATGTAGAGCAGTTGCTGCTGCAGTATTAGGTGATGCGAACAAAGTTAAGTTCACTCCACTAAGTGCTAAAGAAAGATTCACAGCTCTAACTTCTGGTGAGATTGATATCTTATCAAGAAACACAACTTGGACACTTTCAAGAGATGCGGATCTAGGTGTAACTTTCGTTGGTGTAAACTTCTATGATGGTCAAGGTTTCATGGTAAGAAAAGACTCAGGAATTACTTCTACGAGCCAATTCAAAAATGGAATTTCAGCATGTACAAACATCGGAACTACAACTGAACTAAACATGAGAGACTTCTTTAATTCAAAAGGAATTTCTTATGAGCCAGTTGCTTTCGAAAAAGCTGATGAAGTTGTTGCAGCTTATGACTCAGGCAGATGTGATACTTACACAACTGATAAATCTGGTCTAGCAGCACAAAGAACAAAAATGACTAACCCTGATGACCACATAGTGTTACCAGAGACTATTTCTAAAGAGCCTCTAGGACCAGTAGTACGTCAAGGTGATGCAGTTTGGGAAGATATCGTAAGATGGTCTCTAAACGTAATGATTGAAGCTGAAGAATATGGAATATCTTCTTCAAATGCTGACATGATGAAAACTTCAGAAAACCCAGCAGTTAAAAGATTAGTGGGTACTGAAGGTGAATTAGGTTCGTATTTAGGTCTAGATCAAGACTGGAGCTTAAGAATTATTAAGCAAGTTGGAAACTATGGTGAAAGTTATAAAAGAAATATAGCTGACACTGGTATTTTACCTGACAGAGGACCAAATAATATCTGGACTCAAGGCGGACTATTATACACTCCACCAGCTAGATAATTATTATCTAAAATAATTTAAAAAGGGCTAGATTTATCTAGCCCTTTTTTTATAATACTTTCTCAAATGAAAATAAAAAAAATTCTTCCACAACTATTAACTTTACTGTTTATAGTATTAGTATTTGGTTTCTTTACCATGAACGCTCAAGAGAATATGGGTGCAAGAGGTTTAGAGTTTGGTTTTGGGTTTTTAAAAACCCAAGCTTCTTTTGATATACAGTTTTCTTTAATTGATTATGACGGTTCTCATACATACGCCAGAGCCTACTTGGTCGGTTTACTAAATACACTTTTAGTAGCTTTTATAGGAATTATTTTAGCTACATTATTAGGTGCTGTTATAGGTGTTGCACGTTTATCTCCAAATTACTTGATTAGAAAAACGGCCTCTTTCTACATAGAGTTTTTTAGAAATATTCCTTTATTATTACAAATTTTCTTTTGGTATTTTGCTGCGTTAAGAGCCTTACCAATGCTCGAAGATGCTCCTATGTTATTAAACTCATCTTTTATGACAATCAAAGGACTTTATACACCAGCTCCAATTTGGACAAATTTTGATGTTTTTTTTACAACAATAATTGCTGCAATGATTATAATTTTTTTCTTTGCAAGATATGCAAAAAAGAAACAAGAGCAAGAGGGTAAACGATTACCTGTATTCTTCATATCTCTGGCAATTTTTATATTTTTGCCATTACTAACTTTTTTAATTGGTGGTGTAGATTTATCTTGGAGTTATCCTGTAATTAGACAGATGTCTCAATCATCATATACTTTTGACGGTGGTTTAAAAATACCACCTGAATTAATTGCTCTTACTCTTGCTCTTACTCTTTATACAGCAACATTTATTGCTGAAAATGTTAGAGCTGGTATTCAAGGGATTGGTAAAGGTCAAAAAGAGGCAGCAGCCTCAATCGGTCTTACTCCAAATCAAGTTTTAAAATTAGTAATCATGCCTCAAGCATTAAGAATTATTATTCCACCAACAACTAATCAATATTTAAACTTAACTAAAAATTCATCTCTAGCTGCAGCTATCGCGTATCCTGATTTAGTTTTAGTTTTTGCTGGTACTGCAATGATGCAAACGGGTAGAGCTATAGAAATTGTAGGAATTACTATGGCAACTTATTTGACTATTAGTTTGGGTATTTCATTATTAATGAACTGGTACAATAAAAGAATAGCGATACAGGAAAAATAATGAGCATAAACAAATTTAATATATTAAAATTTAATCATCACAAAAATAGAAATATTTCTTTAATTTCAGGTGTCTTATTTTTTTCAATAGGAATCATTGATTTTTATTTAAATAACTATTTTAATACGAATATTACTTCTTTTTTACCTAGAGTTATTAATTTTTTTACACCATTAATTTTTGGAGTTATTGGGCTTCATTTAATTAGAATAGAATTTTCAGGTATAAAGATTTTAGATAGTCTCAATAAAAACATTAACACAACTAATTTCAATGCAGCATTAAGTGTATCTATAATTTTACTTATAATTTTTGGACTACCTCCATTATTAAATTGGCTTATCCTAGATGCCAATTTTGCTGGTGATAGCAAAGAAGCTTGTACTGGTGGTGGGGCTTGTTGGGTTTATATCAAAGTTTGGTTTAATAGATTTATGTACGGAATGTACCCTAATGCAGAACAATGGAGGGTTAATTTAACATTTATTGCTGTCCTTGTGTTTATGGCAGCTGGTTTTTTTGCTCCAACAAGACTTAGGAATTATCTATCTTTATATTACGTTCTTATTTTACCTATTATTTCCTTTATCTTAATCTACTTTATAGTATCTGGGGGTTCATTTGGATTAGTGTGGGTAGAAACAGGTGCTTGGGGAGGTTTATCTTTAACTTTTATGGTATCTTTCTTTTCTCTGATTTTTTGTTTCCCTTTAGGAATGATGTTGGCTCTTGGAAGAAGATCTAATTTACCTATTGTTAAATATTCATCACTTTCTTTTATAGAATTTTGGAGGGGCGTACCTTTAATTACTGTACTATTCATGTCTGCAGTTATGTTTCCTATGTTTTTACCTGACGGAACTTATGTTGATAAATTAATTAGAGTCGTTGTCGCTATCACTTTATTTGAAGCTGCCTACACAGCAGAAGTTATAAGAGGAGGTCTACAGGCGCTACCAAGAGGCCAATATGATGCTGCTAAATCTCTTGGTATGGGTTATTGGAGAATGCATGTTTTTGTTATTCTTCCTCAGGCATTAAAATTAGTAATACCGGGTATTGCAAATACATTCTTAGCACTTATAAAAGATACGCCTTTAATATTTGTTGTTGGTCTTCTTGAATTAGTTGGAATGTTAAACTTAGCTAAGACAAATCCTAAATGGCTTGGTTTTTCAATGGAGGGTTATGTATTTGCTGGAATAATATTCTGGATTATTTGTTATAGTATGAGTAAATATAGTCAAAATTTAGAATTAAAATATAAAACAGATAGATAATTATGTCAGATTCAATTATTAAAATACAAAAAGTTAATAAATGGTTTGGTGATTTTCAGGTTTTAAAAGATATCGACCTTGAGGTTAAACCAAAAGAAAAAATTGTTGTTTGTGGTCCGTCTGGATCTGGAAAGTCTACGCTAATTAGATGTATCAACAGGTTGGAAGAACATCAAAAAGGAACTATTATAGTTGATGGAACTGAAATATCAGAAGACACAAAAAATATAGAACAAGTTAGAGCTGAAGTTGGAATGGTTTTTCAACAGTTTAATTTATTTCCTCATTTGTCTATTTTAGATAATTGCACATTAGCCCCAATCTGGGTAAAAAAAATGTCAAAGAAAGATGCTGAAACATTAGCCTTAGAGCATTTAGAAAGAGTACAAATTTTAGACCAAGCTCAAAAATTCCCAGGTCAATTGTCAGGTGGTCAACAACAAAGAGTTGCAATTGCTAGAGCACTTTGTATGGAACCTAAAATTATGTTATTTGACGAACCTACATCAGCATTAGATCCTGAAATGATCAAAGAAGTACTTGATGTTATGGTTAATTTAGCAAAACAAGGAATGACTATGATCGTTGTAACCCATGAAATGGGATTTGCTAAAGAAGTTGCTGATCAAATGATCTTTATGGATGAAGGAATGATTGTAGAAAAGGCAACAACCAAAGACTTCTTTGCTAATCCAAAAAATGATCGTACTAAACTTTTCTTAAGCCAAATTTTATAAGCTTCATTTAGCTATATTCCTCAACACTTATATTTTTTAAGATATACTTATAATATCTTGACACAATTTATAATTTTGTACCTAATTTTTTAAAATAAAAAAATTTTTCTGTTGCGATAACATCTAAAAATTAGTTCAATGGGATTTTTAAAACTAACTTTAAGAGGGGTCTTAATGGAAGATAATTTCAACAAACACTTAGGTAACAAATTAAAGCTAAGAAGATTAGCTTTAGGTCTTACACAAACAAAAGTAGCAAAAGCAATTAATGTTACATTTCAACAAATTCAAAAATATGAAAAAGGAACTAATGGGGTTAGCTCAATAAGACTTCTTCAGTTAGCAAATTATTTAAAAGTTCCAGTAAATTATTTTTTCGAAGATTATTCAGAATATTTAATAAACCTTGAAAGATCTCAAGAAGGTCATATGAATGTAAATTATAATTTTTTAGTTAAATTATATTCTGAGCTTAATAATGATCAAAAACTAAAGTTTAGTAAATCTTTACAAGCTTCAAACATTGGAATTTCAAAAGTAGGCTAATATAAAAATTTGTTTAAGACCCTAATTTAGTCTAATCACTTATAAAATTTATTTATAATATAATCTCTGCCTTACAGGTATAAATTTAAGCAAAAAATTATCTTAATAAGATTTTTATCAAAATGTTGAAGGTAAGGTTTTGGCTCCTCGGGTAGGACTCGAACCTACGACCAATTGATTAACAGTCAACTGCTCTACCAACTGAGCTACCGAGGAATATCAAAATCACAATCTACTTTTTTTTTAAAGTAAAACAAGATTTTTTTTGGAGGCAACGCCCAGAATCGAACTGGGATACAAGGATTTGCAATCCTCTGCGTAACCATTCCGCCACGTTGCCCTCACATCTCATAATAAATCAAATAGTAAACCTTTTATATATAAAATATTAATAATTAGTCTACCAAATAAGCTACCAAATTGATTATTGTTAATTGATATTATTAAATTATAAACTTATGAATACCTTATGAGTAATGATAAATACATACATTCTGATGTTGAAGATAAGATTTACTCTTATTGGGAAAAAAATAATTTATTTAAACCCACAACAAATAAAAAGAAATTTTCAGTAGTTATACCTCCGCCCAATGTAACAGGTAGCCTTCATATGGGGCATGCTTTGAATAATTCAATTCAAGATCTTTTGGTTAGATACCACCGTATGAATAATTATGAAACACTATGGCAACCAGGAACTGATCATGCAGGAATTGCCACACAGGCTTTAGTAGAGAAAAAATTAATCGCTGAAGGTATTGATAAAAATGAAATTGGAAGAGAAAAGTTTATAGAAAAAGTATGGGAATGGAAAGAGCAATACGGTGACATTATAATCAATCAACTTAAAAAATTAGGTTGTTCGTGTGATTGGTCAAGAAATGCTTTTACGATGGATGAAAATCTTTCTAAATCTGTGGTTAAAGTTTTTGTCGAACTTCATAAAAAAAAATTAATTTATAAAGATAAGAAATTAGTTAATTGGGATACGGTTTTAAAAACTGCCATTTCTGACTTAGAGGTAGATCAGAGAGAAGTTAACTCTCTAATGTATTATATAAAATACCCAATTGATGATTCTAATGAATTTATTACAATTGCAACCACAAGACCTGAAACAATGCTTGGTGACACAGCCATAGCTGTAAACCCAAAAGATGATCGATTTAAACATTTGGTTGGTAAATTTGTTACAGTTCCAATTGTTGGTAGAAAAATTAAGATTATAGAAGATGATTATGCTGACCCTGAACAGGGAACGGGTGCATTAAAAATAACGCCAGCTCATGATTTTAATGATTATGATGTAGGTAAAAGAAACAATCTTGAAATAATAAATATTTTTACAGAAGCTGGTAAAATAAATCAAAATGCCTCAAAAGATTATATTGGTCTTGACCGTTTTGAGGCTAGAAAGAAAATATTAAAAGAACTTAAAACAAAAGAATTTTTTGTAAAAGAAGAAAATATTAAAAACAAAGTTCCATATGGAGATAGATCAAACTCTGTAATTGAACCTTTTTTAACTGAACAATGGTTTGTAGATGCAAAAAAATTATCAATTAAAGCTAAAGATATAGTTAACTCAAAAAAAACTAATTTTTTCCCTACTAATTGGTCAAAAACTTATTTTCAGTGGATGAATAATATTGAGCCATGGTGTATCTCAAGACAATTATGGTGGGGACATCAAATACCAGCTTGGTATGGCCCTGATAAAAAAATCTTCGTTGCAATAAATGAAGATGAAGCAAAATTAGATGCAAAAAAATTTTACAATAAAGATGTAGATTTAATTCGTGATCCTGACGTGTTAGATACTTGGTTTTCATCAGGCTTATGGCCTTTTGCTACATTGGGGTGGCCTAACAATAAAGAATATGTTGATAAATTTTATCCAACATCAGTACTTGTCACGGGGTTTGATATTATATTTTTTTGGGTGGCACGTATGATTATGTTTGGAATGGAGTTTTTAGATAAAGAACCTTTTAAAGATATTTATGTTCATGCACTTGTTAAGGATGAGAAGGGTCAGAAAATGTCAAAATCAAAAGGAAATGTAATTGATCCTTTAGATTTAATTAAAAAATATAGTGCAGATGCTTTAAGATTTACTTTACTATCAATGGCATCACCCGGCACCGATGTAAAACTTTCTGAAGATAGAGTTAAAGGATATAGAAATTTTTTAAATAAATTATGGAATGCAAACAACTTTTTGATTACCAATAATTGTGACTTTTCTAAAATTGAAGATAAACCAATTCTATCAATTAATATTAACAAATGGATTTATGCTGAACTTATAGAAACTAAGAATAAAATTGAAAAAAACTTAAAAGATTACAGGTTTGATGAAGCTGCAAAAAATGCATATCAATTTACTTGGCACTCTTATTGTGATTGGTATTTAGAGCTTTCTAAAACAATATTATTCTCAGAGGATGAAAAAGCAAAAGATGAAGTAAGACAAGTATCAGCTTATATATTTAAGCAAATATTGATATTATTACATCCATTTATTCCATTCATTACTGAAGAAATTTGGCTAAATAATAAATTTGATAACTCAGGTAAAGATTTTCTTATGTTAGCTAATTGGCCCTCTGGCGAGCTTGAAAGAGACTCGTCAACAAATCAAGTTGAAAAAATTATCAGTATAGTCTCAGAATTAAGATCATTTAAAAATGAATTAAGTGTAAGCCCTGGTTCTTTTATAGATATTTCAATAGAGACTGTTAGTAAAAAAGAACAATCATTTTTTAATGAAAATGAGATTATTCTAAAAAAACTTGGTCGTATCAAAAATTTATATAATAAAGATTTAGATAAACCAGCTGCTACATTGATGGTTTCTGGCGATCTATTTAAAGTTTATTTTGATGAAGATGTTGATCTAGAATTGATTAAGGAAAACTTAACTACCAGACAAAATAAGTACCAAGAGGAAATGAATAAAATATCAGAAAGATTAGCTAATAAAAGCTTTGTTGATAGAGCACCAAAAGATATTGTTGATCAGGAAAAAACTAATTATAATAATTTAAAAAATGATGTTGAGAGAATATCAATAACTATAAAGGGTATATAATGGCAAAATTTAACAAAAAAAAATTACCAAGCAGACATACTTCATTAGGTGCTGATAGAGCTCCACATAGATCTTTTTATTATGCGATGGGTGAAACGGAAAAAGATGTAGCAAAACCATTTGTTGGTGTTGTTTCAACTTGGAATGAAGCTGCCCCTTGTAATATTGCTTTAATGAGACAAGCTCAATCTGTTAAAAAAGGTGTTAGAGCTTCAGGTGGAACTCCTAGAGAATTTTGTACAATAACTGTAACTGATGGTATTGCCATGGGTCATGAAGGAATGAAATCATCTTTAATTTCTCGTGAAGTAATTGCCGACTCAACTGAACTTACTGTACGTGGTCATTGTTATGATGCACTAGTTGGTATTGCTGGTTGTGATAAATCTCTACCTGCCTTAATGATGGCAATGGTTAGGTTAAATGTACCAAGTGTATTTATTTATGGTGGCTCAATACTTCCAGGTCAATACAAAGGCAAAGATGTAACTGTTGTTGATGTTTTTGAAGCGGTTGGAAAACACTCAGCTGGAAAAATGTCTGCTAAAGAATTAAGAAAATTAGAGTTAGTTGCATGCCCAAGTGCTGGTGCGTGTGGAGGACAATTTACTGCAAATACTATGGCCTGTGTTTCTGAAGCTATCGGTTTAGCCTTACCTTATTCAGCTGGAACACCTGCTCCATACGAAGAAAGAGATAAATATGCATTATTGAGTGGAAAGACTGTAATGAATTTATTAGAAAAAAATATTCGTCCAAGAGATATTGTTACAAAAAAATCTTTAGAAAATGCTGCAACAATAGTTGCGGCTACTGGTGGATCGACAAATGCTGCGTTACACTTACCAGCTATTGCTAATGAAATTGGAATTAAGTTTGATTTAATGGATGTAGCTAAAATTTTTAAAAAAACTCCATATCTTGCTGATTTAAAACCAGGTGGAAAATATGTTGCAAAAGATATGTGGTTAGCTGGTGGAGTTCCTATGTTATTAAAAACTCTTTTTGATGGTGGTTTTATTCACGGTGACTGCATGACAGTTACTGGAAAAACAATGAAACAAAATTTAAAAAATATTAAATTTAACCCTAAGCAAAAAGTTTTAAGAGCTTATGATAATCCTTTATCACCAGATGGAGGAGTTGTTGGTCTTAAGGGTAACTTAGCTCCTGATGGTGGAATTGTTAAAATTGCTGGTTTAAAGAAACTACAATTTACTGGTAAAGCTAGATGTTTTGATAATGAAGAAGCTGCAATGGCTTGCGTACAAAAGAAAAAATATAAAGAAGGTGATGTAATTATTATTCGTTATGAAGGACCAGTTGGTGGTCCTGGTATGAGAGAAATGCTATCAACTACAGGTGCTATTTATGGTCAAGGTATGGGTGAGAAGGTTGCGCTAATTACTGATGGAAGGTTTTCAGGTGCTACTAGAGGTTTTTGTGTGGGTCATGTTGGCCCTGAGGCGGCCTTAGGAGGCCCTTTAGCTCTTTTACGTAATGGTGATGTAATTGATATAGACGCTAAAAAAGGAACCATTAACGTTAGATTAACTAAATCACAATTAGCTACAAGGCGTAAACAGTGGAAAGCAAAAAAATCAAGCTTTGGATCTGGTACTATTTGGAAATATGCTCAAACAGTAGGTCCTGCATATTTGGGTGCACCAACACATCCAGGTAAAAGAAAAGAAGTAAGAGTTTACGCTGATATTTAATGAAAATTAGACCCGTTATATTATGTGGCGGAGCAGGAACTAGACTTTGGCCTAATTCTAAAAATCATCAAGCTAAACAATTTATTGATTTTGGTAATTGGACTTTGTTAGGAAAAACTCTTGATAGAGTTAAATCTTCAACTTTTGATGCACCGATCATAAGTACAAATCTTAAATATTTAAAAGAGGTAAAAAAACATATTAAGAAACACAAAATAAGTAAATATAAAATTGTTTTAGAACCTGCAAAAAGAAATACAGCACCAGCAATTCTTGCATCAGCACTAATTAAAGACATTCCAAATGAGCAGCCACTAATGTTTTTTGCAGCAGACCACTTAATAGAAAAAGCAAGTATTTTTAATAAAGCTATAAATAAAAATAAAGACAATTTAACAGACCAAAATATATTCATCTTTGGGATTAAACCAACATCTCCATCAAGTGAATATGGCTATTTTATAACTAAAAAGGTTAAAGGAAATATTAATAAAGTTACAAAATTTATTGAAAAACCAAAAGAAGCTAAAGCTAAACAGGTTATTAAACAAAAAGGCTATTGGAATTCTGGAATGTTTTTTTTGAGAAAAGATTCAATAATCAATAACTTTAAAAAGTATCAACCAACAATATATAAAAATTGTGTTAATGCTGTTTCAAAAGCTAAACTTAAAGATAACACTTATTACTTAAATAAAGCTTCATTTGAAAAAGCTACAGCAAAGTCTTTTGATTATGCAATTCTAGAAAAAACTAAACAAATCAACGCTATTAAATTAGATATCCCTTGGTCAGATCTTGGCAGCTGGAAAGAGATCTTAAAAATGTATGACAAAAATAAGAATAAATATTATAAGAAAAAAAATGTTTATTACCGACCTTGGGGTAGGTACGTTAATTTTTTTGAAGGCAAAGGTTTTTTAATTAAAGAGTTATTCGTTAAAGCAAAAGGTATATTAAGTTTACAAAAACATCATCATAGATCAGAACATTGGCTGATAACTCAAGGAACGCCTAAAATTACACTTAATAAAGATAGTTTTTATAAAAAACAAAACGATCATATATTCATTCCATTAGAAGCAATTCATAGAATTGAAAATCCTGGTAACAAACCTGTTAAGATTATTGAAGCTCAAGTTGGGGCAATATTAAAAGAAAGTGATATTGTAAGGTTTCAAGATGTATATGGCCGTATTAAATAATAATACGACCACATAATTAATATTTAAAACCAATTATTTGGAATAATGATGTAGTGAATTGCTAATACAATTGCTACTGACACCGTCAATCCTACAGTCATTTTAAGGAAGTCTTTACCAATAAGTGGAAAGACATACTTGAACTTATAGTCTTTATTCATTGTAGATATTGCAAGTTCTCTACCACACAACAAACCAACAAATACCCATGTTGTTGACATTGGTAAATCATTAAGTTCTTTAAAGTAGTAAAGAACAGCAGCATAAATCACATTAATTATTGTTGCTGATCTTGCGTATCTAGTTCCAGTTTTATCTAAAACAACTTTTTGAATTGTTCCTCCGTTTATGTAGAAGATATAAAAAAGAAGAGCTGTAAAGTATGCAAGAACAATTAATAATAAATTTACATCTATTTGTCTTGGAAGATATACAGCTATATTAGCTACGTCGTGAGATAACCAAACCCACCATAACCAAGCAGAAGTTACCCATACAGAGTTTCTCCAAAAACCTATCCATTTATCTTCAACTTCATCAAATTTCTCATTGATAAATTTAGATACTACTATCCAACAAATGTATGCTGCAACAGCTGCTAAGCCGTATCCTACAACACTCTTCATAAGCATTTTTTCAAGAACTACAGTTGATGCAAATGCTGACAGCACTAAAAAGGTAGTTGAAACAGGTATCCCTATTCTTGTTAATACTAAAAGTATTCCAGGAGCCACAGCATGATACCACTGTATTTCTTGGAAAGGAATTCTAGTTAACCTTCCATAAGATATATCACCAGCATTACTGTACCAGCCCCACGTGATTGCAAGTATCATTACAAATGAAGCAGCGCTTGCTAGCGTATACCATTTAAACCATTTTTGTTTTGACGCTATAAATGTTCCAAGCGTTTGAATTGAATCATTTGCTATAACGCTATATCCCGCTAAAGCAAAGCCGACGATCGTATATATTGTTGTCATTTCCATCTTATTTTTCCTATTTTTTATTTATCTTTATTATTTTCCATTTCGAACGATTCTTAATCTTGAACTCGATTTAATAGAGAAGAGAAATTTTATCTATAGGTAAATTTATTAATATTTTTTGTGATGAGTTGATTCATCGATCATTATATTATTCAAAGTTGAAGTCTATATAGAGAATTTATTAATATTATTTGAGGTATGATGATTCATCGTTAATTATATTAATTAATAATTTTGTCTAGTTGTATAATATTTTAAATACAACTTATTAGGGCTTTATAGATACTAAAATATCACCTTATAAATCCCTATTAAGAACAGTGGTATTTGTAGTCCAAAGTTTGTTAATATAGCTTTATCTTTTGATATAAAACCAGCTATCGTCCAACCACTGACCCCAAGACCATGGAAGTAGATGTTAATAGGGTAGATATTTAAATTAGTTAATAATATTCCAGTTAATACTAAAGCAGTACTGATCCATTTAAGGTATTTTTTAATAAACATAGTCTCCTCTATATGTAAGTTTTATGAGGATTTTATTACAATATAGAAGAGACTGAAATCTTTATTTAATTACTAAATAATATTAGCAATTAAATGAAGCCGACATATTTCTGATTAAATCAAAATATAAATCTTTTCCTGGTTTTAGATTGGCACCTAGTGGATCCAAGACACCAGTTTTTACACTTGTATCTTTGGCAATAGATTTGATTATATCAGGATTAAATTGAGGCTCTGACAATATGCAACTTACGTTATCATGTTCAATGACTTCATGAATTTCATGAATTTGTTCTGCACCAGGCATAACATCGGGATTAACAGTCATTGCACCAAGTATGTTTACATTAAATCTATTTTCATAATATTGATACGCATCATGAAATACTACGTAACTAAGGTCCGTATTAGTTTCAGTAATTACATCAATTATTAGCTTATCAATTTCAGATATAGCTTTAGCTAAATTAGATTTATAAGTAGATGCATTTTTTGAATCATTTTCTATTAAATGTTCAGATATCTCATTTAATATAACTTTTGCATTAATTGGATCTAACCAAATGTGTGGATCATATTCATCGTGACCATGTCCTTCATGATCGTCATGTTCTTCTTTTTTAGCATCATGACCGTGATCGTCATGCTCTTCTTTCTTAGCATCATCTCCGTGATCATCGTGACCTTCATGTTCTTCAAAAATACTTCTTTCTCTAAATTTTAATTTTTTAATACCTTTAATTTCTAATAATTCAATTTTTTCAGCTTTTTTAGCAATTGTAGCTAGTGGTTTTTCTAAAAAATTTTCTAAGTCTTCTCCAATCCAAAATATGATATCTGCCTGTTCTAACATTTTAGCGTGAGAGGGTTTTAACTGAAAACTATGAGGTGAATTATAACCATCAACTATTAATCCTGGTGAACCTACACCATCCATTATATAACTAGCCAATGAGTGGATAGGCTTAATAGATGTTACAACTTTTAAGTCTGCTTTTGCTAATGTTGAAAATGCTAATAGTGCAATTAACGTTGATATCAAATGTATTTTTTTCATAGTTTTAATTTGCTTTAGATTAATGTTATAATATAACAAAGCGTAATAATATAACATATTTAATTAGTCAAGCTGTTATTTAAAATAAAATGAATTTAGATAAAAAAGAAATATTAATAAAATTAGAAAACGTTGGAATTTTTCAAGATAATAAATGGTTAGTCCATGATGTATCTTTAGAAATTGAAAGAGGTAAAATTTTAACTTTAATAGGGCCTAACGGCTCTGGAAAAACAACTACAGCAAAAATTGCATTAGGAATTCACAAAAACATTAAAGGTAAAGTTACAAAAAATACAAATAAGATTGGTTATGTGCCCCAAAAAATATCAATCGATTGGACGTTGCCAATTAGAGTAATTGATTTTATGAGTTTAACTCAAACGCTTCAATTTGATGAAGTTGTAAGTGCTTTAAAATTAACAGAAGTAGAACATCTTAAACATAATGATTTAAGAAGTCTCTCTGGTGGTGAATTTCAAAGAGTTTTAATGGCTAGAGCAATAGCAAAAAAACCTGATTTACTTGTTTTAGATGAACCCGTTCAAGGTGTAGATTTTACTGGAGAAATTGCCCTTTATGAATTGATTAAAAAAATTTCTGATGAACTTAATTGTGGAATATTATTAATTTCTCACGATCTAAATGTGGTTATGTCTAAAACTGATTATGTTGTTTGTTTAAACGGGCATGTTTGTTGCTCAGGCACACCAATGAATGTTGCAAATAATAAAAACTATAAAGAATTATTTGGAGATCAAGCATCAACGTTATTATCTGTATACGAGCATAAGCATGATCATACCCATTCTACCGATGGTAGTATTAAAGAAAAGAAACATTGATAATGCTAGATGATTTTTTTATAAGAGCTCTAATTGCTGGCATAGGCATTGCTTTAGTTGCTGGTCCTCTTGGATGTTTTGTTATTTGGAGAAGACTATCTTTTTTTGGTGATACTTTATCTCATTCAGCATTACTTGGCGTAACTCTAGCTTTATCTTTTGATATTAATATTGCTTTATCAGTTTTTTTTGTTTCTTCAGCTGTAGCACTAGTTTTGTTAAAACTACAAAAAACTACCAACTTGCCTGGTGATGCCTTATTAGGATTACTAGCTCACTCATCTTTAGCTGTAGGTTTAGTGGTGATTAGCTTTTTATCATTTATTCGTTTTGATATAATGGGACTACTGTTTGGTGATATTCTCGCTGTAGCTCCAAATGACATATTTATTATTTGGATTGGTGGAGTATTAATATTATTAGTTTTAAAGATTATTTGGAAACCACTTTTTGCTTCAACAGTTAATTATGAATTAGCTGAAGCTGAGGGAATGAACCCAGCGAGAGTAAATGCAATTTTTACCATTCTAATGGCTGCTATAATTGCAATTTCTATTAAAATGGTTGGATTATTATTAATTACAGGAATGTTAATTATTCCTGCTGCTATGGCACGTAACCTTTCTAATAATCCAATTCAAATGGTTGTTTATTCTGTAATAGGTGGATTGCTGTCAGTAATAGTGGGTTTATTTGCTTCATTAGAGTTAAACTCACCGTCAGGACCATCCATAATCACAGCTGCATTAGTTTTGTTTATCTTGTCATTAACAAAAATAAATAAATTCACTAGATTGAAAAACTAACGTGTAATTGTTAGAAGTACATATGAATCATAAAGAAGAATTTTTATCTAAAAATCAGCAGATTATTTTTGATTTTATAGAAAAAGCTAAAGAACCACTTAAGGCTTATTCCATTTTATTTAATGTTAAAAAAAAAGGAATTAAAGCACCGCTACAAGTTTATAGAGCACTAGATAAATTAGTTGAGATTGGAAAAATACATAAAGTAGAAAGTCGAAATGCTTTTATAGCTTGTAAAAGTTCAAGTTGTGAAATTTCACAAGCAACAGCTTTTTCAATATGTAATAAGTGTGAAAATGTTTCTGAAATTAATAATCCAAAACTTTCAAAATATTTAACTAATTTTGAAGACGATACTGGAATGCAATATAATAAATATAATTTAGAGTTTTTTGGTTTATGCAAAAAATGTAAAGCTAAATAAATGAATACAGTTTCCTTAACATTAAATGAAATTTTAGAATTAGCTAAAAAAACATTACTAGCTAATGGTTGTGATGAGGAAAATGCTAGTATTTTAGCAGATACTATTATGAGAGCTGAAAGAGATGGCTCTGTTTCTCATGGTTTGTTTAGATTGCCAGCTTATGTAGCAGGTTTAAAAAGCAAAAAAATTAATGGTAAAGCAAGACCAGAATTAGAAAATGTTGCTCCAAGTATTATTAAAGTATTAGGTAACAATGCAGTTGCTCCAATGGTTTTAAGTTTAGGATTACCTGCTGTTATTGATTTAGCTAAAAAAAATGGTGTAGCAGTTCTTGCTATAAAAAATTCACATCACATGGCAGCTCTTTGGCCTGAAACTGAAGCTATTGCAGAGGCTGGTCTTGTTGGTATTGCTTGCACATCTTATAAGCCTGCCGTTGCACCAGCGGGTGCTACGAAACCTTTATATGGTACAAATCCAATTTCTTTTGCATGGCCTAGACCTGGTAAAACTCCAGTTGTCTACGATATGGCAACAGCCTCAATGGCAATGGGTGAAGTTCAGATAGCAAAAAGAGAAGGGCACAAAGTTCCTCTTGGAACAGGTTTAACTAAAGAAGGTAAAGAAACAACTGATCCTGGAGAAATTGCGGATGGTGGAGTTATACTTCCTTTTGGTGGCTATAAAGGATCTAGTATAGCAATGATGGTTGAATTATTAGCTGGCGCATTGATTGGTGAAAATTTTAGTTTTGAAACTGCTGCTAAAGATAATAACGATGGTGGTCCTCCAAGTGGTGGAGAATTTATTATAGCAATCTCACCTGATAAAATTTCTGGTAAAGGTTGGGATAAACATGCTGATGAGTTTTTTAGTAAAATGTCAGCTATGGAGGGTGTTAGACTCCCAGGTGAAAGAAGACATAAAAATAGACTGGATAAAGGACCAAGAAATATTAATGAAGAGCTTGTTAATAAAATTAAATCTTTAAGTTAATTCAATTTCAATAGGTGTGTGATCTGAGGGTTTCTCTTTTCCTCTGGGGTCTTTATTAATATTAACATTCTTAACTATATTTAATAAAGAATTTGATACTAAGAAGTGATCTATTCTTAATCCATTATTTTTTTGCCAAGCACCTCTCATATAATCCCAATAAGTATAGCCTTCTGTTTCGCCATGAATATGACGGTAGGCATCATGAAAACCTAGATTAATCATTTCTCTAAATTTTTTTCTTATCTCAAGTCTGTATAAAGCGTCATCTTCAAAACCTTTAATATTATAAGCATCTTCTGCTGAAGGAAGAATATTAAAATCACCTGCTAAAATAATATTTTCATTTTTCTTTGAAAGAGTTTTTAGCTGTTTAATCAAAGTATCTAACCATTCTTTTTTATAAGTGTATTTATCAGTATCTACAGGATTACCGTTTGGTGTATAAATGTTAATCAGTTGAATATTTTTTTTCTTATATTTTAATTCTGCTGAAATAATTCTAGATTGTTTTAACTTATCTTTAATCAAATCTAATCTGACATTTTCTAGTTTATGCTTAGAAATGATTGCAACTCCGTTATAACTTTTTTGTCCAAATACATGACTTTCATAATCTAATGCTGAAAAATCATCATATGGAAAAGTTTCATCTTGAGTTTTGATCTCTTGCATCATGACAACATCAGGAGAAAATTTTTGAAGGTATTCTTTAATATTTTCAATTCTTGCTCTAACTGAATTAACATTCCAAGATGTGATAATCATTATATGGAGAACGAAACACCACAACCGCAAGAAGATTTGCTTTGAGGGTTGGAGATTTTAAATTGATCACCAATTAGTTCTGAGACAAAGTCTACTTCTGAACCTTTTAATAAGTCTGCTGAAGTTTTATCAATGAGAATATTTTCATGTTTTAAGTCGTCTGCTTCTAATTTTTTGTCAAAAGTAAACTCATATTGAAAACCTGAGCAACCACCACCTTTAATAGCGATTCTAAAAAATGACCCTGGATCTTTTTGAGACAACAAATTATTAATCTGTTTTATAGCTTTATCTGTAAATTTAATTTCTTTAATCATATAACAACACTGATATTACTAATATAATATCAATTTATTAAATTTAAAGTATGAATAATTACTCAAATTTAGCTCTATCTAAAAGCAATGGTCGTATTTTTAAAGAAGCCAATTCACTTTATAGAACACCATTTCAAAGAGATAGAGATAGAATTATTCACAGTGCCTCATTCAGAAGGCTAAAGCATAAAACACAAGTTTTTGTTAATACAGAAGGGGATCACTTTAGAACTAGAATTACCCATTCAATTGAAGTTGCGCAAATTGCAAGATCAATAGCTAAACATTTAGGTTTAAACGATGATCTGGCTGAAACTTTAAGTTTGGCTCATGATTTGGGACACACACCGTTTGGACATGCTGGAGAAGATGCCCTTAATGAATGCATGGTTAACTTCGGAGGTTTTGATCATAATCTTCAAACTTTAAGAATAATCATGTTTCTTGAACATAAATACCTTAAATTTAAAGGTCTAAACTTAACATTAGAAACTTTAGATGGATTATTAAAGCACAATGGCCCAATTGAAGATCTCTCTACAGTTAATGGGCTGATTGGATTGAAAAGTTTTAAAAATAAAATAAAATTTACTAACTCTGGATCATTGGAAGCTCAAATATCAGCAATCTCTGATGACATTGCCTATAATAATCATGACATACAAGATGGAATCAGAGCCAAAATGTTCAATTTAAACGACTTGATTGAAATTAATTTTTTTAAAGATATTTATAAATCTCACAAAAAAAATATTAAAAATAATAATAAAGATATTTTGATATATCAAATAATACGAGATTCAATTGATTTAATGGTTAGAGATTTGATTAAAAATACTAAAAATAATTTAAAAACTAATAAGATCAAATCTTTAAATGATGTTTATAAATTAGATAATCCTATAGTATGTTTTTCTAGTAAATTTCTAAAAATTGAAAAAGAAGTTAGGTTTTTCCTAAGAAGCAAAATGTACAACAACAAGAAAGTATTATTAAAAAATAATCATGGAAAAAAAATTGTTAATAAACTTTTTTATAAAATTAAGAATAAGCCAAAAAAATTCTTAAATGCTGACCAATTAAAAAATGACCCTAATAGAGCAATTGCTGATTTTATTTCAGGTATGACAGATAGATATGCAATCAATTTAAACAAAAGTATTTAATGAACATTTTTGATCTCTACTTAGATAAAATAATAATTTTGATTAAAAAACTAAATAAGGATGGCTCTTTAGAAATACCTGAATCTTTAAAAGGAATTAATGTAGATATACCACCATCAAATTTTGACTGCGATATATCAACCAATGTAGCAATGGTGCTCTCTAAAGCGAATAAAAAATCTCCAATCGATATTGCAAATACTCTAATTGATTTAATTAAAAATGAAGATGAAAAAATTGAAACTATTTCTGTAGCAAAACCTGGATTTATTAATATTAAATTTAAAACGATATATTGGAACAATTTTATTAAAAATGTTAACCAAAATTACAAAGATTTTGGTGTCAATATAAAAGAAAAAAAACAGAAATATCTTGTAGAATTTGTTTCAGCTAATCCGACAGGTCCTCTTCATGTAGGACATTGTAGAGGTGCAATATTAGGGGATGTAATTTCAAATATATTAATTTTTAACAAACATGATGTTTCTAAAGAATATTATGTAAACGATTATGGCAATCAGATCATAAATTTTACAAAGTCTGTTTTTTTTAGAATTAGAGAAATACTTTTTAATGAAAAATTTCCCATTGAAAATTCAGATTTATATCCTGGTGATTACTTGGTTGATATTGCTAAAAATATTATAGAATCTAACAAAGTTTTAAAATTTGATAAATTTGAAGATGTTTCAAAAGAATTAACTTTATTGTCAGTCTCAGAATCTTTAAAATTAATTAAAAACAATTTATCAAACCTTGGAATAGTGCACGATAAATTTACCAGTGAAACTGATATTGTACTAAATAATGAAGTTCAAAAAGTAATTGACAAATTAAAGGATAAAAAACTAGTTTATAGTGGAAAAATTAAGGCCCCCAAAGGTGAGGATGATCAAAATTGGGTTGAAAGAGAGCAACTTTTATTTAAATCAACAGATTTTGGAGATGACAAAGATAGAGCACTTCAAAAATCTGATCAATCCTGGACTTACTTTGCTAGTGATGTGGCTTATCACGATAATAAATTGAATAGAAATTACGATACACTTATTAATATATTAGGTGCTGACCATGCCGGTTATATAAAAAGGATAACTTCTGTCGTGGAAGCGTTATCTGGAGATAAAAAAAAATTAATTTGTAAGGTAAGCCAACTTGTTAAGCTAATTAAAGATGGAAAACCTTTCAAAATGTCGAAAAGAAAAGGCGACTATATAACTGTTGAAGACTTGATTGCTGAAGTTGGTAGGGATGCTACTAGATTTATTATGCTTAATAGAAGTAGCGATGTAGAGTTAGATTTTGACTTTACAAAAGTTAAAGAAAAATCAAAAGATAACCCTCTTTACTATGTCCAATATTGTTATGCTAGAATATCATCTGTTTTTAGACACGTAGATCTTAATATAGAAAATGATTTGAATATAAAAGATTACGAATTTGAATACACTGGAGATGAAATAAAGATATTAAAAAAAATAGCAGAATGGCCCAAGTGTATTGAAGCTGCAAGTTTAAGACTTGAACCTCACAGAATACCAGTTTATCTTTATGAGCTATCATCAGAATTCCATTCTTATTGGAATATGGGTAAAGATGATTCATCAAAAAGATTTATTAACGAACAAAAGAAAATATCAAATGATAAGTTAGTTTTTTTAAAAGTTATATCTAATGTTATCAAATCTGGAATGGATATTGTTGGAGTTGATACTCCGCAAAAAATGTAATGTTAAAAGAACTTAAATATCTTTTATTTTTAATTGTTATAGTTTTATTTTTTTTTCTATCTTTCAAATACTACTTTTCAAATGAAAATAAAAAAAATTCATATAGATCTTTAAAAAATATTGAAGATAAAACTGAAAATTATTCTCGTAATCTTATTTTACTTAATAGTGATACTGTTAATATCGTAGAATATGTTGAAAAAAGCATAGATAAAAACAAAAAGAATTACAATTTTTGGAAATTAATAAATAATGATGGATGATCGTAAAAGTTTTATAGTTGGTTTAAAATCAACTAAATTATTGATTAAAGAAAAAAAATTTCTAATTAAACATAAGCCTTGGGGAATAATACTTTTTTCACGAAATATCAAAAATATTGTACAAGTTAAAAAATTAACAGACGAAATTAGAAAAATATTTAATGATAAGAAATACCCTATTTTAATCGATCAAGAGGGTGGGAGAGTAAATAGACTAAGTAAATTTTTTAAAGCAGATAAGTTTACAGGAGAATTTTTTGGCAATCTTTATCTTAAAGATAAAAAAGAATTTTATACTGAATATAAAAAGTTTATAAATAAAACTGTCTTATTATTAAAAACTGTAGGCATAAATATTAATACTTTACCCGTTCTTGACGTAAGATCAAAAGGGTCTAGCTCAATAATTGGTGACAGAGCATTTTCAAGTAATGCAAAGATTGTTTCACAAATTGGTAATATTTGTATTAAAGAATTGCATAATAATAAGATTGGTGCTGTAATAAAACATATTCCTGGTCACGGTTTGGCTAAAGTTGATAGTCATAAAAAAACTCCTACAATCGATAAAGAATTAAGACATCTAAATAATAATGATTTTATGGCATTCAAAAATAAAAATAGTCTGTTTGCAATGACAGCGCATCTTATTTACAAAAATATCGATAAAGTTAATACCGCAACACATTCGAAGAAAATTATAAAATTAATAAGAAACCAAATTAAATTTAAGAATATTTTGATGTCTGATGATATATCAATGAAGAGTTTAAAAGGCTCTATAGCAATTAATACAAAAAAATCTTTTAGCGCTGGTTGCGATCTAGTTCTTCATTGTAATGGAAATTTAAAAGAAATGAACGATGTGGCTCTGTATTCACCATTTATAAGTAAGTTTATTATTAAAAAAACATCACAATTTTATAAAATTATAAGTTAATATTTACTATGTCCGACACCGATTCTAAAAATTTTAATGTTGATCTTGATAATTATAACGGCCCACTTGATGTTTTATTGGATTTGGCAAAAGCTCAAAAAGTTAACCTTGAAGATATTTCAATAACTTTACTGGCTGATCAATTTCACAATTATATTACTAACGAAAAAAATCTTAATCTAGAGTCTGCATCAGAATATTTATTGATGGCTACTTGGTTAACTTATCTTAAATCAAAACTTTTGTTGCCAGGAAATCCAGAAGAAGAATTTAAAGTTTTAGAAGTTGCTGAAAAATTAAAATTACAATTAAAAAAATTAGAGTTGATCAGATTACTTTCTGACCAAATGTTAAAAAGAAAAAGACTTGGAAGAGAAATAAGAGTTAGAGGAATTAAAGGAAACATAAGATCTATATACAGTACTGAATATAAACTAAATCTTTACGAACTATTAAAATCTTATTCATCAATTATTATGACTAAAGACTTTCAAAGAATGAATATTCCTAAACTTCCAGTTTTTACCACTGAAGATGGCATAAAAAGAATAAAAGAATTTTTTGGTAAGTTAATTGATTGGAGGAATATTAATGAATTAATACCACCTTCATTTAAGAATAGTTCAAAATATAAAAGAACAGGTAAAGCTGGAATTTTTGCAGGATCTTTAGAGCTGGTTAAAGAAGGTAATTTAACTATAAAACAAGAAAATTTATTTGATGATATTTATATTAAAGAACTAAAATGACAAAAATAAAAAAGAAAACAAAAAAAATAAATGACAATATAGTTACTTTCCCATCAAAAATGAATGCTGGTGAAAGAGAAGTTGAGGCAATTGTTTTTGCTGCTGCTGAACCGTTAGATATCGAGACTATCGAATCTAAAATTTCAAAAAAAATTGATGTTTTAAAATCATTGGAGAAGTTACAAAAAGAATATTCATCAAGAGGAATTAATTTAGTTTGCATTTCTAAAAGATGGTCTTTTAGAACATCTGAAAATTTATCAAACCTTATGTCTCAAGAAAAAACTGTAGAAAAAAAATTATCTAGAGCTGCAATTGAGACTTTAGCAATAATTGTTTATCACCAACCTGTCACTAGAGCTGAAATTGAAGAAATTAGAGGTGTTGCTTTTGGAACGAATACACTTGAGATTTTAATGGAGCTAAATTGGGTAAAACCACAAGGCCGTAAAGATGTACCTGGTAAACCAATTCAGTATGGAACTACTAATGATTTCTTAAGTCATTTTAGTCTTCAAAAACTGTCTGATTTACCTACAGTTGACGAATTGGGATCTGCTGGTCTGATTGATAGCTCAAACATAGATAATGCAATATTTGGTACTGGTAAATTTTACAAAGAAAAACAAGTAGAAAAAAAAGAAGATATTTATGAAAATATCGATGAGATGCTAGGTGGAACACTAAGTCCAGAAGAAGAAAAGTAAAAAGTTACTTTAAAATTAAATTTAAAAGAGGTATAAAATATTATGAGCATTGGAATTTGGCAAATAGCAATTGTAGTAATCTTAGTTGTCCTTTTATTTGGTAGAGGTAAAATTTCTAGTCTAATGGGTGATGTTGCTAAAGGTATAAAAAGTTTTAAAAAAGGTATGGCTACAGATATCACTGATGAGTCTGAGCCTGAGCCTAAAAACGTTTCAGAAAATAATCAAGACAGCAAAGACAAAGAATAAATTAAATGCCCACTATTGGCTGGTTTGAGATTTTAATAGTAGTAGCTGTTGCAATCATTGTTATTGGCCCAAAAGATTTCCCACATATGTTAAAAAAAGTTGGTTCATGGATTGGAACAACAAAAAGATATATTAGCAATATACAAAATGAGGTAGCTGACCTTGACATTAATTCTAATGAGATAGAAAAACCTATAGAAGAAAAAAAAGATAATGACAAAATCTGAAAATGATGGCGGTTTTGTAAGCCATCTAACTGAACTTAGAAAAAGATTAATTCACTCTTTTATTTTTTTATTCATCTTTTTTATCGGATGTTATTTTTTTTCAGAACATCTCTATGGTTTTTTAGTTGAACCTTTTGCTAAAGCAGTAAATGAAAGTGGAACTGATAGAAGATTAATTTTTACAGCTTTACAGGAAACATTTTTAACATACTTAAAGGTTTCTTTTTTTGCGGCATTCTTTGTTACATGTCCCTTTATATTGGTGCAAATATGGAAATTTATTGCACCAGGTCTCTATAAGCATGAAAAAATTGCAATCGTTCCATATCTTGTTTTAACACCTATATTATTTTTTCTAGGAGGAATGCTTGTTTATTATTTAATAATGCCACTAGCCATAAAGTTTTTTCTCTCTTTCGAAAGCACAGGGGCTTCAACAGGATTACCCATCCAATTGGAAGCAAAAGTTAGTGAATATCTTTCACTTGTAATGAAATTAATTTTTGCATTTGGTATAAGTTTTCAGTTACCAGTTGTTCTTAGTTTGTTAGCTAGAGTTGGCATAGTTAATGCTAAGTTTCTTAGAGAAAAAAGAAAATATGTTGTTGTAATGATTTTCGCAGCAGCTGCATTGTTAACACCACCTGATCCTATAACTCAAATTGGACTAGCAATACCATTATTGATTTTATATGAATTATCTATATTTTCTGTAAACATTATTGATAAGAAAAATAAAAAAAATGCATAATATAAAAGAAATTAGAAATGATATTGAGGCTTTTAAAAAAGCTTTGAATAAAAGATTCCTAGATACAGATGTCGATAAGATTTTATCATTGGATGAGAGCAATAGAGAATATATCCAACAAAGAGAACTGCTTGAAAAGAAAAAAAAGATATTTCAAAGTCTAAAGATCAGTCACTTTTTGAAAAATCTAAAAAAATTTCATCTGAAATAGATAATATTAATAAATTACAAACTAATGTTAAAAATGAATTAGAAACTATTTTATCATCAATACCAAATATACCTCATTCTGACGTTCCTACAGGTAAAGATGAAAATTCAAATATAGAAATTTCTAAATCAGGAACAATACATAATTTTACATTTAAGCCTAAATCTCATTATGAATTAGGTGAAAACTTAAACATGCTTGATTTTGATCTAGCCACAAAAACTACTGGCTCTAGGTTTGTTTTTGTAAAAGATAAATTGGCATTATTAGAAAGAGCTTTATCAAATTTTATGCTTGATACACATGTTAATACTAATGGTTATGAAGAAATATCACCTCCACTAATTGCAACAGATGCTACTATGTATGGTACAGGACAATTACCTAAATTTGATAATGATCAGTTTGAACTTAAATTAGATGATTTTAGTGACAGAAAGTTTTTAATTCCAACTGCTGAAGTTATTTTAACCAATATTGTAAAAGATCAAATTATTGATAAAAAAAAACTCCCTATGCGTATGGTTGCTTCAACTCCATGTTTTAGAAAAGAAGCAGGTAGTTATGGTAAAGATACAAAAGGCATGATTAGACAGCACCAATTTTACAAAGTTGAAATGGTGAGTATTGTTGAGGCAGATAAGTGCTTACCAGAACTCGATAGAATGACTGATTGTGCAACTAAGATTTTAGATTTACTAAAACTTCCATATAGAAAAATAGTTTTGTGTACTGGTGATATGGGTTTTAGTGCTGAAAAAACTTTTGATATTGAGGTGTGGCTTCCATCTGAGGATAAATATAGAGAAATCTCAAGTTGCTCTTCATGTGGATCGTTTCAAGCAAGAAGAATGAAAGCTAGATATAAAAACGAAAAAAAAGAAACAGTGCTTGTTGGAACCTTAAATGGCAGTGGCTTAGCAGTTGGTAGGACATTAGTTGCTATATTGGAAAATTATCAACAAGAAGATGGTTCTATTATTGTACCTGAAGTTTTAAGGCCTTACATGAATAATATTGAGAAAATCAATAAGATTTAAAGTTGTTTTAATTTAATAGATGTTGTAAGTATTCACTTTAATCAAGGAGAAAAATGGATTCAGGAATAGGACAATTTATACCACTAATTTTAATTTTTGTTATTTTTTACTTTTTTTTAATAAGACCTCAACAAAAGAAAGTTAAAGAGCATAAAGCCATGGTAGAAAACTTATCAAGAGGAGACAAGGTTGTAACATCTGCTGGTATTATAGGGACAGTTGAAAGAATTATTGATAATGAAAAAGTTGAAGTGCAAATTGCTGACAACGTTAAAGTTGAAATTATCAAATCTACAGGCATCCAAGGATTACTTAACTCCCCTGAAGTAAAAAAATAACATTTAACTAAAGTGTTATACTTTTCTAAATTAAGAATTACCTTAGTTTCATTAGTATCTATTTTTTTTATTTTCATTGCTGCATCAAATTTTCAGAATTCTGAAGATAGCTTTATTTCAAAAAAGATAAATCTAGGTTTAGATTTACAGGGTGGTTCATATCTTTTACTTGAGATTGATAACGGTCCAGTTGAAATTCAAAAATTACAAAATACAAC
This sequence comes from Candidatus Pelagibacter sp. Uisw_106, assembly GCF_047724975.1. Classification (GTDB taxonomy): domain Bacteria; phylum Pseudomonadota; class Alphaproteobacteria; order Pelagibacterales; family Pelagibacteraceae; genus Pelagibacter. The sequence goes on from NZ_CP159819.1 coordinate 588,955, forward strand.
AACTGTTATTAGAAATTTTTTAAAAGATAAGAAAATAACTTTTAATGATCTGAGAATAGAAAATAAAAAAATAATATTTAATGTTTCTAATGATAATGCTCAATTAGTTGAAAATTTTTTTCTTGATAAAGAAAGTGATATTAACCCATATTATAATCAATATAAATCTCATCAGTTTGATTTAGAAATACAAAATAATGAATTTACTTTAACTCTTTCAAAGTATGGACTTATTGAAATCAAAACTTCTTCACAAGATCAAGCTTTAGAAATAGTTAGAAGAAGAGTTGATGAGGTTGGTACTAATGAGCCCAATATATTAAAAAGAGGTAATAATAGAATTTTAGTTGAACTTCCGGGTCTAGATGATCCTATGCGTATAAAGTCACTTTTAGGAAAAACTGCAAATTTAACATTTAGATTTGTCACTCAAAATAATAATGACACTTTTGGAACTGAAATGCTTCAGTTTGAAGATGGAACTAGCGAAGCAATGGTTAGTAAAAGAATAATCTTAAATGGTGAGAATTTACTGGATGCTCAACCACAAATGAATAATCAAACAAACGAAACAGTAGTATCATTTACTCTTGATAGAGTGGGGGCTAAAAGATTTGGTAAAGCAACTAGTACCGGTGTTGGCAAGCAATTGGCTATCGTTCTAGATGGTAAAATTGTTAGTGCTCCAGTAATTAGAGATACTATAGCAAGTGGAAATGGCCAGATCAGTGGAAATTTTACGTTCCAATCTGCAACAGACTTGGCTCTACTATTAAGATCGGGAGCATTACCAGCTCCGCTTAATATAATTGAAGAAAGAACAGTAGGACCTGACCTTGGTCAAGACTTAATTAATGCTGGAGTTATTGCTCTTATGATTGGTTTTTTATCAGTGATAATTTTTATGTTTTTTAAATACAAAATATTTGGTCTAATTGCTAATATAACACTACTAATTAACTTATTCTTTTTAGTTGGTATTTTAACTTTATTTGAAGCAACATTAACTCTTCCTGGAATAGCAGGTATCATTTTAACAGTAGGTATGGCAGTTGACGCTAATGTATTAATTTTTGAAAGAATTAAAGAAGAATGCAAGAAAGAAAAAAATAATATAATAGCTTTTGATACAGGTTATGTGAAATCAAAAACTGCAATTATAGATGCAAATATAACTACATTAATTGCAGCTGTAATCTTATTCTTTATGGGCTCCGGACCTGTTAAAGGCTTCTCTGTGACCTTAGCTGTAGGAATTTTTACTACACTGTTTTCAGTTTATTTTATTGCAAGAATGCTTACTGGTCTTTATGTGGTAAGAAATAAAGAAAAAGCCAACCTAATATAAATGATTAATTTTAATAAATTTTATAAACTATTTAATCTTATCTCTTTAAGTCTAGTCGTTGCATCTGTTCTATTGTTATTTTTTAAAGGGCTTAATTTTGGTGTAGATTTTAAGGGTGGGACCTTAATAGAACTAAGGTCTAATGATAAAAATATTAATGTCACTTCTTTAAGACAATCTTTTAATAAAATGAATTTAGGAGATTTTAATGTTAAAAAATTTGGTAATGAAAATGATTTTTTAATTAAGATAGAGAAAAAAGATACAAGTGCAAACGCTATTGAGGTTATTAAAAAAGATTTAACATCTTCTTTGGGGGGCTCTTTTAATTTCAGAAGAGTTGAAAATGTAGGTCCAAAAGTTAGCTCTGAATTATTAAAGTCTGGTATTATTGCAATTGCACTATCTCTAGCCGCAATGTTATTTTACATATGGATAAGATTCGAATGGCAATTTAGTTTAGGTGCTATTTTGGCCTTATTCCATGATGTCATTATAACACTAGGTCTTTTCTCGCTATTCAGTCTAGAAATAAATTTATCAATAGTTGCCGCCGTTTTAACTATAGTTGGTTATTCTATGAACGATACTGTTGTAATTTATGACAGAGTTAGGGAAAATTTAAGAAAATTTTCTGATATCAAGATTTATGAACTTACAAATATCTCAATCAATGAAACTCTTTCCAGAACTATAATTACATCAGCCACAACATTGCTTGCTTTAGTTTCAATATATTTATTTGGTGGAGAAATATTAAAAGGTTTTTCTTTAGCCATGATAATGGGTGTTATATTTGGAACCTATTCTTCAATTTATATAGCTAATCCTATACTTGTAAAACTTAGAGTTTCACAAAAAACAATTTTAAAAGAAGATACAGAGTAGATTTAATAAAGATTTTGAGCTGCTACCATTGAAAGTAACATTGGTATCGATAAAAGAGTATTTGTTCTTGAAAACAACATTGCTGTTCTTGCTGATTTTGCTTTAACATCAGGTTCGCACTCAACCATACCTAGTGCTCTTTTTTGATTTGGCCAAATTATAAACCAAACATTATAAGCCATATATAATCCAAGCCACATCCCAATACCTATAGCTGTGTTTTTTCCACCACCACCTAATGTCATAGCATCGTGTAAATAACCATTCAGATAAGCTAAAATTAATCCTGACAGAACTGTCAGTAATGCAGCGTATCTAAAATAAAACAATGCAGCTGGAGCAATAACTTTACCTATAGCAGGTTTTTGTTCGTCAGGGATTTTTGGCATATTTGGAATTTGTACAAAGTTAAAATACCAAAGTAAACCAATCCACATTATAGCAACCGTTACATGAATAAATCTTGTTAACCAACTCCAAAAAATTGTATCAAAATCAAAACCACCATTACCATAAAACAACCCTAGAAAAAAAATTATTGCTAAAGCTAATGATGCGTGAATAGTTTTTGGAAGTGATGATAGTAAATTACCCATAATTAGAATCACTTATACACTAATTGTTTAAATCTTTAACTTCTTTTTAAATTTTTCTTCCAGCATGGGTTTTAAGAATTCACCAGTATAACTACCTTTTATTTTGATAATATCCTCAGGTTTACCCTCTGCGATAATATTTCCACCTTTGACACCACCTTCAGGACCCATATCAACGATATAATCAGCTGTTTTGATTACATCCAAATTATGCTCAATAACAACAACTGTATTTCCTAGAGCTACAAATGTATGAAGTATTTCTAATAGTTTCTTAATATCATGTTGATGAAGACCCGTTGTTGGTTCATCTAATATGTACATGGTTCTTCCTGTAGATCTTTTTGATAATTCCTTAGCTAATTTAATACGTTGAGCTTCACCACCAGATAGTGTTGTTGCCTGCTGTCCAATCTTTATATACCCAAGGCCTACTTTTTTTAGTGTTAATAGTTTTGTTTTAATATTTGAAATATTTTCGAAATACTCACATCCCTCGTCTACAGACATATCCAATACATCGGCAATACTTTTATCTTTAAATTTTATCTCAAGAGTTTCTCTATTGTATCTGGTTCCCTTGCATTCATCACACTGGATATAAACATCAGGTAAGAAGTGCATCTCGTATGTAATTACACCATCACCTTCACAAGCTTCACATCTTCCACCTTTAACATTAAAAGAAAATCTGCCTGGCTTATATCCTCTTGTTTTTGACTCTGGTAGTGCTGTAAACCAATCTCTAATGGGGCCAAAAGCTCCTGTATAAGTTGCTGGGTTTGATCTAGGTGTTCTTCCAATAGGAGACTGATCTATATCAATTATTTTATCTATAAGCTCAACACCTTTATAACTCTTAAACTCTTTAGGGACTTTTCTAGCTTTATTATTCAAGGTTAAATTTAATGCATGATATAATGTTTGTAATATTAGTGTTGATTTACCACTACCAGAAACTCCAGTTACACAAGTAAAACTTCCTGTTGGAATTTTAAGATTAACGTTGTTCAAATTATTTCCACTAGCACCATTAATTTCAACAAACCTTCCATTTTTTGCAAGCCTTCTGGTTCTTGGAATTTCTATATACTTTTTATGAGATAAGTATTGACCAGTAATACTATTTTTATTTTTTAGTATTTCATCATAAGTGCCTTGTGCAATTATTTCACCACCATTTGTTCCAGCTTCAGGACCCATATCTATTATATGATCTGCATTTTCCATCGTTTCAGTATCATGCTCAACAACAATTACAGTGTTACCTAAATCTCTTAGTCTTTTTAATGCATTTATTAATTTAACATTATCTTTTTGGTGTAATCCAATAGAGGGTTCATCAAGTACATACAGTACACCAGTTAATCCAGAACCAATTTGTGAGGCGAGTCTTATTCTTTGAGCCTCACCACCAGAAAGAGTTCCTGACTCTCTTGATAATGTTAGATATTCAAGACCAACATTTAAAAGGAACGTTAGTCTTTCATTAATTTCTTTTAAAATATGTTCTGCTATCTTAAATTGTCGTTTATCAAGGTTTTGCTCTAAACCTTTAAACCAATTAGCAGCATCTAGAATGGATTTTTTAGTTACTTCGCTTATATTCTGATTATCAATTTTAACACATAAGGCTTCTTCTTTTAATCTATTACCGTTACATCCTTCACAAGCAGAATCGGATTGGTATTCAGCTATTGCTTCTCTTTTCCATTCACTGTCAGATTCAAGAAATCTTCTTTCAAGATTATTTATTACACCTTCAAAAGTTTTTTTATGAGAATATTTTTCATAACCATCATCATAAACAAACTTAATTTCTTCTTCATCCGATCCAAACAATATTACATCTCTAAATTTTTTTGGAAGTTTTTTCCATCTCTCATCTAAAGAAATTCCATAATGTTTAGCAATAGAGGCCAAGGTTTGAGCATAATATAGGGTTGTTGATTTGGCCCATGGTTCTATAGCACCATCAGCTATACTTTTTTTCTCATCAGGAACTACTAAATTTGGATCTACATTCAATTTAATACCTATACCTTCACATTCTGCGCACGCTCCGTAAGGACTATTAAAAGAAAAAAGTCTTGGTTCAATCTCTTCAATTGTAAAACCACTCTCTGGACAGGCAAATTTTGTAGAATAAATTAATTTTTCAATTTTTCTAAATTTTTGTGGCAATGTTTCATCTTCATACTCAACAAATACCAATCCATTTGATAAATTTACAGCTGTCTCAATACTTTCAGCAAGTCTATTACCAAGGTTAGAATTCAAGACAATTCTATCAACTAAAACAGATATGTCATGCTTGAGTTTTTTATCTAAATTAGGTGCATTGTCTATTTCGTATATGACTTCATCAATTTTAATTTTTCTAAAACCTCTTCTTTTATAGCTTAAAATATCTTTTCTATACTCACCCTTACGACCTCTGACTACAGGAGCAAAAATATAAATTGTAGATTTTTTTGGTAATTTTTTTATTAAATCAACGATTTGGGTTATTGTTTGCGATGTAATTGGCTTTCCTGTGAACGGTGAGTAGGGAACACCAGCCCTCGCATACAGCACTCTCATATAGTCATAAATTTCAGTAACTGTTGCAACAGTTGATCTTGGATTTTTAGATGTATTTTTTTGCTCTATGGCTATAGCTGGACTTAATCCCTCGATAAGATCAACATTTGGTTTTTTCATTTTATCCAAAAATTGACGAGCATAAGCTGATAAACTTTCAACGTATCTTCTTTGCCCTTCTGCATAGACAGTATCAAATGCTAATGAGGATTTTCCTGAACCAGAAAGACCAGTAATTACAACAAACTGATCTTTAGGTATTTCTACTGAAACATTCTTTAAGTTATGCTCTTTTGCACCCTTAATAACTATCTTTTTAATCATAATTTTAGTTGCTTTAAATTAATAAAATTAATATTGAGTTTATATTGTGATATAAAATTAATTAAATTAATAAAGAATTATAAATATTATGGCTGGAAGTTTAAATAAAGTATTATTAATTGGGCGTTTAGGCGCAGACCCAGAAATCAAACAAATGTCAAATGGCAAAAGTCTTGCTACCTTAAGTTTAGCTACTAGCCAATCTTGGAAAGATAAAGCAACTGGCGAAAAAAAAGAAAAAACAGAATGGCATCGAATAGTTGTATTTAATGAAGGGTTAGTCAATGTTGTTCAGCAATATTTGAAAAAAGGTGCTCAAATTTATGTTGAGGGACAGATAACGACTAGAAAATGGAAAGATGAACAATCTGGTCAAGACAAGTATTCAACTGAAATTGTAATTCAAGGATACAATTCTTCACTTACTATGTTGGGCGGTGGAAACACTGGCGGTGGTGGTATTCAAAATGACAATTCGCAAGCTGTTGCTAGCAATCCTGATGATAGCCCCCAAGCCCCTAATGATATGGATGACGAAATTCCATTTTAGTTTCTATGAAAGACACAGAAATACCTAAAGACAAAAATATTAAACTTATCTCAATGCATGATGAGATGAGCTCATCGTACTTGTCATATGCAATGAGTGTAATTGTGAGCAGGGCTCTTCCTGATGTTAGAGATGGACTTAAACCAGTTCATAGAAGAATATTATTTGCCATGTATAAAGGTGGTTACGATTGGTCAAAACAATTTAGAAAATCTGCAAGAATAGTAGGGGATGTTATTGGTAAATATCACCCACATGGAGATCAATCTGTTTATGACGCTCTTGTGAGAATGGTTCAAGATTTTTCTATGAGTTTACCTCTTGTTCAAGGCCAAGGTAACTTTGGATCTATTGATGGAGATCCAGCTGCGGCTATGAGATATACGGAAACAAGATTAGCTAAAGTTTCTCAATACTTAATTGATGATATAGAAAAAAATACTGTTGATTATAAAAGTAATTACGATGAAACTGAAAAAGAACCAACAGTTTTACCTGCTCAATATCCTAATTTACTAGTAAATGGTGCAGGTGGTATTGCGGTTGGAATGGCAACAAGTATTCCCCCACATAATTTAGGTGAAATTATAGATGGAACATTAGCTTTAATTGAAAATAAAGATGTTAAAATTAAAGAGTTAATGAAACATATACCAGGTCCTGATTTTCCAACAGGTGGTGTCATCATTGGAAAAGAAATTATTAAAGCTGGATATAATGTAGGTCGTGGGTCGTTTAAAATTAGAGGTGAAATTAGTATTGAAGCACAAAAAAATGGTAGAGAGAGACTAGTTATAACTTCTGTACCATATCAGGTAAATAAATCAGTTTTAAATGAGAGAATTGCCCAACTTGTTAGAGAGAAAAAAATAGAGGGAATAAAAGATATTAGAGACGAATCTAACAGAGAAGGGATTAGAGTTGCTATTGATTTAAGAAATGGTGTTGAACCAGAAACTATTAAAAGATTACTTTATAAAAATACATCTATAGAAAGCTCCTTTGGATTTAACACTTTAGCTATTGTTGACGGTAAACCTAAAATTTGTAATTTAAAAGAATTTTTATCAAATTTCTTAACATTCCGTGAAGACGTAGTAATCAAAAAAACTAAGTTTGATTTAAAGAAAGCTGAAGACAGAGCTCATATCCTTATTGGATTATCGGTATCTGTTGAGAACTTAGATAAGATTATAAAAATTATACGGTCTTCAAAAACTCCTGATGATGCTAAAAAATCATTATTAAGTACTAAGTGGAAAATAAATAAATCTTTAAAGCTAATTTCACTTGTTGAAGATAAAAAGGGAAAAAATTTATACTCACTTACCGATCCTCAGGTAATTGCTATTTTAGAACTTAGACTACAAAAACTTACAGCTCTTGGAATTAATGAAATAGAAGTTGAAATTAAAAAATTAGCTGATCTGATTAAAGGTTATAAAAAAATAATTAATTCTAAAAAAGAACTTTTAAACGTAATAAGTGAAGAGCTTAAAACTATCAAAGAAAAATTTGCAGTTCCAAGAAGAACTAAAATTATAGATGCCGTTTTAAACTATGATATCGAAGAGACTATTCAAAAAGAAGAAGTGATTATTACAGTTACTCTTCAGGGCTACATTAAAAGAGGAGCTTTAAGTAGTGTCAAACAACAAAAAAGAGGTGGTAAAGGAAAATCTGGAATCACAACGAGAGATGAGGACTCTGTAGTTCAAACCTTATCAGTTAACACTCGTACTTCTGTTCTTTTCTTTTCAACAGAAGGTCTTGTCTACAAAATTAAAGCTTGGAAAATACCTGAAGGATCAACTACATCAAAAGGTAAATCTCTATTCAACATCTTGCCATTAAAAAATCATCAATCTATCAGTTCAATAATGCCATTTCCAGATGATGAGAGCGATATGAAAAATCTTCAAATTGTTTTTGCAACTGCAAAAGGTAAAGTTAGAAAAAATAGTTTAGAAGACTTTTCTTCAATTAATTCAGCTGGAAAAATTGCAATAAAGTTAGACCCTAATGACAAAATTGTAGGTGTTGAAATTTGTAAGGATGATCAGGATGTAATGTTAAGTACAAAAAATGGTAAATGCATTAGATTTGAATCAAAAAAACTACGAATATTTAAGGGTAGATCATCCAAAGGTATAAAGGGTATTGAGTTATCACCTAACGATGAGATCGTTTCTCTCTCAATAGCAAATAAAGAAAAAACAAAAAAAGATTCAAAGTCTGAAGAAAGATTTGTTTTATCTATTACAGAAAATGGATACGGCAAAAAAACTTTGAATAATGAATATAGAGTTACCAATAGAGGTGGTAAGGGTATAATTGGAATTATTAACTCACCAAGAAACGGTAGTATATGTTCGTCGTTTCCAGTTATTGAAGGCGATGATGTAATGATTTCAACAAATAAAGGAAGAGTAATTAGAGTTGCTGTTAAAGAAATCAGAACAGCTGGAAGAAATACTCAAGGTGTAAGAATTATCAAATTATCCGGTGATGAAAAAGTTGTTTCGGCAATAAAAATTGATGATAACTTGGAGTAATGAAAAAAGTTGCTGTATATCCTGGAACATTTGACCCAATAACTTTTGGTCATATTGATGTAATTAAAAAAGCTTTAAAGTTATTTGATAAAGTTATTGTTGCTGCTTCTGATGGTACTAATAAAAATTATCTTTTTAATTCACTTGAAAGAATACAGTTAATTAAAAAAGCTCTATTTGTTGATTTAAAGTTTGATAAAAAAAAGATTGAAGTTATTTCATTTACATCGTTAACAACCGATTTATGTAAAAAATACAAATCTAATATTATTTTAAGGGGTCTAAGAGCTGTATCTGACTTTGAATATGAATTTCAATTAGCTGGAATGAATAGAAAATTAAGCAATAATATAGAAACAATCTTTTTAATGTCTGATGTTGAAAATCAAATTATTTCATCAAGATTTGTTAAAGAAATAGTGAGACTAAAAGGTGATATAAAAAAATTTACTACAAAAAGTACAATAAAGTCTTTAAAAGAGAAATATGAATAAATTTATAACAAAATTTTTAATTTTATTTTTTATACTAACCAACAATATAATCGCAGAGGAGAATATAATGATTTTAAAACTTAAAGATGGAGATATTAAAATAGAACTTTTTGAAGATGTTGCCCCTAACCATGTTAAAAGAATTAAACAATTAGCAAAAGATGGTAAATACGATAGTGTTGTATTTCACAGGGTAATTGATGGTTTTATGGCTCAAACAGGAGATGTGCAATTTGGTAACTCCTCTAATGACCAATTTGATTTAAAAAGAGCAGGAATGGGTGGTTCTGATTTACCAGATCTAAAAGAAGAATTTAGCGACTTACCCCATGAAAGAGGAACCCTGTCTATGGCTAGATCACAAGATCCAAATAGTGCTAATAGTCAATTTTTTATTTGTTTCAAAGAGTCATCATTCCTAGATAGACAATATACTGTTTTTGGTAAAGTTATTGAAGGTATGGACCTAGTCGATAAAATTAAAAGAGGAGACCAAAATAATAACGGTTCCGTTTCTAACCCAGATAAAATTATTAGCTTTAATTAATATTAATACACATTTCAATGACATTAAAAAATTTCGAATTTAATGTCATTGAAAATGATAAATTTGCCAGAACTGGTATTATTGAAACCCATAGAGGAAACATTCAAACACCTGCTTTCATGCCTGTCGGTACACAGGCTACTGTAAAAGCTTGTCTTATTGACGATGTTATTAAAACTGGTGCTGAAATAATATTATCTAACACCTATCATTTAATGATTAGACCTGGTGTAGATAGAATAATTTCTGCAGGAGGACTTCACAAATTTATGAATTGTAAGCTTCCTATACTTACAGATTCTGGTGGGTTTCAAGTTATGTCACTTTCAAAATTAAACAAAGTAGACAGAGAAAAAGGTGCAATATTTAACTCTCATGTAGATGGTAAAAAATTCATATTAAGTCCCGAAGAAAGCATTAGAGTTCAAAGAGGGTTAGACTCAGATATTGTTATGATCATGGATGAGTGTCCCAAAAAAACTACCGATTATGATGTAATAAATAAATCTATGGAACTATCCATATATTGGGCTGAAAGATCTAAAATAGCTTTTGGTTTAAACCCCCACAAAGCTTTATTTGGAATAGTCCAGGGTGGTTTATTCAAAGATTTAAGAACTAAATCTCTTAATGAGTTAATCAAAATTGGCTTTGATGGCTATGCGATTGGAGGTCTTGCAGTAGGGGAGAGTCAAAATGAAATGTTTAGTGTTCTGGATGATTTAAAAAATATTATGCCTGATAATAAACCAAGATATTTAATGGGCGTTGGAACACCAGCTGATATTCTGGGAGCTGTTAAGAGAGGTGTTGATATGTTTGATTGTGTAATGCCTACAAGATCAGGAAGAACTGGTTTAGCTTTTACTTGGAATGGTCGTATAAATATTAAAAATAATAAATTTAAAAATGACAATGAGCCCCTTGATCCCAATTGTTCAAATCTAAATCTTAACAAGTATTCAAAAAACTATCTAAATCACCTCTTTAATACGAATGAAATCCTAGGTTCTACACTTTTAACCTTACATAACATCAACTTTTATCAAGAATTAATGTCTTCTATTAGAGAAAATATTAAAAAAGGTACATTTGATAAATTTCATGATGAATACATTGATAAGTTGTAATTTAAATATTTGCATTTTGCCATGTTATGCAATAAATAATTGTTTTTTGGTAATAAAAATTATTCAAGTTAGATATTTTTTTATTGTTTAAATTTTTAAGTGTAAAGAAATTTAAAAATTTTAAAGAAGACTTCACCAAAAGTTTTTTTTTAAAATTAAATAAAGAAAAACATTTATCTCAACTTCATTGATTTATATGTGGGCCCTTAGCTCAGTTGGTAGAGCAATTCCCTTTTAAGGAATGGGTCGATGGTTCGAGTCCATCAGGGCTCACCACTAAAATAATCTCCTAAATATTAACTAATTGTAATCGGTGGATAGTCTAAAATGACAGTATTTTCCCATTCTGATAAATTTTTAATTCTTTTAGAGGATGATGGGTGTGTGCTCATAAATTGAGGGGGTTCTTTGCCTTTATTTTCTACTTTCATTCTTTCCCATAACTTTTTAGTTTCCCTGATATCAAAACCAGATAATGATGCAAAAATCATTCCCAGGTAATCAGCTTCACTTTCTTGGGTTCTTGAGAAAGGATTCATTATCCCTATTTGAGATAATAGTCCTACAGTGTTCATGCCAGTTGCTTGATTGATCTGTCCTAATTTTCCACCTGAAAAAATATCAATCAAAGATGTTCCAGTTTGCAAAAGTGCACTTCTACTTGCTCTTTCAACCGAATGTTTAGCAACAGCATGCGCAATTTCATGACCCATAACCGAGGCAAGGCCATTTGTATTTTTTGTAACAGCAAGTATTCCTGTGTACACAGCAATTTTACCACCAGGCATACACCAAGCATTTTTAACTTTTTTATTATCTATTAATATATATTCCCAATCAAAATTAACAGTAGGATCATTTAGACCTGCTCTATAAAAGTATTCCGATATAGAGTCTTCCATTCTTTTTCCAATATCTTTAATTTCATTTAGTGTTTTAGTGTCATCACTCATTTTCTCTTTTTCTTTGATCTTTTCAAAAATTTGAGCTGCTTGAGCGTTTAATTTAGATTCAGGTATAATTTTTAATTGCCTTCTGTCAGTTATTGGCGCTGTAGAACAGGCACCGATCATTAAACCCGAACATCCGCACCCGACATAATTTAAAAATTTTCTTCTATTCATTTTATTAAAATTTTGATAATCATATAAATATATACTTTTATGAATTTAAACAATAAAATCTTAGTTACAATTTTCATCATAGCCGTTTCATTTGTTATTTATTCTAGTTATAGCTAAATTATCTATGCCCATTAAGAAAAAAAAACCATTAGCGCTTAAATTAAGAAACTATTTTTTTACAGGTATAATTGTTTTAATACCAATAGGGTTTACACTTTATTTAAGTAAATTCTTAATAAATTTTTCAACGAAATTAGTACCATCAGGATTAAATCCTAATACTTATCTTCCATATGCAATTCCAGGTATTGAAATAATTTTAACAATTATTTTTATTACAGTTGTTGGTGGCCTTTCTTTAACTTTTATAGGTAAAAAATTTTTACAAATAATTGACGATTTATTTAAAAGAATGCCGATACTAAGAACTATTTACTCTGCGGTCGGACAAATGACAGATTCTTTTAGAAAGCAAGAGGGTAATAAAAAAAGTGTTGTACTAGTTGAGTATCCAAGAAAAGGATCGTGGGCTGTAGGTTTCGCCACAAAAGAAAACACAGGTGAAATTAAAGCTAAAACAAATATTAACTTAGTTAATGTTTTTGTTCCAACAACTCCTAACCCAACAAGTGGCTTTCTGCTAATGATACCAAAAGAAGATTTGATTTATTTGGATATGACATTTGAAGAAGCGTCAAAATTTATAGTTTCGGCGGGAACTTCTAAGCCCAATAGCTAAACCATATCGTTAATTATATCTGCTTGATCGTATAACTTGAGTAATGCTTTATATTTTTTAATATCAATATTTTCTAATTCTATTTTTTTAATTTGTTTTTCTGCCATTAAAAATAAATCTTCGTTTTGAATTGGGTCAGCTAATTTAAAATTTTTAACACCACTTTGCTTAAAACCAAGTAAATCACCAAAACCTCTTAACTTCATGTCTTCTTCAGAGATTTCGAAACCATCATTAGAGTTTTTTAGAATATTAATCCTTTTTTTTGCATTAGCACTTAAATTAGACTTAAACATCAATATACAACTTGCTTGTCTTGTGCCACGTCCAACTCTTCCTCTTAATTGGTGTAACTGAGATAATCCAAACTTATTAGCATTTTCTATTATGATTGCATTAGCATTAGGAAAATCAATCCCAACCTCTATAATTGTTGTCGAAACTAAAATTGAATATTTTTTGTTCAGAAATTTATTTAATATTTCTTCTTTTTCTTCATTATCAATTTTTCCATGAAGTAGTGCAACTTTATTTGGGAAAATTTCATTAAGAAATTTGTATTTAGTAACTGATGATTGGTGATCTAATTTTTTTGATTCTTCTATCAAGGGACATACCCAGAAAATTTGGTTTCCTTCTTTTATCTCTTTTTTAACAAAATTAATAACATCATCTATTTTACTTTCTAATTTACTATAAGTTTTAACCTCTTTTCTATTACTTGGTTTTTCCTTAATGATAGAAACATCCATATCACCATAAACTGACATAGTTAAGGTTCTTGGAATTGGCGTTGCTGACATTAAAAGAACATCACAATTATCTCCTCCCTTATCTGATAAAAGCTTTCTTTGCCTAACTCCAAATTTATGCTGCTCATCAATTATAATATAACCGAGGTTTGCATAAATTATTTTTTTTTGAAAAATTGCATGAGTGCCAAATACCATTTGAATCTCATTGTTTTCTAAATCTTTTACAATTCTCTTTTTTTCACTATTTTCACTTTTACTGGAAAGTAATTTAATTTTAATATTTTTAGGAAATAGTTTTTTTGCCAAACTATAATGCTGTCTAGCTAATATTTCAGTAGGGGCCATTAATGCAACTTGAAACCCTGAACTAATGACACTTAAAGAAGAAATTAATGCAACAATAGTTTTGCCACTTCCAACGTCCCCCTGCAAAAGTCTAAACATTTTACTTTTAGAATTTAGGTCATTATTGATATCATTTAATGAAATCTTTTGATCATTAGTAAGAGTAAAATCTAATTTATTAACTATATTATTATGAGCTTTTTCAGTAAAATTTTTTGAAACCTTTTTAATTTTTTTAATTTTTTTTCTAATTTCTGAATTAACTAAAAATGATGCGAGTATTTCATCATAAGCAAGCCTTTTATAGAAATCAGATTTATAATTTTCAATATTTTTTGGATCATGTAATTTTATTATAGATTCATTCCAGCTTTGATTATTAAAATTTTTTAATATGTCTTTATCATGCCACTCAGTTAAAATAGGTAAGTTTTTTAATATTTGATTAATAATTTTATTATAAGTTTTTTCAGTAATACCATCTGTTAATGAATACTTATTATCAACATTTTCAATTAAAGAACTGTCTTGTGAAATATACGTGGGGTTTGTTATTTGATATCGTCCTTTATAATTACTTATCTTACCACTAATTGTCACTTCTTCATTTAATGGTAAAATTTTTCTCACATATCCTTCGTGACTATTAAAAAATATACAATCAATCTTTCCAGTTTCATCAATACAATTAACTCTATTTGGTAAGTTTCTAATTCTTGGAAATTGATATTTTAATGGGACAATTCTGATAGTTTGAATAACACCTATTTGGAGGTCGCAAATTTTACTAACGAGCGTTCTGTCTGTATAAGATTTGGGTAATCTCCAAAGTAAGTCAAAAATATTATTTACTTTTTTTTTCTTCAAAATTTCCATGGTTTTTTTACCCACACCATTTAATTTGGTTAGATCAGCCAATAAATAATCATAATTATTCTTATTTTTCATGTTAGGTGTAATATATTAAATTTTATGACCATTAATATAAAGAGTTTAAAAAATAAAATAATTTATAGAGCCAACTATAGAGGTACTAAAGAAATGGATAAGTTATTAGGTTCATTTACTAAAAAATATATTGATCAGTTTAATGAGCTAGAGCTAAAGCTTTTATGTGATTTGTTAGATTATGATGATGAAAATCTTTATAAATTAAATCAAGGTCAAAATTTAACAATTCAAATTAAGTTAAACAAAGTTTCAGAGATGTTTAAAAATTATAATTATGCAAGTGAGTAGTGGCGGAGAGACTGAGATTCGAACTCAGGAAAGAGTTGCCCCTTTGCCGGTTTTCAAGACCGGTGCATTCAACCGCTCTGCCATCTCTCCGTTAGTGAGTGTTTTAGCTAACAATCATAAATTTTCAACTAAAAAACTATTTCAATAACGTTAAAAAATACATTTGTTTCAAGTATGTTTCAAGTTTCATCCTATAAAATCCCAGGATATTAAGATAAAGTTTTTTTATGAAACAAAAAGCTTTCACTCTAATAGAACTCCTAGTCGTAGTAGCCATCATCGGTATCCTCGCTTCAGTAGGTGTGGTTGCTTATAATGGGTATACGGGTGCTGCTAAAAAATCTGTTGTTAAACAAAATTTTAGTACAGTAGTTAAATGGATACAAGCAGATGCAATAAAATGTATGATTAATGGCGGAACTGTCTTTAGACAAACTAACAACAGTGGAGGTGGTGTAAATAGAAATTGTTCTGATACTGCAGACAATGTAAGTCCATTTTATGAAAGTAGTTTACAAACACATATTGGAGAAAAAAATTGGACAGGAAATCCATATGGAAATATTGGTGAAGATAGAGCTTGTGATATGGCAAAAAGTTGGGGAACTAAAAGCATTCAATCTGCAGCTCTTGGAAAAAAAATGTGCAATGGAGCTATAGGACTTTATACTTTATCCAAAAATACAAATGGTTGTGACAGAGAGATGGTTGTTCAAGCAGGAATTAATCCTGGATATTGGACATTCTCAACGAAAGAGTCAGCTGGCGTTTTAAGCTCAATAGTATGCATTACTCATAAATGAAAACTAAAGCTTTCACTCTAATAGAACTTTTAGTCGTTGTAGGTATTATTGGCATTCTAGCTGAAGATAATTTAATGGATAGTAAAGTTGCTATTTGTTAGATTTTGAAATGGAAAAAGCAACAAAGCTTTCAACAATTGGTTTAGGATTATCATTAGGTCTAGCCTGGTCTATCGGAGTATTGATAGTAGGAGTTATGGCATTACTAATGGATCAAGCAACTGTTGAACCTTTTAAAAATCTATTCAATATCATGTACCCTGGTTGGGGTGATACTGCTGGAAAAACTTTACTTATGACAGTTTGGTCTTTCTCACATGGTTTTGTTGGTGGGTTCTTAATTGGACTATTTTATAATCTTTTCGCTAAACGATTTAACTAAGTTTAGATGAAAAAGTCTGTAAGAAATAAATCCAAAGTTGGTATTTGGACTAGGATTAAAAATATCTACAATAACAGTCCTTGGCATTCTGCTTTTACATATCCAATTTTATATATTTTAGGTGGCTTAATATTTGGTGGTTTAATTGCGGCAACTTCTTCTTCAATGAAAAACAGCAATGAATTAAATATATTAGATTATTTTGCTATGACTTTTATGTTTTCTATTTATTTAACCCCAATTTGGGTATTTATTGGATTAATAGTATCTAAAAAAAAAATACCTTACGTTTTATCTTTGTGTATTGGGCTTGGATTATTAGCAATAGCTATTTATATTTCTCTTAAAATAACGTCAAGTATGTAAAAATGACTGAAGAAAATCAAATTAAAGAACGTGGTCCTGGTCCACTTATGATGTCAGTCTATATTATTTTATTTTTAATTATTGGAGCTGTTTTATCCATAACTATATATAAAAAATATTTCGCTTATCCTGCAGCAAAAGTAACTGTAATAAATGTATTCCACGCACAAACTGTTAGATATATTTCAAGAGAATTAGAAAAATGTAGCTTAGGTGATGCTACTGCTATGAAGGGTTTATTAAATTGTTCAAAATATAATGCTGAAACAGTTATGGCTGCTATATTAAAAACTAGTCTAGACAAGAACCCTTATAAAACAACTTATAATGCTGTGAGATCTTCAAGTACCAATATTAATGACGATGATGTAGGCTATGTAAGTCTCGGCTCATCAGGATCTAATATCATTATTAAGTCTTGTAATAAGACACCTTGTAAAAAAGAAGAAAACCGTAAACAAAGTACAGTGAGTATTAATTAATGAAAAAGCTTTTAGGGATTGTAATTCTTGGTTTAATGTTGAGTGGTTGTGCAGAAGAAATTAGTGAAAACCCTGTGAACATAAAAAATTCATTTGGACCAAATTTTGATTTCAAATGTTACAACTCTTGTAAAGACAGAAATTATGAAGATTTGTGTATTAAGAGATGCAGTCTAGAATAAAAGCCTTCACCCTAATAGAACTCTTAGTCGTAGTAGCCATCATCGGTATCCTCGCTGCAGTAGGGGTTGTTGCTTATAATGGGTATACAGCTAGTGCAAAGGCCAGTGTTACAAAAGCTAATTTCAAGATGATGCAAAAATATATGACTGCAGAAGTTACAAAATGCGATCTTGGAGAAACTTCAATTATGAAAAGAGATAATGGATCTAGCGTTAACTGTTCAGGTATAACTTATGGAAAAATTATTCCACATTTACAGCAATTATTTAATGCAGATAAAAAATTGATAAGTGTTTATACGAATTTAACTTATGTAAGAAACACTGGACCTTCTACAAATTCTAGTAGTATTGGCTCTATTCATTTAAATGGAATATCACATGACAAAACTTTTAATCCTGGGGCCACGCCAGCTCTAGACAATAATGATATAAGAATAACTTCATGTTTTAAAGAACCTTGTAGCAATGTGGAAAATAATTTATCCTATGTTATCAATATCGATTAAATGAACCACAAAGCTTTCACCCTAATAGAACTCCTAGTCGTAGTAGCTATCATCGGTATTCTGGCTGCAGTAGGAGTGGTTGCTTATAATGGGTATACGAGTAGTGCGAAAAAGAATGCTATTAAATCTAATTTTAAAATGACAGCAAAGTATGCTTCTGCTGAACTTATGAAGTGTCAAATTAGTGAAGATAATATTTTTATAAACTCAGGATATTATAAAGTTAGTTGTAATGCTATCCATGACTCTTGGAGAATATTAGGTGGAATGACTTCGGATCCAAATCTTAGATTTTTAAATCCAATAGATAATGGTATTTGGAACAGAGATAGACAGTTAGCAGTTCGAAATGATATTTATAAAGGTTCTTCCATACCAGATAATATGATTGGTTATATTTATATTAACCATAGTTCTTATCCCGTTATATTGAGATCATGTTATGCAACTCCATGTAACGACAGCAGTAATCTTTTAACAACAACGTTAAATTATCAATAAGATAGTCTGCAATCTTGATCATACTCTGGCTACAATCAATAGCAAATAGTAGAAGTTTGAGTGAAATTAAGGATGGATTGCGCATCAACTGTCTTACTATAAACTTGATAACCAGCTATTAAAATGTAACTATAAAAAATGTTAAAGACTTTCATAGCAATACTTTCTGGAGCTGTACTTGTTTCTTGTGCTTCTATTGTTAATGATCCAACTGTGCCTGTTACACTATCTTTTAGTGACGGTAGTAGTGGAAACTGTAAGTTAACTAATAAACGTGCGGCTTATAACGTTGAAGTTCCAGGTACAAATCTGATCAGAAGATCAGACGATCCATTAAGATATGATTGCGAAACAACTTTAGGCAAAAAAGGATATGGAAGCATACCAAGTGAAATAGAAGGTGAAAAATTAGCTGGAAGCGTTCTAATAGACTTTGGAATCACAGACTCAATTACGGACAAACATAGAACCTATACTCCTAACTTTGTAGTACCTGTAAAATAAAATTGTACCACCAGTGTGTCAATATTTAATCTTAACACCAATCAACATTATAAATAAAGATAAGTAGGAGAGTTTTAAGGGGCGTTCTGTTACCCCGGTGCCCCAGACCTATCTTCGCTCTAGTTTCGCTCTAGTTTCAGAGCTTAGGCGAGTGAATAATAGCTCGTTTTTTTTAATCTAAGATTTAAATTAATAAGTAAAATAAGGAAATGTATGTGTTACGATGTAAAGTGGATTGGGGATTTCTAGGTTTTCAAGACCGGTGCATTCAACCGCTCTGCCATCTCTCCGTTAGCAACGTTTTATTATTATAAATTTTTAATTCAACAATAAAATTGATAAATTAAACAGATAATCATTTAAAAGGTATAAATTTATTACTGTGGAAAAGAAAAAATTCAATAAAGGTATAGGATTAACTGCACTAGGTTCTTTTTGGTGGGGTGTCATTGGTGTTATTTACTTCAAGTATATTTCATTTGCTGGCTCTATAGAGGTAGTGATTCATCGTTGCGTATGGACATCTGTAGTTTTAATAATAACTACCTTTTATTTTTCTAAATGGGATGTTTTTTTTGAAATTATAAAAAATAAAAAGAACATAATTTATTTATTTTTTTCAAGCTTACTAATTTTTATAAATTGGGCAACTTGGATTTATGCCGTAGGTACAGAAAAAATTATTGATGCAAGCTTTGGCTATTTTATTATGCCAATTTTAAGTGTATTCCTAGGTTATATTTTTTATGGCGAAAAAATAAATAAAAGAAGAGGTCTTTCCATACTTCTTGTTTTATTGTCTGTATTATTACTTTTATTTAAAAGTTTTCATTCAATCCCATGGGTTGGAATAATTGTTGCTCTAAGTTGGGGTTTTTATAACCTTCTTAGAAAAAAAGTAAATGTTGATACTGATGTTGGCCTTCTAATAGAAAGTCTTTTTATATTACCATTTGCATTATTTGCTTTTTTTTTACTTTTTAAAGATAATTTAAATATCTTTAGTTTGAATGATCCTTCATTGATGTTTATATTAATGTTAGCTGGGCCAATGACTGTCATACCCCTGTTTCTATACGTAAGAGGTGTTGAGCTCTGTGGTCTTGGACCCACTGGAATGATTTTCTATATAACTCCAACATTTCAGTTTTTATTAGGCTTTTTTTATTATGATGAGGCTTTTTCTTTTGAAAAATCATTAAGTTTCATTTTAATATGGATTGCTGTAATTATTTATTTAAAAGATTTATATGAAGATAATTAAATATTTTATAATTATATTTTTCACTATTATCCACGGAACATTAAATGCTAATGAAAAAGAATTTAATGAGTGGTTAGTAAATTTCAAAGTTTATGCTTTAGAAAAAAAAATTTCAGAAAAAACATTCAATCTAGCAATGTCTGATATTGTGTTTTTACCTAATGTAATTAAATATGACCGTTTTCAACCCGAATTCTATGAAGACACAAAAACTTACATATCGAAGAGAACCTCTAAACAAAAAGTAAATATGGGTGCTCAACTTTATGGATTGAATAAAGATTTCATAAATTTGATAGATAATAAATTTTCAGTAGAGAAGGAGTTACTTTTAGCATTGATGGGGATAGAGACTAATTTTGGAACTTACGTAGGAAAGATGGATATACTGTCATCACTTGCAACTTTAAGTTATGATCAACGAAGATCTGATTTTTTTACTAATGAGTTAATTACAATTCTTCAATTAATAGATGCAGGGAAAATCGACCATGATATTTTATATGGTTCGTGGGCTGGAGCTTTCGGTTTTTTTCAATTTATGCCCACTACTATAGATAACTATGCAATAGACTATGATAAAAATAACATTATTGAGCTCAAATCGATTATAGATTCATTTGCTTCTGCAGCTAACTATATAAATAAAATAGGATGGAAGAAAAAACAACCTTGTTTCATAAAAGTAAAATTAAAAAAAAATATACCTAACAATATATTAAACACATCCGCAAAAAAACTTCATAATAAAAATAAGTTTAAACTATTAAAAAAATATTTAATTAATGATGATAGTTTTAATGTTGTTGACGAAAATTTGATTGCATCAATCATTACACCAGACAAAGATATTATACCTGACGCTCAAAATTTAGATCCAGCCTACATAGTTTTTGAAAATTATGAAAAAATACTACAATGGAATAGATCCTTACGATTTGGCCTTGCAGTATGCACTTTAAAGGAAAAATTTGAAAATGCTTTATAAGAAACTATTAATCCTATGCTGTTTCATTTTACTTAATAACTGTACAACAACAACTTTAACAAATAATAAAATTTCCAATTCATTGAATGATCCATTTATAAACAAAGGATTTAGCCTTATTTATAATGATAAATTTTATAATGATAAGATTATTTCAAAAAAAATTGACGAACGAAGCTTAGTTATTTTTCAAAAAAATTTAAAAAAAAACTCAATTGTTAAAATTACAAACATTTTAAACAATAAATCTATTATCGGTACTGTTGGTAGTAATGCTAATTATCCCTTATTTAATAATGCGGTGTTATCAGTAAGAATAGCTGATGAAATAGATTTGAATGAAAATGAACCTTATGTAGAAATTTTAGAAGTACTACAAGACTCAATATTTGTAGCAAAAAGAGCAAAAACTTTTGAGGAAGAAAAAAATATTGCCAACAAAGCACCAGTCAACAATATCAGTATTAGTAATCTTAATATTGAAGAAGTAAATACCAAAAATGAAATAAGTAAAAAATTTTCTTATGAAATAAAAATAGCTGATTTTTATTTTAACGATACGGCATCGTTGCTAGTTAATAGAATCACTAATGAAACAATGATTAAGGATGTTAAGATCAAAAAAATTGATGAAAAAAAATATAGAGTATATGTGGGTCCTTTTAATAACATTAATTCTCTAAAAAAATCATTTAATGATATAAGCATACTTGAATTTGAAAATATCGAAATTTTAAAAAATGATTAGATTAAAACTTATAACAATTTTATTAACACTCTTACTAGCAGTCAATTCTAATGCTGCGTTTGATGTAAAAGCTAGAACAGCCATATTGCAAGACTATCTTTCAGGTGAAATATTATTTGAAAAAAATGCCGATAAATCAATTTATCCAGCATCTATGACAAAGATTATGACCACCATTATCGCATTTGATTTGATAAGAAGTGGTGATTTAAATTTAGATGAGAAATTTTTAGTTTCTGAGAACGCCTGGAGACTTTCGTCAGCTGGCTATTCTTCAATGTTTATAATGGTTGGTGATGAAGTTAGTGTAGAAAATTTACTAAAGGGAATAATTATTGCATCTGGTAATGATGCATGTGTTGCATTAGCCGAAGGTATTGCTGGTACAGAGGATGAATTTGCAGTGATGATGACAGCTAAAGCTAAAGAATTAGGAATGGATAATACTAATTTTGCTAATTCATCAGGAATTAATAATACTGAAAATGTATCAACGGTAAGAGACATTATGCTTATGTCTAATTACCTTATTAAAAAATTTCCTGAAGAATATAAATATTTTTCCGAAAAAGAATTTACTTGGAGCAGAACAGGTGGTGACCCAATTACTCAAGGTAATAGAAACCCTCTATTATATAAAAGCCTTGGAGCTGATGGAATTAAAACTGGCTATTTAGCAGTTGAAAGATATTCACTAGCGTCATCTGTAGAAAGAAATGGAAGACGATTAATAGCAGTAGGAAGTGGCTTCAATACTAAGAAAGATAGATCTCGTGAAAGCTCCAAACTTCTAACATGGGGTTTAACAAATTTTGATTTAGTTGAAATTACAAAAGCTAACACTCCAATAGAAGATATCGATGTTTGGTTGGGTAAAAAAAATACTGTTAAAACTTATATAAAAAAAAATATCTATAAGACTGTTCCAAAAGCAAAAAAAAGACTAATAAAGGTATCATTAAATTATAAAGGTCCAATACAAGCACCTATTAAAAGAGATGATATTTTGGGAAAATTAAAGTTAACCTATAATGGTGATCTTATTGAGGAATATGATTTGCTTGCTTATGAAGACGTTAAAAAATTAAATGTTTTTTCAAGGTTAATTAAATCTATTAATTTTTTAATTTGGGGTGATGTCTAAAAAACCAATAATTGTATTTGAAGGTATAGAAGGGACTGGTAAATCTCATCATATAAAGAATGTTGCAAATTACTTAAAGATTAAAAAAATTAAATTCATTCAAATTAGAGAACCAGGTGGTAGTGCAAATTCAGAAAAGATAAGAAATCTTATTCTTGATAACAAATCTACATTTAATAAAGAAACTGATTTACTTCTGTATCTTTCTGCAAGAAGTGAAAATATAGAAATTATAAGAAAAAATTCTGGAAAAAAAATTATTCTTATAGATAGGTTTACAGACTCAACAATTGCATACCAGCATTATGGAATGGGTGTAAACCTCAAGTTTATACAAAGTATCAACAATCATATTTTGAGAAATGTTAAAATTGATTTTACTTTTTTAAACACAGTTAATTTAACTAATATGAAAGAAAGACTTAGACTTAGAAAAAAGCTTAATAGATACGACAAATTTGACAGTAAGTTTTATGAAAAAGTACAAAATGGTTTTTTAAAGATATTAAAAAAGAGACCAAAAAAATATATTAAAATAAATTCAAATCTAGATATAAATCTTAACGAAAATATAATATTAAATAAAATTAACGATTTAATTTAGATTTATGAATTTAAAACCATCTGAAAATACTAAGATTTATGGTATAAAAAATTTTTTTATTGAGATTGTAGGTCTATATAATCAAAAAAAGATGCCTAATAAAATTTTACTTTCTGGTAAAAAAGGAACAGGAAAATCAACTTTAGCTTATCATTTAATAAACTATATTTTATCCAAAAATGAAATGTTTAAATATAATTTAGAAAATTTTAGAATTAATAAAGAAAATAAATCTTATAAACTATTACAAAATAACTCTCATCCTAATTTCTATTTAATAGATCTATTAAGTGAAAAAAAAAGCATAGACGTTGCACAAATTCGTGAAATGATTAATTATACTAATAAATCAACATTTAATAATATGGCAAAATTTATTTTAATAGATAATGTTGAAAATCTTAACAAAAATTCTGTTAATGCATTGCTTAAAATTATTGAAGAGCCAAATGAAAATGTTTTTTTTATCTTAATAAACAATAGTGAAAAAAATATGCTACCGACACTTAAATCACGATGTTTAACATTTAAGATTAGTTTAACATTTAATAATTCAATAAATATCTCAAATTCAATACTTAAAAAAAATGTACTTGAATTTGTTAATTATGACTTACTGAGTTATTATAATTCTCCTGGTGAAATCATTAGTTTATTTAATTTTGCTGAAGAAAAATCAATTAATTTAAAAGATCACACTATTTCAAGTTTTATAAACTTAATAATAGAAAATAATTATTACAAGAAAAATAAACCTATAAAAGTTTTATTAATAAACTTAATTGAGTTATTTTTTCTAAAAAAATACATGATAACAAATACGAAGATTTCATTAATTAATTTTTATCATAAATTTATAAAAAAAATTCATGATACAGAAAAGTTTAATCTGGATGAAGAAAGTTTGTTTTTAGAATTTAAATCAAAGTTTTTATAAATGGATAAAAATTACTATATTACGACTCCAATTTACTACCCATCAGCGAAACCTCATATGGGTCATGCATATTCAAGCATTGCTGCTGATTTTTTTGCCAGATTTAAACGTATAGATGGTTTTGATGTTCATTTTTTAACAGGTACAGATGAACACGGTTTAAAAATACAAAGAGCAGCGGAGAAAAAAAATGTCGATCCTCAGGTTTTTTGTGATGAAATTAGTCAAACATTTAGAGATCTTTCAAAAACATTAAATTTATCTAATACTGATTTCATTAGAACTACCGAAGAAAGACATAAAAAAACAGTTCAACATTTATGGAGAGAACTTGAAAAAAATAATGATATCTATTTATCGAAATATTCCGGCTGGTATTCTGTTTCTGACGAAGCTTTCTATGGTGATGAAGAAATTACTGAAAAAGAAAACTTTAAGATAGCAACTGCATCTGGTTCACCAGTTGAATGGATAGAGGAAGAGTCTTATTTTTTTAGGCTGTCTAAATGGCAAGATGAATTACTAAATTATTATGAAAAAAATCCCGACTTTATTTCACCAAAATCTAGAAAAAATGAAGTAATTAGCTTTGTAAAAGGGGGGTTAAAAGACCTATCTATAAGTCGTAAAGCATTCTCTTGGGGTATTAAGGTGCCTAACAGTCCAGATCATGTAATTTATGTTTGGCTCGATGCTCTAACTAATTATATAAGCGCTTTAAACTATCCAGATACAAATGATGCACTGTTTAAAAAATTTTGGCCTGCATCTGTTCATTTAATAGGTAAGGATATATTAAGATTTCACTCTGTATATTGGCCTGCATTTTTAATGGCAGCGAAAATACCTTTACCTAAGAAAGTTTATGGTCATGGCTGGATCTTATCTGGTGATGAAAAGATGTCCAAATCAAAAGGAAATATTCTTGATCCTTTAGATATTATTGAAATTTATGGTCTTGATCCGTTAAGATATTATTTAATTAAAGAAGTTTCATTTGGTAATGATGGTAACATTTCACAAGATAGGTTAGAGGATTGTATCAATAGTGATTTAGCTAATAATTATGGAAATTTATGTCAAAGAGTTACTGCATTTGCTGAGAAAAATTGCTCCTCATATGTACCAGACAATAAAAAATTTAATGATGAAGATTTAGTGATGCTAAATAAATTTACTGATAATTTAACGGCAATACGTACTGAAATTGATAATCAAAATATTAATTATTATATTAATTTCATCATTAGTGCTTTATTTGAAGCAAATAAGTATTTTAATGATCAAGAACCTTGGAAAAAAAAAGATGATAAAGATAGATTAAACACAATTGTCTACACATCATTAGAAATGATCAGAAAAATATCATTCATGCTTTATCCAATAATCCCAAGTTCAATAGAAAAAGCTTTAAAGATTTTTAATCTAAATGTAGATGCAATTAATTTCGAATCTATTGCCAAACATGACTATCTTGTATCTGGAAAACCTATTAACAAAATAGATATTTTATTTAAAAAAATTGAAAAGAAAGATGATTGATTCTCATTGTCATTTAGATCATGAACCTTTATTTGAGAATTTAAGTGATGTTATAAAAAGATCTAAAGAAGTTGGTATCTCAAAACTATTAACGATATGCACTACAGTAGAAAGTTTTGACAGAATAAAGAATATTATTAAATTAGATCCAATGATTTATGGTACGTTTGGTATTCACCCTCATGAAACTGAGGAAAGTCTTTTAATTAATAAAAATTATATAATTAATCAAATAAATCAAAATGAAAGAATTATTGGTATAGGTGAAACTGGGTTAGATTTTTTTTATAATCATAGCAACAAAGAAAGACAAATTGATAGCTTTAAAGGCCATATAGAGGCTTCTATAGAGCTTAACATGCCTATTATCATACATTCTAGAAATGCTGAGGATGAAACATATGAAATCCTAAAATCATATAAATCAAAAAAATTAAAAATTTTAATGCATTGTTTTACCGGTTCATTAAATTTTGCAAATCAATTACTTGAATTAGATGCGTTTTTTTCAGCAAGTGGAATAATTACTTTTAAAAGTAGTTTAGATCTTCAGGAAACTTTTAAAAATATTCCTTTAGATAAACTACTTGTTGAAACAGATAGCCCATTTTTAGCTCCTATACCTATGAGGGGAAAAAAAAATGAACCAAGTTTTATCAAATATACTCTGGAAAAATTATCCATTTTAAAGGAAAAGACAAATCAGGAAATGTCCAATTTAACAACTAAAAATTTTAATAGACTTTTTAATCTATAATGTCTCTTAAATTTATCATATTAGGTAGTGGCAGCTCTATGGGTGTTCCTAGAATAGATGGATATACTGGTAATTGTGATTTAAATAATAAAAAAAATTTTAGAACAAGATGTTCTGCTTTAATTAAATTTGAGGATCAAAATATTTTGATAGATACATCTCCAGATTTGAGGTCACAACTACTAAAAAATAAGATTAGATCTATTAGTAGAGTTTTTTATACACATCTTCACGCAGATCAAACACATGGTATTAATGATCTTCGCCCATTTTTCTTAATAAGCAAGAAACAAATTCCAGTATATGCGGACTCTAAAACTAAAAAATATTTGCTTTCCACTTTTAAATATTGCTTCAAATCATCTTACGGTTATCCATCCACATTAAGTATTAATAGTCTTAAAAAACAACATCAAATTACAAATAGAAATAAGAAAATTAAAATAGAATCAATACCAGTTCAACATGGTAGGATTAACAGCATATGCTATCTAATTAATAATAAATTAGCCTATGCAAGTGATATTAGTTTATTCTTTAAGAAAGATTACAAAAAATTAAAAAATTTAAAATACTTGATTATTGACTGTCTATGGTACCGTAATCATTCAGCACATTTCAATTTAGATCAAGTTTTGGAAATAGTTAAAATCCTCACTCCTAGAAAAACTATATTAACAAATATGCATAGTGATTTAGACTATGCAAAACTTAAAAAAAAATTACCTAAAAATATTATTCCTGGTTTTGATGGTATGACCGTTAGATTATAGAATTAAATCTATTTGTTTTGTTATTTTATCTGACATTGGTGTAATAAAAGAATTGAACGTGTCTTGTATTTTTCCTTCTTTATTAATTAAAATTTTATGAAAATTCCACTTAGGAACAGTCGAGTTACCATAATTTTTTTTTGCCCATTTATATAAATCATGAGCATCTTCACCTTTAACATCTATTTTGTCAGTTATTGGAAATGTAATATTAAAATTAGTTTCACAAAAATCCTTAATTTCAGAATTAGACCCTGGTTCTTGTCCGCCAAACTGATTTGATGGAACACCGATTACATAGAAACCTCTGTTTTTATACTTCTCATAAAGGTTTTGAAGGCCTGTATATTGTTTAGTGAAACCACATTTACTAGCAACATTTACTAAAAGTATAGTTTTTCCTTTGTATTGATTTAAATCAATAGTTTCATTATTAATATTCTTTATTGAGTGATCAAAAAAAAGCTTTTCGTATTTAGCATCAACTTTTTCAAAAAATGTGAACATTGAGATAATTAGTAGGATTAATAAATTATTTTTATAAAGCATGAATTATTTTTTAGAGGCATATAATAATATAAAATATCCAAATATTGTAGAAAGTAAAGATCCTGCAAGAACACCAATTTTTACACCATCTATATACTGAATATTTTCAGCAAATGCTAAGTTTCCAACAAACAAACTCATTGTAAAGCCAACACCTGTTAATATTGAAACTCCATATAGGCTTAACCAATTAGATTTATCTGGCATTTGTGCAACACCGAATTTAACTGCAAAGAAAGAAATAAGCATAACTCCAGCTTGTTTACCCACAAACAACCCTAAAAGAATACCTAATGGAACAGGTTCTAATAAAGATGATAATGATAATCCTTCTAAAGACACACCTGCATTAGCAAATGCAAATATAGGCATTATCATAAAAGCAACATAAGGACTGATTGCATGCTCAAGTTTAATTAATAAAGAGAAATCTTTGTCTTTAATTCTGTGAGGTATGGTCGTAGCCAAAAGAACACCTGCTATTGTTGCATGAATTCCAGACTTATATGTGAAGAACCACATGAAGGCACCAATTATTAAATAGGGAATAAACTTTTTAACACCAAATTTATTTAAGATAAGTAATAAAATATATGAGATTAAAATTAAACTTAAATAGCTTATGCTTAAATCACCAGAATAGAAAAAAGCGATAATCAATATCGCGCCAAGGTCATCAATGATAGCAAGAGCCGTTAAAAAAATTTTTAAAGAAATTGGAACTCTTGAACCAAGTAAAGATAAAATTCCTAGTGAAAACGCTATGTCTGTAGCCGATGGAATTGCCCAACCATTCAATGTTTCAGAATTCTCAAAGTTTATAAAAACATAGACTAGGGCAGGGACTACCATTCCCCCAACAGCACCAATAATCGGAAGTAACGCTTTTTTTAAGTTAGAAAGTTCACCTTGAATAAATTCTCGTTTAATTTCTAACGTTACAAAGAAAAAAAAGATTGCCATCAATAAATCATTAATCCAGTGATGTACGGAAAGTTTTAAACCAAAATCATTAATACCTACAAACAGGTATTGGTTTAATGTGTCAAAATATAAATTACTAAAACTAGAATTACTTATTACAAGAGCAATAATTGCAGCAATTAACAAAACAAGACCACTAGCTGCCTCTAACTGAAAAAACCATTTAAAAGGTTTTGAAAGATTTTTGATCATAATTTTATGTTAAATCTCTAATAAATAACAAGATATCTTTAGTACTTTCATAAAGATTATAAAGTATAAATTCGATATTTGGGACAACTTGCCTAATAGGATTTTTAAATGTATCTACAATAATTATGAAAGCTACGAACGAAATAATTGCTACGATAAAAGAATTTAATATTTTAAAATTTTTTGGCTTTTTGGGTTTGGATATAACAGGTATGTCGTCATTTATATTATCCTCAATATTTTTTTCTGTTTCCTCTTTGTTATAAATTTCAATTTTTTCATCAAGCTTTTCAACTGTATTTATTTCAACCTTCTCCTTTGATATACCTGATGGATTGATCTCCTTGTTGTTTGTAGGGTTGTTTTGATCAAAAACATTAACGTTATCATTGTCAATATCTTCAACAATTGGGCTTACAGTATTTTCAAGAATTTCTTTTTTAAAAAACCATTTATGATTACAGCTGGCACACTGCAACAATCGACCTATGTCTGGAATTAAATTTGAGTCTAAATCAAATTTTTTATTACAATTATTACAAGTAATGATCATTATTGTTGTATATCTGATTCTTATAAAAAAGCCTTATTTTTGATGCTCTTTATTCTTTGAAATTATCAATATCTAATGTATTAGTACCTCAATCGGGGCGTAGCGCAGCCTGGTAGCGCATCTGGTTTGGGACCAGAGGGTCGCAGGTTCAAATCCTGCCGCCCCGACCATTTTATGAAAAAAGCAAAAATTTATATTCCTACAAAAAATTCCATGCAGTCAGGCCTGGGTAAATCAGACAAATGGGTTATCAAATTTGAAACTGAAAATGTTGGTGTTAACCCTTTAATGGGTTGGGAGACAAGCACTAATACTCTTTCAGAATTAAATTTAGAATTTTCAACCAAAGAACTAGCGACCGAATATGCAAAAAAAAATAAAATTGATTTTGAATTAATTGAACCACAAAAAAGAAAAACAATTAAAAAATCATACGCTGATAACTTTCTTAAATAATCTATATGTTTAAATTTTTTACAAAAAAAAAATGGCAATTATGGTCTTGGTTAGGTTCATTTGTAATTTTATTATCATTGTGGGTTCAAGTAAAAATTGATGTTAAAATAAATGAATGGTTTGGTGTGTTTTACGATATGATTCAAAAAGCACTTGCTAAACCCAACGCTATTACAATTGAAGAGTACTGGGAAAATTTAGCATCATTTATTACATTAGCTGGAATATATATAGCTCTTTACGTTGTAATTAGTTTTTTTACAGCACACTTCTTATTTAGATGGAGAACTGCGATGGTGGAATGGTATCATTCTGTTTATGATAGAGCTCGTAAAATAGAAGGTGCCTCACAAAGAGTTCAAGAAGATACAATTAAGTTTACCCGTATTATGGAATCTTTAGGTACAAGTTTTATTGAATCAGTCATGGTATTAATACAATTTACTCCAATTTTATTGGGGCTATCAGTCGGTATACCAATCTTCTTTTTTGGTGATTGGCAATATGGATTGATAACTGGTGCATTGCTTTGGACATTGGGTGGTACAGCATTCTTGATAGGATTAGGTTGGATATTGCGTTTAGTTGGGGTGGAATATGACTTGCAAAAAAAAGAGGCTGCATACAGAAAGATATTAGTAGTAGCTGAAGATGATGGTAACGTTAGACCTAAATCAATAAATGAACTATTTGATGAAGTTCGTTCAATTCACTTTTTAAGCTACACAAGGTATTTATATTTTAATATTGGTCGTATGGCTTACTTACAAGCAAATGTATTATCAGCGTATGTTTTCTTAGCTCCAGCTATTGTAGCAGGTGTTGTGACATTAGGTGTTATGCAACAAATTATAAGAGCTTTTGGAAGAGTTGAAGGTTCTATGCAATACCTATTAAAAGCTTGGCCTACCATTATAGAATTGGCAAGTGTTTATAAACGTCTAAGAGAATTTGAGAGTGTAATAAATTCTACTGAAATAGTTATTCAAAAAGATTAATGTCTATTGATAAAAAGTATGTTGATCAAATCATAAAAGTTTCTGAAAAGGCAGCTTTAGCATCTTCCTATTTGGTTGGAAAAAAAGACAAGATTGCTGCTGATCAAGCAGCCGTTGACTCAATGAGATCTGAATTAAATAAAATAGATATGAATGGTGAAGTTGTTATTGGTGAAGGTTCACTTGATGAGGCACCAATGCTTTACACCGGTGAAAAACTTGGAAATAAAAATGGTCCATATTTTGATATAGCTGTTGACCCTTTAGAAGGAACAAATTTTGCAGCAAATAATTTACCTGGAGCAACATCAGTTATTTCAATTGCTGAAAAGGGAAATCTTTTTAATGCGCCAGAAACTTATATGGATAAAATTGCAACTGGACCAATTGAAAAAGGATTAGTTGATCTAGATTTTTCATTAAAAAAAAATGTTACAAATCTTGCAGATTTTCTAAACAAAGATATCACATCACTCACAGTATGTGTGATGGATAGACCAAGACATAAAAAAATAATTGATGAATTAAAACAATTGAATATTAATATTAAATTAATTACTGATGGTGATGTTCTTGGTGCATTATTTGTGGCAAATCCAAAATATAATGTTGATATTTTTTTGGGTATAGGAGGTGGTCCAGAAGGAGTTTTGGCAGCATCAGCTCTTGATAGTTTTGACTGCCATTTTCAAGGAAGATTTATATTTGATAACGACAAAGATATTAAAGATGCAAAAGCAATGGGAATAAATGATTTAAATAAAAAATATGAATTAAATGAAATAATAAAAGGCGACTCTATATTTTGCTCAACAGGGATTACCTCAAGCGAAATGTTAAATGGAGTAGTAATAAATAATAATGAATATACAACCGAAACACTTGTTACACATAAAAGTTTAAAATTAAAAAAAATCTTAAAAAGAACAAATCTTATTGAAGAATGATTTCTATTTCAGGTAAGAAGTGGGTACAAAAAAAAATCAATCAAAACTTAGTTGATAAATTAAAACAAGATTTTAATTTTAGTGATATTTTATCTAGACTAATTATTTCAAAAAAATTTGAAGATGATGAAATTGCAACAATCAATACAGATTTAGATTTAAACAACGTTTTTTTAAATAATGAAGATTTCAATAAATCCATTAAACTTGTTGTTAATTCCATCAATAATAATGAAAAAATATGTATTTTAGGTGATTATGATGTGGATGGGTCTGCTGCTGCATCATTATTTGTTAAGTTTTTAGAAAGTATAAATCACTCTTTTTTTTATTATATACCTGACAGGGAAAAGGATGGCTATGGTGCCACTAAAAAATTATTCCAAAAACTGATATTGGAAAATCCTAGATTGATTATAATGGTTGATTGCGGCTCTACATCCAATGAAGCAATAGATTTTTTAAATGATAATGAAATAAAGTCCTTAATTATTGATCACCATGAAATTAACAAACCTTATCCAAAAGCAAATTCAATTATAAACCCAAAAAAAGATAATGGCTATAAGGAGTATGACTATTTATGCGCTACAACACTTTCTTATTTTTTTTTAGATTTACTAATTAAGGAAATTAAAAGTGAAATAAATATAGCTGATTATCTAATATATGTTTTATTAGCCACAATATGTGATGTCATGCCCTTACGGAAACTTAATAGATTAATTGCATTAAATGCTCTTAAAAATTTTGATATAACTAAAAACTTACCACTTAATACTTTGTTTGAATTAAACGAAAAAAAAAATAAAATTACAATCAATGATCTTGGTTATTTAATTGGCCCTATATTGAATGCTGGAGGTCGATTGGGTAAATCTCAATATGCCACAGAATTATTATCTTCTAATAATCATCAGGTCATAAAAGATAGATGTAATCATTTAATTAAATTAAATAATAAAAGAAAAGAAATTGAAAACTTAATATTAAATGAAATTGACTTTCATAAAATTGAAAAGGAAAACAAAGAAATAATCATTTATTATAATCCAAATATTAATGAAGGATTAATCGGCATTATAGCTGCAAGGTTAAAAGATTATTTTAATAAACCTTCTATTGTAATAACTGCATCTAATGAATTGTTAAAAGGATCTGCTAGATCAGTTTATAATTACAATATTGGTCGTGTAATTAAAAATTTGTTAGATAAAGAAATAATTATAGGTGGTGGTGGTCACAATATGGCTGCAGGATTTACACTAAATAAAATTAATCTTAAAGATTTTGAAGGCCATATATTAGAAGATTATTCAAAATCTAATACTGTAAATAATAATATATTTTCATACGAGTCTGAAATTTCATCATTAGCTTTTAATCAAGATTTTTATGATAATATAAAGAAATTAGAACCTTTTGGCTCAGGAAACTCAGTACCAACTTTCATGTTAAGGGATTTAAGAATAATTAGGCCGATAGTGTTAAATAAAAAACATATTTCTTCAATATTAAAATCAAAAACGGGATTTTCAATTAAATCAATATCGTTTAATTCTGTTAATACAAAAATTGGTGAACACTTAATGGGTTATAAAAATAGCATTAATGTAATAGGTCAAATCAATGAAAATATCTGGAATAATAAAAAAACTCTTCAATTAACTATTAGAGACCTTATCCTATAGGTTAATTGCACTTGATAAATAATGACTTTTAAAATAAAAGATCACAACATGGTCCCTTCGTCTATCGGTTAGGACAGCTGGTTTTCATCCTGCAAAGGGGGGTTCGATTCCCCCAGGGACCGCCAAAATATATCTATTTATGGTTTACTATGTTTATTTTATAAAAACTGTAAAAGGCTTCTTAAATAAATCATACGTAGGATATACAAACAATTTCAATAAAAGACTAGATAACCACAATAGAAATAAAGGTGCTAAATCAACAAAAGGTTATAAGTGGGAGCTTGTTTATAAAAAAAGATTTTTTTCAAAAAATAAAGCTCTTTCATTTGAATATGAGCTTAAAAAAGATAGAAAAGAAAGATCTAAATTATTAAATGAATTTAAAAAAAAAAAAATTAGTATTGCTACAATTTTACCCTATAAGGAAAATTATTCCTTAGAAAAAGCTTCCGCCGCATCTTTATGGGTGTCAGAATTCTTTAAAAATTCAAAGTTTAAAAAAAATAATTTTATATATGGAAATACAAAATCAAAAAATTTTTTAACAAAAAATTATATTAATATAAATTTAAAAAGCTTAAAATCAAAATTCAAAAGTACCACAAACGAGTATAGTGATAATCTAATTAAAGAAATTAATAATAAAAAATTTGACTTAATTGAGGTTCATAATAGGCCTTTAATTTTATTCAATTTATTAAAAAAAATTGAAAATAGATTCATTTTTTATTTTCATAATGATCCATTATCCATGAAGGGCTCTAAAACGATTGATGAGAGGTTATATTTATTAAAAAATGTTGATAAAATAGTTTTTGTAAGTGAATGGGTAAGAAATAGATTTTTTTTGAATATGGACATTAAGCTTGCTGCTAAAACAGAAATAATTTATCCAAGTGTAAATATAGATGAGGCTACAAAAAAATATAAATATATTACATTTGTTGGAAGACTTAATCATTCTAAAGGATATGATATTTTTAAAAATGCTATACAAAAGATTTTAAATGAATATCCAAAATGGAAGGCATTATCTATTGGTGATGAAGATCGCAGATCAATCTATATCAATCATAAGCAACATAAAGAATTAGGTTTTTTAAATCATAAAGAAACATTAAAAATATTAAATCAAACTGAAATTGCTGCTGTACCATCAAGATGGGAAGAACCTTTTGGAAGAACTGCATTAGAGGCATCTTCTAGAGGATGTGCTACAATTATTTCTAATAAAGGTGGTCTAACAGAAACTACAAATCATGCCATCATACTTAAAAAACTTGATCACATTAATCTCTATAAAGAGATAAAAAAATTAATTGTGAATAATAAAAAAAGAAAGCTTATTCAAAAGATTAGCAGAAAAGAGGTTAAGCATATTGTGTCTATTAATACAAAATTGATTGATCAAATACGTGAAGGTATTTATCCTTCATATAATATTAATATATTAAACAATAAAATAAAGATTATAAACTTATATAATCGAGGACAAAAACTTAATCATAGATTATTTAATATCTCTTTAGGTAAAAAATTTACAAATGGCTTCACTAGAAATGGTCATGATGTTTTAGAAATTAGTGACAGAGATTTTATAAAAACCAACAAGACATTTAATTTACTACAAAATAGTAAGATTAATTTTCAAAATTATTTAGTTGAAACATGTAAAAACTATAATCCAGATCTTTTATTTTTTGGTCATACTAGAAATATTGAACTGAACACAATTAATGAATTAAAAGCCTTTAATAAAAATCTAATTATTTCTCAATGGAACGAGGATCCGGTGATGCCAAGTCTTAATTATTCAAAACAAAATATTTCTAATATCTCCTTATATTCCAATTCTGTAGATCATAATTTTATAACAACAGATCCATCTGTTATAAAAAATAAGATTAATTCTGACAATTTTCACTTTTTCTTTGTTCCCGTAGATAAAAATATAGAGCGTTTTAATGTTTTTAAAATGAATCCAAAAAAAGATCTTTTTTACGCAATGAGTCATGGTGTAAATAGAGCTACTCTTAAAAAAGGTACCGAGGATAATAGGGTTGAATTTTTAGATAAACTTGTAAAAAAAATATCAAATATAAAATATGACTTTTATGGTTTTTCTAATAAACAACCAATTTGGGGTAATAACTTTAATAACGCTCTTATTAATTCAAAAATGGCTTTAAATTTAAGTCGTGGCAAACCAACAAAATATTATTCTAGCAACAGAATAGCTTCAGTTATTGGAAACGGATTACTAACTTTTATTGATGAAAAAGTTGAAATGAGTCACTTTTTTAACAATAATGAGATTATTTTTTATAGTAATATAAATGATTTATCTGATAAAATTAAGTTTTACTCTGCAAATGATAATTTAAGAAAAAAAATAGCAGAGAATGGTAAAAAGAAATATTTTAAACTTTTTAATGAAACAAAAGTTGCAAAATATATCATTGATACCTCTTTGGGTAAAAAATCATTATTAGTTTAAATTTTTTTATTTTTATGAATTTATGTTCTCAATAATTATTCCAACGTTTAATAATCTTAAGTATCTACAAATAACTTTAAAAAGTATCGTTCAAAATTCAAAATTTCATCACGATATAATAGTGCATGTAAATGAAGGTACTGACGGTACTTTAGATTATTTAAAAACAAATAATATAAATCATACTTATTCAGATATGAACTTAGGATTGTGTAGTGCTGTTAACATTGCAGCTAAAAATGCTTCTACTGAATATATTTTATATTGTCACGATGATATGTATCTCTGTCCAAATTGGGATTTTTTTCTTTATGAAGAAGTTAAGAAGTTAAATACTAAAAAGTTTTATTTATCGGGCACAATGATTGAGCAAGAGTCTGGACATATTCAATTTAATGCTGGAAGTGATTATAATAATTTTGATGAGAATAAACTTATTTCTAATTTGGATAAGATTAATTATTTTGATTATCAGGGTAGTCATTGGGCTCCACATTTGATTCACAAAGATACTTGGAATGAAATTGGTGGATTTAGCGATGAATTTAATCCTGGGATGGGTTCTGATCCAGATTTAAACATGAAACTCTGGAAAAATGGTGTTAGAATATTTAAAGGTTTATCTGAAACTAAAGTTTATCATTTTGGATCTATAACTTTAAGAAAAAAAGATAATTTTCTAGCAAACAAAGGGTCAAATACATTTCTAAAAAAATGGAAAATAACTCCTACTTTTTTTATTCAGCATTACTTAAGAGGAGGAAAATTTATTGATAATCGTATTATTTCATTTAAATATAATGGGCCTTTAAGTAATCCTGATAAGAATTTTAAATATTGGCTGGAATTGTTAAAATGCAAGTTTAAACTTTTAACTTTAATTATTAAAGATTTTTTTAAATAGTTATAATTTTATTTTATTTAAGGCGTTATTCTTAAATAAATTTGCTTCTTTAATGTACCTTCTTACCATTTCTGTTGATTTATGACCTGTCATAGCCATTATATTTCTTTCTTCAGCTCCAGACTCTGCTGTAGAAGTTGCAAAACCTGATCTTAGGCTATGTCCAGCGTATCTATGACTGTCTAAACCAGCATAATTTGCATACTTTTTAATTATTAATGCTACGCTTTTATCTGAAATATCAAAAATTTTACCTTTTTTTAAATCAAATATTTCAATCCAATTTTTTAATGCATTTACAGGACAAAATTTTTCACTATCAAAGTAGGGGATGGCCTTAGTCATACCCTCACCAGATTGATCAGTTTTTGACCTTTTTACGAAGATCTTAACTCCCTCTGATACAAATTCTAGATCTTCATATTCTATATCAACTAACTCAGATCTTCTAAAACCACCTGAAAATCCAATTAAAACTAAAGCTTTGTCTCTAATTTTTCTATTATCTTTTTCATTAGATTGATGTATTGCATTAATTAATACTTTTAAATCATTGATTAATAGTGGTTTTTTACCTTTTTGATTGCTTCCATTAGTTCTTTTAATGCCCATTAAATTTTCCATTATTATAGGATGCTTTGTATCAATATAATGACCTTTAGTTTTATGTAATATACTGATTGAAGCTAATCGCCTTTTTAAAGTACTGTATTTAGAGTATGACGATAAATGAGTTATATATAGAGCTAATATCTTTGGCTGTGTTGGCATTGCCTGAAATCCATTTTTTGAACAAAATAATGAAAAGTCATTATAATCAGACTGATAAGCTCGAAGTGTATTTGCTGATTTAGAATTTCTTAAATTCTTAATTGTTTCTAATTCAAGACTTTTTATATCTGTTATTAAATCATTCATATATTTCCGATAACCATTAATTATCGGAAATATATATTAGATGATTTTAGATGTCAATACATATAAATATTAAATAATGAGCTCTTATGTAAATATTAATCTTATAAGATTTGAATACAGAGGTTCTTGGTTTGCTGAAGCACCAGGACAAATAAAAGAAAAAATGCCAGTCATGTGGGAAAATGAATATGATAGAAAAACTCATATTTTAGAAACAACATGGCTTTCAAAAGGTTTAGATGGAGATAAAAAGCTAGGAAAATACCAAAAATTTCAAGATTTTTTTAAAGATCGTATAAACACAGAAATACCAATAGTTATGGCTATGGCTAAGGATTTAAACAAGCATCCAGCTGAAGTTAAACAATATCAAGGTGTCTATAAAGTTTTGGTTTTAAGCTATAAACCAGAAATTAGAATTAGATTTTTATCTCAGATTTAAAATAAATGATTAATATCAATAATTTAAATAACGAAATTAAACCAAATGATTAGAAAATTAGAACACAAAGACAAAGAAAATTGGGCTAAATTATATAATGGTTATGCTGATTTCTACAAAGTACCAATGAATACAGGGGTTTTAGACACTATTTGGGAATGGATTCATGATGAAGGCCACGATGTTAAAGGACTTTGCTTCGAACTAGAGGGTAAAATCGTTGGTATTGCCCATTATAGAACAATGCCAAGACCAATTAAGGGCCAATATATTGGTTTTATAGACGATTTGTTCGTACAGCCAGAATTTAGAGGTCAAAAAATAGCTCAAAAACTCATTGGTCACCTAAAATCATTATCTAAAGCCAATAATTGGAATGGAATTCGTTGGATCACCCACTCTTCCAATGAAAATGCAAAGAAATTATACGATAAAATAGCTAACAACACTGGATTTGAACTTTATGAACTTAAAGGGAACTAAGTTTCAGCTAAAAGTGTGGAATTACCTAAAGAAAATACCCAAAGGCAAAGTTAAGACGTACTTAGAAGTTGCTAAAGCCATTGGAAAACCTAAGGCATTCAGAGCTGTTGCTAATGCAGTGGGTAAAAACCCCTATCCACCTAAAATACCCTGTCATAGAGTGATAAGATCA
Organism: Candidatus Pelagibacter sp. Uisw_106; assembly: GCF_047724975.1. Taxonomy (GTDB): domain Bacteria; phylum Pseudomonadota; class Alphaproteobacteria; order Pelagibacterales; family Pelagibacteraceae; genus Pelagibacter. The sequence goes on from NZ_CP159819.1 coordinate 628,447, forward strand.
GATGGCAGCCTCGGTGGATACTCTGGAAAAGGAGGAATCCAACAAAAACGCCGTTTATTGAGATCTGAAAAAGTCTTCATAAAATAATGTTTTTAACCTTCTAAACCGTTTAAAAGTGTTGGTATTAAATACTTTTTACCAATTTAGCCATAATTATTATACAATTGCTTAATGCATCCTTCAGTTGTACTGCAAATGACCTGTCAGTTAAAATAAGGTATCCTATGGACGTTTAAACGACATATTCTCATACTGCATTGCTCTACTAGTCAATAATATCAACACTTTTTGACAGTCTTTAAAAAGCGCAATTTTAAAGGGTTTTTGACCCCCACCCTATACAAAAAAAAATTATAAATTTTTCATATTTCCATAAATTCTAGAAACGTTGATATTCAATACTTTTTTATACTTATCTCAATTTATCAATAAAAGAACTTTAAATTATTTTATTCAATTAAAATTAAAGCTGATTTAATTTTATTATCTTGAATATCTTTAATTATTTTTAAAATTATACTAATATTTATATATCAAATAAAAATGAATAATTACATGGACTTACTTATATAAATTAATCCATAGTATTAAGTAATAGTAAATATATGTTACCTAATATTAATGAATCTTAATTGTTGCTTCTCTCCTAGAGATGTAAATTCCACTCATAATAATAATAAATAAACCTAAGAAGGTCCAATTATCAGGAAAGTCACTAAAGAAATAGTAACCAATAATGATATTTGTAATAATTTCAAAGTAGCTAAATGGAGCTAATTTAGAAGCATCAGCGTATTTAAGGGATAATATAAGAAATAAGTGCCCAATGCAGGCAAATACACCTATAGAGGCCATCATAGACCATTGAGAAGGGCTTGGATTAACCCAAATAAAAGGCATTAAACCTGAAACAGCTACTAATCCAACTAATCCAGTTAATAATAGGGTTAATAAAGGATTATCTGAAGTACTCAATTTACGGGTAATTATTAAATAGAACCCATACATTATACCTGTTCCTAATGCAGCTAGACTAGCTAAGTTAATCTCTACAAAACCTGGCCTTATAACGACTAGAGAGCCAATAAACCCTATAATAACTGCAGTCCACCTCCTTACACCCACCTTCTCACCCAAAAATATAGGAGAAAATGCAGTAACAATTAAGGGTGCCACAAAGGCAAGCGTTAAAGCTTTAGCTAAAGAGATAACAGATATTGCGTAGAAGAAACAAATATTAGCACAAAGTAGTATTAACCCTCTTATTATTTGTAACTTAGGCTTATCAGTCCAAACAAGCTGCTTATTATAAAAGAAGAACATTATCGGAAGCGTGAATGCTACCGTAAAAAAGTATCTTGCCCAAGTGATCTGTAAAACTGGCATATCCGCACTTAAATACTTAGCAAAACCATCCATGATTGGAAGCATTACCCAGGCTAAAAGGTTAAATGTGATGGCTTTCATATGCCAATAGATACAGTTTAATTAAAGTATTTTAAAGCAAAGAATACGACCACTGGAATAGTAGCAAAAGACATAACTGTAGAGACAACAATGGTACTAGCAACACTATCTACAATCTTTTTCGGTGAATAAATTGAAGCTACAAGATAATTTAAAACAGCACTAGGCATTGAACATTGAATTAATAGAACACCGGCTGCAAACCCCGATAGATCAAAATATCTAATGATTAATAAAGCAACAATAGGACCTAAGACAACTCTTCCAATAGATGAAATTAATGCTTTCTTAAAAGAAAAAACTTTAAAACGAGTTAAGGCAATTCCTAAAGACATTAATATTAAAAAAATTGTAGCGTACATTAGTAGAAAGGTTGTGTTTTCTACAAAGACAGGAAGTTCTATTTTAAAATATAGGAAAATTACTGAAATTATAATTGCATAAAATGGTGGATTTTTTAGAATAACATTAATATTAAATTTTCTATCAGCAAGAAAAATTCCTAACGTAAAATGACACAGAATTATTAAAGCTGAAATAGCAGCAGCAACACCCAATCCTTGAGATCCATAAGCAAACAAACATATTGGTAAGCCCATATTTCCAGTATTTGGCATAATAAATGGTGGAAGCTCACGGATGATGTCTTTTGTTTTTAAGAAGAATAAAAAGATAATTCCAATAAAAGTAAAGGCTGTAATTGCAATTAAAAAGTACCAAAAATAATCTTTAAATATTTCAAAAGATATACCAGTTGAAGTTAGCGCGTATATAATCATTGCTGGAGTTCCAATATTAGCAGCAAAATTAGTTATGAAAGTAGTATCAATTTTTGGATTATTTTTACCTAAATAATATCCAATACCAACAACAAAAAAGACAGGAAATAAAACCTCAAACAGTTTTAGATATAACTCCATTAATTATAAATTCTAATCAGTGTTGGATATTTAAGAATATTTTTGTCTTTTTTGAAAATAGAAAGACAATTCTTAGAATTAAGTTCATTAGTTTTATGTGTAATAATAACAATAGTGGCTTTATCATTTTTTTTATCAGGAGTTTGAATTAGTCTTTTTACTGAAATTTTATACTTAGCTAATCTGTTAGTAATTGTTGATAAAACACCAGGTTTGTCTTTAACTTCAAATCTCAAATATAGAGAATTTGTATAGTTATTAAGGTTATAACATTTAATTGATTTACGTTTGTTACCTGGAATACCAAAAGGTTTTTTAACATTCCCATTCAATATTGAAAGTAGATCAGATAATAATGATGATGAAGTTGGACCAGGGCCAGCTCCCTCTCCCTGCAATATACTTTCACCAACAGGTTTTCCTTCAAGAATAACAGCATTCATAACTCCACCAACGTTACCAATGTACGAATTTTTACTAACTAGGCAAGGATGAACAGTTTCAAACAATTGATTATTAATAATCTCAGAAATACCCAATAATTTAATACGTGAATTTAATTGATTAGCAATTTCAATATCTTTTAACTCAATCTTTTCAATACCTTCCATCAAACATTTGTGTTTTGAAATCTTAGTATTAAAAGCAAGAGCAGACAAAATTCTTACTTTAGCAAAAGCATCAAAACCATTAAGATCTAATTTAGGGTTACCTGGTTCAGCATACCCAAGTTTTTGTGCTTTTTTTAAAACATTTGAAAAACTGTCTTTAGAATTTCTCATTTCTGAAAGAATATAGTTAGAAGTACCGTTCAAAATTCCATAAACCTTAGAAATTTTGTTAGTTGCAAGACCCTCTTTAATGGTTCTTAATATTGGAATTCCACCTGCCACAGATGCTTCAAATTCTAAATTAACATTATTATCCTCAGCTAATTTTCCTAAATAATCGCCATGTTTAGAGATAAGTGCTTTATTAGGAGTGATTACATGTATTTTATTTTTTAAGGCAGTTTCTACAACTTTTTTAGAAATTCCATCCGACATACCTATAGCTTCGAATAAAATATCTACTTTGGTTTTACTAAAAATTTCTAAAGGGTTTTTAAAAAATCTTTTCTTATTAACTTTAAATCTTCTCTTTTTAGAAATGCTTCTTGCTGAAACAGCTACTACATTAATCTTTTTACCTGTCTTAAGTTCAATATCTTTTTTTTTAGTGTTAAGTTCATTTAACAAATAGATACCAACTTGTCCTAGACCAACTACAGCAATGTTAATTATATTTTTCATCTATTGATTAATATCTGGGTATTCAGCGTTATTTGAATAATCTTTAAGAAAAAGGTTAAATTCATCAAAAGTCATAGATTTATAATCACCAGTTTTTTCTAATATCTTTGATAGTTTTTTATCATCAGCAGATTTTTTTATGGGATCTTCATTCCAATAAACAGAGTCTTTGTTTAAAGAACACGAAGTTAAAAATAATATTAAAGGTAAAAAAAAGTATTTCAAATTAATCCTTTTGTTTCATTAAAACCATATTTGATATTCATATTTTGTATGGCTTGACCTGCTCCACCCTTAATTAAGTTATCAATAACAGATAAGATAATAACTCTATTTTTATACTTAGTTTTACAAATTACCATAGAGCAATTATTTGTGTTAATTACGTCATTTGTACTTAACAGCGAATTTGTTTTTAAAATTTTAACGAATCTGTGTTTTGAATACTGACTATTTAAAGTATTTTGTAATTTTTTAATACTTACACCTTTGTTAAGGTCTAGATAAATAGTGCTAAGTATCCCTCTAAACATTGGACTTAGATGAGGTGTGAAAGTGAAAGAAAATTTCTTTTTAGTATGGTTATTAATTTCTTGTTGAATTTCAGAGTTATGTCTATGAAAACCTACACCATAAGCACTTAAGGACTCGTAAAGGTTTTTATCTTTATATTTATTATGCACACCTCTACCAGCTCCAGAGTAACCAGATTTTGAATCTATAATAATATTATCTGTTTTTATTAAATTTTTCTTAACTAAAGGAATAAGAGGTAAAAGTATTGAAGTTGGATAGCAACCTGGACATCCAATAATATTAAATTTCTTTACTTTGTCACCATTGATTTCTGGTAATGCGTAAATAGATTTTTTAATATTTTTTACTGATCTGTGTTTTTGTTTGTACCATTTTAGATAATCTGATGCTTTATTAAGTCTAAAGTCTGCCGCTAAATCAATTAATACATTGTGTTTTAAAAGATCATTTGAAATATCTTGCGCCTCACCATTAGGTAGGGCTGTAAAAACAAGGTCTATGTTTTTTAAAAGTGCTTTATTGTATCTAATAATTTTAGGTAACTTTTTTGAACTTAATGACTTTTCATAACTAGAGATATTTTTTCCAACAGAGGAATTTCCACAAAGATATTTAATTTTAATATCGCTGTGTTTAACTAATAATTTAATTAATTGAACACCGATATAACCAGTAGATCCAGCAACTAAAACATTAAGCTTAGGCATTTTTCTATTATAGCAGTTTTGAGTTAAAAAAGAATTATCTTTTAGAGAATTGGAAGCTTCTTCTAGCTTTTCTACGACCAGGTTTTTTTCTCTCAACTGATCTAGAATCTCTGGTATTTAGCTTTTCAGTCTTAAGTACCGCTCTATTCTCTGAATCGAATAAGATTAGTGCTTTAGCAATACCATGAACCATTGCACCAGCTTGACCTGTGTGACCACCACCTGCAACATTACATCTTACATCATAATCAGTTGCTTGGTTTATAATTTCAAAGGGTCTTGTAATCTGCATTTTATGACTTCCACTAGTGAAATATTCATCCATAGTTCTGCCATTTACATAAATTTTACCAGTACCTTTTTTCACCCAAATTTTTGCAATAGATTTTTTTCTTCTACCAGTTGCGTATTTACTATCTTTAAAATCTAATTTAATTTTAGGTTTTTTTGTAGATACTTTAGTTGGTGCGACTGCTGTTTCCATATTAATTTCTTATTAAATTTTTACTGTTTAATTTACCCAGGTCTAAAAGCTTAGGGTTTTGTGCTGCATGAGGGTGCTCTTCACCAGCATAAATTTTTACTTTAGTTAACTGCTTTCTACCAAGAACTCCTCCAGGTAACATTCTTTTAATAGCTAATTTTAGTGTCTCATCAGGTTTGTTTTTTTCTAATAATTTTTCAGGAGTAATTTCTTTAATTCCACCAGGGTGACCAGTATGTCTATAATATTTTTTGTCTTTGAATTTTTTTCCAGTAAATTTTGCTTGCTCAACATTTTTAACTACAACAAAATCACCGTCATCCATATGAGGTGTAAAAGTAGTTTTGTTTTTTCCTCTAACAATCATGGCTATTATAGATGCAAGTCTTCCAACTACAGCATTTTTTGCGTCAATTTCAAACCAGTTGCTAGTTAATTCACTTTGTTTTAGAAATTTTGTCATTGTGCCAGGATTAATACTATTATTAGATATAATGTCAATTTTATATTTCCCTTGTAATATCATGCTTAAATGATAGTTTGATTAAGCCGATTTGTTCCTATTGCAGGCTAGTTAATGCTAAAAAGGATTTTTTACATACATTATCGGTAGGCGCATTTGAGCTGTATTGTACGCCTTGCATTAAGCAAAAGTACTAAAAAAGGAGTATTAAGATGAGCACAAAAAGACAAAACCCTGAGACTATAGCCATACATGGTGGTGATTACAGAAGTGACCCAACAACAAAAGCAGTAGCTGTACCAATATACAGAACAACCTCTTATCAATTTGATAGTACTGAACATGCTGCTAATTTGTTTGCCCTTAAAGAGTTTGGAAACATTTATACAAGAATAATGAATCCTACTAATGATGCCCTAGAAAAAAGGCTTGCTGCATTAGAGGGGGGCTTAGCTTGTTTAACGGTATCGTCTGGTCAAACGGCATCAACTTTTTCAATTTTAAACGTTGCAAAGGCCGGTGATAATATTGTGAGTTCAACAGATCTATACGGAGGTACTATTTCGCTATTCACGCATACTTTAAGTAAACTTGGTATTGAAGTTAGGTATGCAGACCCTGCTGATCCTAAAAACTTTGAAAAAGTCATAGATGATAAAACTAGAGCATTTTATGGAGAAACTTTACCAAATCCGTACTTAAGAGTTTTTCCTATTAAAGAAGTATCTGACATAGGTAGAAAATATAACATACCACTAATAATGGATAATACCGCCTCTCCCGTTCTATGTAAGCCCTTAGAGCACGGTGCTGCTATAGTTGTTTATTCACTTACTAAATATATTGGTGGGCATGGTACGGTTGTAGGTGGAGCTTTAATCGATGGTGGTAATTTTGATTGGACAGCAGATCCTAAAAGGCAGCCCCTATTTAATGAACCTGATGCAAGTTATGGTGGTGCGGTATGGGGTAAAGTAGTACCTGAGTTAACTGGTGCGAACGTATCTTTTGCAGTTAGAGCTAGAGTTGTCTTATTAAGAGATTTAGGTGCAGCATTATCTCCTGATAATGCATTTGGATTAATCCAAGGACTTGAAACTGTGGCTTTAAGAATGAAACAACATTGTTCAAATGCTGAAAAAGTTGTCGACTATTTAGTTAAACACACTGAAGTTTCCAGAGTTATTTATCCAAATCAATACAAGGGTGAAATTGGAAATAGAGCTAAAAAATACCTAAATGGCGGAAATGGTGCTTTAGTTGGTATCGAGTTAAAGGGCGGTATTGAAGCTGGTAAAAAATTTATAGAAGCTCTAAAAATGTTTTATCATGTAGCAAATATTGGTGATGCTAGAAGTTTAGCAATTCATCCAGCAACAACAACACACAGTCAATTAAATGAAGAAGAACTTTTAGCCTCAGGTGTAACACCAGGATATGTAAGGCTGTGTATTGGTCTTGAACATATTGACGACATTATTGAAGATTTAGAACAAGCTCTAAAAAGAACGGATAATGTTGAAGACATTAATAAAGCTAAAGCTGTTGGTTAGAGTTTTTATATATAATTGCAAGATAAGTAGTTAATACAAAAATTGAACCTAACTGGTGTAGTGATGCATATTTAATCTCTACACCAGATAGTAAAGTTATAATTCCCAAAAAGATCTGAAGCAATATTGCAATATCAAATAGTATAATATTTTTAGTTCCATAATTATTTTTTATATAGAGATAATTTAAGATAATAATAAAAAATAAAAGTAAATAAGCTGTAACTCTATGTAGAAATTGAACAATTGATGGGTTGTTAAATAATTGAGTATTAATTATATCGTTATAACCAATATCATTTGGGAAAAAGCTACCGTTCATATCAGGCCACGAATTATAGATTAGACCTCCATCTAAGCCCGATAAAAAAGCACCCAAGACAATCTGTAAAACTATCAACTTGAGTATGAATAATAAAAGTAAATTTGGAATTCTTTTGTGAAATTTTTTAGTTTTATAAATGTCTAAAATATACCAAAAAATTAAACATAGAATGAATAAAGCTAAAGATAAATGAATGCTAAGTCTAAAGTGACTAACGTCGTTATTTTCAATTAATCCACTAGAGACCATATACCAACCTATGAATCCTTGAAAACACACAAGAAAAAATATCCAATAATATTTATTTGAATAATGTTGGATATTTTTAAAATATAGACTAAAGAAAAGTAAAGGTACCAATGTGAACAGGCCAACAAATCTTGCTAATAATCTATGGGCGTATTCCCAATAGAAAATTATTTTAAACTCATCTAAAGACATGCCGTAATTAATATTTTGATATTCAGGTATCTTTTTGTACTCTGAAAAATAAAAATTCCATTCATTAATATTCAAAGGAGGAAGTATTCCAGTAAAGAGCTCCCAAGCTGTGATTGATAGACCTGAGTCCGTTAATCTAGTAAGACCACCAACTGCTACCATGAGAACAATTAATGAAAATAAAGTTATTAACCACAATTTTAAATATTTTATATAGTTGTCGCTATTTACAAACATAAATTATACTTATAATAATTATCTTAATAACCAATTGAATAAATGTCGCCTACTAATAAAATAAAACTAAATCACATAAGATTAAAGCTTGATAAACTTGATAATGATTTACTTAAATTAATCAAGAAGAGATCATCACTAGTTAATGAAGTATTAAAAGTAAAAATACATAAGAAAGAAATAATTGATCAAAAAAGGATCAATTTTATTCTTAAAAAAATTAAAAAAAAATCAATTCAAACTAACATAGACCCAAAAATTACAAATAGAATATGGAAAAACATGATTTGGTCTTTTATTGATTACGAAAAAAGAAATTTTAGAAAAAAGTAATACTATTTACTGTGTGGAGGTAATTTTTTTTCCACAAACATTTCATGCTTTCTTGTAGAAGGATTATATTTCTTAGCAGATAATTTAACTTTAGCTTTTTCACCACCTGCAGGTTTTTTAACATAATAAAAGAATGGACTATCTGGTTTAGCCTCTGGTACTAATCTAACTTTGACGTGTGTTTTTTTTGCCATATTATTTTAAGCTTTTTATCTTTTTTATTAATTCAGAAATCTTTTTAAGTTTATTTTTTATACTATAATCTGCATTTATAGAATTATTTGGTAATTCGTCAAGTTTTAATGATTTATCAGAATTAAGAACTTTTTTAACACCAATAATTGTCATTCCCTGATCTTTAAGGAGATATTTAACTTTTTTCAAAACCTCTATTGTATCATTGTTATAATATCTTCGATTACCATTTAAAATTTTTGGCTTAATTTGCTTAAATTCCTTCTCCCAAAAACGAATGGTATGAGTATTCAGAGTTCCTTTTTTCTTATTTACAAGATCAAGAATTTTAGCAACCTCACCTATTGATTTATAAGCATCATTATTTTTATGAATCATTCTTAGAATTTACCAAATCTTTAAATTCCTTAGAAGCTTTAAATAAAACAACATCTCTATTAGATATGGTTGTTTGTTCTTTTGTTTTAGGATTTCGCCCAATTCTACTTTTTTTGGCCCTTATAGAAAAAGTACCAAATTTCGAGAGCTTTAATTTTTTTTCTTTTTTTAAATTTTCTACTATTGTGATTAGAAAATCATCAATCAAATTTTCAGATATATTTTTTGAAAAACCAATCTGCATATAAATTGAGTTTATAAGGTCTTTTTTTGTTAAGTTAGTTCTTTGCATTAACAGATGTTGTTTCTTATTTTTTCTATTAAATTACCAGTAACAATTCTAGTACAAACACTTAAAGAGTTTGAAAAGCCTATATAATCTGTTCCACCATGACTTTTAATAACAGGAGAATCTAAGCCTATAAAAATTGCACCATTATAAAGTCTTGGATCTAGTCTTGCTTTAAATTTTTTTAAATTTGAAATGTTTAATAAAGATGAAATTTTACCAATAATATTACCTGTCATAGCTTTCTTTAATTCACTCGTAATAAAGTTTGCAGTTCCCTCAGCTGTTTTTAAAGCAACATTTCCAGTAAATCCATCTGCAACAATAACATTTACATCGCCATTCATTAACTGATTACCTTCGATATAACCTTTAAATTCAAATCCACTATTATTTCTTTGATTAAGTTGCTGATAAGTTTCTTTTATTATTTCATTTCCTTTAAGTTCTTCTGATCCAATATTTAATAAGGCAACTTTTGCTGTGTCATCTGGATATAGAGATTTAAATAATGAAGATCCCATAATAGAAAAGTCAATTAAGTTTTTTGGGCTGCATTCAATATTAGCCCCCAAATCTAACACAACACTCATGTTATTTTTATTTGGCCATAAAGCCGAGAGTGCTGGTTTATCGATATTTTCAATCATGTTAAGGTTAAGTTTAGAAATGACAAGTAATGCCCCAGTATTACCAGCAGAAATAACTATATCGGATTTTTTTTCTTTAACACTTTGTATAGCTAACCACATGCTAGTGTTTTTTCCTCTTTTGGCTCCCTCTAATGGACTATCTGTTCCTTTAACTGTATCTTTGGTATGAATTATTTCAAATGAAGATGGGTGTAACTGGTCATTGATATAATTTTGGATTTTTTCCTTATCACCAAAAATTTTATAAAAAGTATTAGTGTTACTCTTATAGTGATGATTAATTCCATCTATAATTTTTTTTGGTGAATTATCACCACCCATTGCATCAACTGCAATTTTTATCATTTTACTCATTTAATTTTTTGGACTTTTATTCCTTGGGATCTAAAACTTGTCTACCTCTGTACATGCCAGTCTTTAGATCTAAGTGATGAGGTAATCTGTATTCTCCAGATTTTTTATCTTCAACAATATTGGTAGATTTGAACTTCATATTCTGAGCTCTTCTCATTCCAGTTCTTGACGGTGATTGTTTTCGTTTAGGTACAGCCATAATAAAATTAATGTTTAACTACACCTTTTATATAGGAATTTAAAGTATTATTTTTTAAATTTAACCTATAATTTTCAAAGTATTTGACCAAATACTCAATATTAGATGAATTATCTAAAAAATTTATCAAAATAGAGTTTCTAGATTCTATATTTAATTCATCCCAACTATGAATTTTATCAATCATTCCATAAAATAAGTTTAAATAATCTTTCATTTTTTTATTAATTGATTGGTCACCATAACCAATTTCCCTGATGCTTAATTCAACTTGCCTGAAGGTAAAATCATAAATTTCTTGAAGTAATTTTTTATCATTATTTTCCTTATAAACTTTCAAAAAGAAAGCGAAATGCAGTAAAAAGAATATCAATCTATCAGAAAAAGTATCTTGATTTTTAAAATCTTTATACAAATCTTTATTTCTAGTTAATTTAACTAAATTGTTGTAAATATTTATGTAGTTTTTATCCATGAGAAAATTATTTATATTTTTTATAATATCATTATTTATTTCAGCTTGTACTTTAAAAAAAGTTGAAAAGCACCACGGTGTTCATTTTTTAAATAAAAAACAAGAAAAGCTTACTGTTAATCAGTCAAATAAAAATGATATTTTAAAATTATTAGGTTCACCATCAACAAAAAGTACTTTTGACAATGATTTATGGATTTATATTGAAAGAAAAACCGATAATTCATCTCTTACAAAATTTGGCAGTGAAAGAATTATAGTTAATAATGTTCTATTACTAGAGATCAATAAAATGGGCCTTTTAGATAAGAAAGAATTTCTAAACCTATCTAATATGCAGGAATTAAAATTTACTGAACAAACTACAGAAAATCAATATAAGAAAAATACATTTGTATACGACTTTCTATCCAGTATGAGACAGAAAATTAATGACCCCCTAGGTAAAAGAAAAAGATAAACTTAATCTTTTTATCCAGCAATTACAGCCAACAATAATAAAGCTACAATATTAGTAATTTTAATCATTGGGTTTACAGCAGGTCCAGCAGTATCTTTGTACGGGTCTCCAACAGTGTCACCAGTTACTGCAGCTTTATGAGCTTCAGAACCTTTTCCACCATGATTTCCATCTTCAATATATTTCTTAGCATTATCCCAAGCTCCGCCACCTGCAGTCATTGAAACAGCAACAAACAGACCTGTTATGATCACACCAAGTAACATTGCACCAACAGCAGCTAACGCTTCAGCTTGACCACCGATAGGTAGAATTACAAAATATAAAACTATTGGGGATAGAACTGGTAGTAAAGATGGTATTACCATCTCTTTAATTGCAGCTTGAGTTAATAAATCAACAAGTTTGGCGTAATCTGGTTTTTGAGTACCCTTCATAATTCCTGGGAACTTTTTAAATTGCCTTCTAACTTCTACAACTACAGCTCCACCTGCTCTGCCAACAGCTTGCATGCCCATTGATCCAAATAAATATGGAAGCATTCCACCAATTAATAAACCAACAACAACATAAGGATTAGTTAAATCAAAGGTTACAACTATTCCCTCTAATTTAGATCCTGCTGTTCCTGAAAAATGTTTAATATCCTCAACATAAGCTGCAAATAAAACTAATGCACCTAAACCAGCTGAACCAATTGCGTAACCTTTGGTAACAGCTTTAGTTGTGTTACCTACTGCATCCAATGCATCTGTGGTCTTTCTGACATTATTAGGTAATTTAGCCATTTCAGCAATACCACCAGCATTATCAGTTACAGGACCATAAGCGTCAAGAGCAACAACCATTCCAGCTAAAGCTAACATTGTAGTAACAGATATTGCAATACCATAAAGACCAGCAATTGAGTTTGTAGCTAAAATCCCAGCAACAATAATTAATGCAGGTATTGCTGTAGCTTCCATAGAAACAGCTAATCCTTGAATAACATTTGTTCCATGTCCTGTTGTTGAAGATTTTGCAATACTTCTTACTGGTCTATATTCTGTTCCAGTGTAGTATTCTGTGATCCAAATTAATAAACCAGTAATAACTAAACCAATTATTCCACAATAATATAAGCTCATACCAGTAAAGCTTTTACCATTAACAGTATACTCACTCGCAAAACCAATTACATAATCAGTTACAGGGTATAAAATTAATAATGAAGAAACGGCAGAGACAACAAATCCTTTATATAAAGCATTCATAACATTCTTGCTTCTTCCAAGTTTAACAAAAAAAGTTCCTAAAATTGAAGTTAAAATACAAGCACCACCAATTGTTAAAGGGTAGATCATCATATTCATATCACCTACAAAAAATATTGAAGATAAAACCATTGTTGCAACAATAGTTACAGCATAAGTTTCAAATAAATCTGCCGCCATTCCAGCACAGTCACCAACATTGTCTCCAACGTTATCTGCTATAACCGCTGGGTTTCTAGGATCATCCTCAGGTATTCCGGCTTCAACTTTACCAACTAAATCAGCACCAACATCAGCACCTTTAGTAAAAATTCCACCACCTAATCTTGCAAAAATTGATATTAATGAAGCACCAAAACCTAAGGCAACTAATGCATTAACTACTTCTCTGTCATCAACGCCCATTTTTAATAAAATATAATAATAAACTGCTATAGCTAATAAAGCTAAACCAGCAACAAGCATTCCTGTGACGGCACCCGATTTAAAAGCTACGGCAAGACCACTTGCTAAACCTTTTCTTGAAGCTTCAGCAGTTCTAACATTAGCTTGAACCGAAACTAACATTCCAACATATCCAGCTATTCCAGATAGTGTTGCACCAATAAAATAACCAAGACCAACTAAAGGGCTAAACACTACACAAATAATGACTAAAACAACAACTCCAACCACGGCTATCGTTTTATATTGTCTTGTTAGATAAGCTTTAGCTCCAATCTGAATTGCAGATGCAATTTCTTGCATTTTTGCATTTCCAGCACTTAGATTAAGAATATTTAAACCAGTAAAAAACCCATAAACGATTGCAAGTGATCCTGCTGCTATGGTGTAAAGTAATATTGTTTCTATAAGTGAGTTCATGATGCCTTTTTAGTTGTTTGGTTGTTAAAATTTTATTATTTAAAGTCCGGACAATACAAAAAAAGCAATAAAAGGCAATATTTAACTTACTAAAACTTATGAAAATAACCTTTGTTTTTAAGGGGTATTTGAAGATTTTTGCTACCAATAATAGATGATTTTTCAACATAGCTTTGGATTGAGCCAATTTTTGTAAGCTTAACTCTACAATTAGAAGCTATTTTCTTTATGATTCCCATCTTGTTTTTTGAGGCCGTAAATAAAATCTGATAATCATCACCATTAGAAATAAAGTTGATCTTAGATAGTTTCTTAAAATCAAGTACTTTTTTAAGATTATCTGAAATTGGAATATCTTTTAAAAAAAGTTTGTATGACAATTTTTGACTATTAATCATTTTATCAAGATCCGCTAATAATCCATCAGAGACATCAATTGACGTGTTGGCAAATTTCTTAATTTTGTCTGTTAATTGTAATTGAATATTTGGCATAAAATACTGGTTAATAAAATATTTTTTTAATTGATGATTAAGTTTAATTTTATTTTTTAAAACTAATAAACCCAAATAACTATCACCTAGATTGCCAGATACATAAATATCATCATTAATTTTAGCTTTATTTCTATAGATAATATTATTAGCAAAACCAATTGAGGTAATTGTAAAACTTAACTTATTTGAAAAAACTGTATCTCCACCACTTAAAAATATCTTATATTTATTTTGTTCTTGGTTAAGTGCTTTGCTAATTTTTGATAAATTTAATTTAGAAAAACTTTTTTTATTACCTGACCCTGAAATAAAATAATATTTTGGCTTAACACCTTTACAAATAAGATCTGATATGGACGATCTAATTATCTTTTTAATAACTAATTCTGGCTTTTTAAAATCTACAAAGTGATTACCTTCAGTATATGTGTCAACTGAAACAACTAATCTATTTTTTTTATCAAAAAAAACATCATCATTTAAATTTAGGGCACTAGGAGATTTTGTGGAAAGTTTTTGAAAGTAATTTTTTATTAATTCAAATTCATGCATTAGTTGTTCTTATTTTCTTAGCTATTTTATCCAGTATAGCATTTAAGTATTTTGTTTGAGAGTCTTCTAAAAAAAAATTTGATGCATCAAGATATTCTTTAATAATTATTTTTGTAGATACTTTTGGTTTATATAGAAACTCGAATATAGCTGATTTAACAATTATTTGAAAAACTTTATCTAAATTAGTTAGTTGAATATCTTCACTTAAATATTTTTTAACCTCTTCTTTAATCACTTCGTCTCTTTCTATTGTACCTAAAACCACATCCTTAATAAACTTTTTAAATCTATGTTTAGGAAAAGTTAAATCTGTGTCATCATTAAAAAAATTTCCATATAATTTTTGGATAATTATAACTCTTGGACTTTGATTTGGATTGTATGGAGTTCTCATATTATTGCGACAAGACAGATATAACAGCTTGAGCTGCTTCTCTTCCCTTTTTCTTCCTAGCTATAGCTTGACGCATATTTAGACAGGTAATAATTCCGTTACCAATAGGTTTTTTATTTTCTATAGATAGTTTCATTATCGCATCAGTTGAAGTATGAGAAATGAAATCAAAGTGTGGTGTCTCACCCTTTATAACGCAGCCAAGTGCTAAAAAAGCATCATATTTCTTAATATTTTTTGAAATTGTGACTGGTATTTCAAAAACACCCGGCACACTAATAACTTTTGTTAAACTAGATTTTGGTAACACTTCTTTAGCATTATCAAGTAACCCCTTAGCAATGTCCTTATAATAATCTGCAATAACTATTAAGATTTTTTTTTTCATTAAATGATTTCCTGTTTAGTGATCTTTATATCATAACCCTCTAAACCAATAACTTTTTTAAGAGATTTGGTAATTAATATCATATTTTTAATCTTTAAATCTTTGATTATCTGAGCACCAATGCCATAGTTTCTTATAAGTTTATCATTTCCCTTTTTGTAGAAATCTTTATTCTTATAATCCTTGAGTGTCTGCGTAACCGATCTTAAGTTTGTGTCTTTAATAAATACTAAAACACAATTATTAAATCTTTTAAAATAATTTAAAGTTTTGTTAAATGAGTTTGGTAACTGCTGATTGATTAAATAATTTTGAACCACGTTAGATGAAATTACTCTAACTCTAGGTACTATCCCTTTTTTAATATTTCCTTTAATTAAAGCAAAATGCTCAGATCCATCTAAAAGATTTTCATAAATTCTAATTTTATATTTCTGATTTTTAACTTCAATATCAGATTGTTTTTTAAGTTTAATTAGTTTTTCTTTTTTTAAACGATAAGCAATAAGATCTTCTATCTTACCAATCTTTAAATTATGTTTTTTTGCAAAGTTAAATAAATCTTGACCCTTAGCCATTGTACCATCTTCATTCATTATTTCACAAATAACTGCTGAATTATTTTTTTTAGCTAGTTTTGAGATATCCACAGATGCTTCTGTATGACCGGCTCTAACTAAAACACCTCCATCTTTGGCAATGATTGGAAAAACATGACCAGGTGACACAATATCTTTTTTATTTACATTTTTCTTTGATGCAATTTTAATTGTCTTAGCTCTATCTTTTGCTGAAATCCCAGTTGTGATTCCTTTTTTTGCTTCAATAGAAATTGTAAAAGCAGTTTTATTCCTTGATTGATTTATTGGTGACATTAAGGATAAATTTAACCGTTTTGCCTGTACGCTATCTAGTGCTAAGCAAATTAATCCACGACCATATTTGGCCATAAAATTAATATTTTTAGCACTTGAGTCTGTTGTTGATATTATTAAGTCTCCTTCATTTTCTCTTTTTTCATCATCAACCAAAATAAACATGCCACCTCTCTTGGCAATGGCAATTATGTTTTCTATTGGAGTAAAACTATTTTTTTTCATTAAAATAATTTCTAACGTATTTAGATAAGATATCTATCTCTATATTAATGAGGCTGTTTTTCTTTAGGGATGATAAATTAGTGAGATTATATGTGTGTGGTATTACCCATATTTGAAAACCTTTTTTAGTTACTTTAGAAATTGTTAAAGAAATTCCATTGATACAAATAGAAGCTTTTTCAATTAAGTTTGCTCTTTCTTTTTTAACAAGCTCAAAATCAAATAAATATGATTTATCAATTTTCTTGATACTCTGAATTTTACCTACTGCATCAATGTGACCTTGGCAAATGTGACCTGATATTTTTTGACCAAATTTTAAAGGAAGTTCAAGGTTAATTTTATCATTAATTTTTAAGAATTTGAACTTTGATCTTTTTATAGTTTCATCTGAAAGATAAAATTCCATTATTTTATTTTTAATATCAATTAATGTTAAGCAAACACCGTCACAGGCAACTGATACACCTAGATCTTTACGTGTTAATTTTAGATCAGCTTTTACAAAAATATTAATACCCTTTGATCTTTTTTCAAATTTAGTGATTAAGCCTTGGTTGAAAATTATTCCATTAAACATAATATTATTTGTAAAGTGTAATTAAGTCTTTGCCTAATTTTTTATTAATTTTTAATTTATCTTTATAATTTTTCTTTAATTCATTAAGAAAATTAAACTCTTTATAATTAACCAACTTTGATAAATTTTTTGCACATTTGTATAGATAAAACTCATTAAATAATCTTTTTTTAACAATGTGTTTAGAAAGATCATTTCCTCCTTCAACTAATAAATTTCTGCAGCCAAGGACATAGAGTTTTTTTAAAATTGACTTAATATCAAAGTTATTTTTAATTAATTTACCTTTGATTAAAGTTATACCTTTTTTTTTAAACATTAATTTTTCTTTAGTTTTGGCATTATGATAAAAAATTATAGTATTGTTTTTATTTGCTGTTTTAAAAATATACGAATTTTTTTTAGTTTCTAGATTTCTGTCTAAAATTATCCTTATAGGAGAAAATTTATTCAAACCTTCTAGTCTACAGTTAAGTTTTGGGTTGTCTTTTTTTAGAGTTTTGGAAGAAATCATTAATGAATCATTTTTATATCTAAGAAAATGTGTAAATTTATCGGTATGGATATCTGAAATTCTTTTTGTATCTTTACTGTATATTAAATTATTTTTAGATATTGCAATTTTACCAGTAACGTAAGGAAGGTTATTTTTTCTATTAAAGAAATAAGGTATATAAAATTTATTAATTTCATCTTTAAGTAAATTTTTTTTTACTAAAATATCATTGGATTGAAGAATTTTTAAAGTTTTACCTTTAACTTTTTTATCAATATCTTCTACAGCATACACAACTTCTTTAATTTTATTTTTAATTATAATATTTGTGCACGGAGGGGTTTTTCCATAATGACTACAGGGTTCAAGCGTTACATACATTTTTGCATCTTCTAGGTTTTTATTTGAATTTTTAATTGCATTAAATTCAGCATGAGGTGTGCCATCAAAACCTGTTTGACCAATTGAAAGTATTTCATTATTTTTAACAATTACACATCCAACGGAAGGGTTAACTCCAGTTAGTCCATGTCGTGCTTTAGCCAAATTTAAGGCAAGCTCCATAAAAGTTTTATCTTTTTTTGAAAATTTATCTTTTTTTGTAGACATCTAATTTGTCCACGAATTGCACAAAGTCTTTTTCTTCTCTAAAATTTCGATATACAGATGCAAATCTAACGTACGCGACTGGATCAAGATCTTTCAAACCTTCCATAACCATTGTGCCAATTGTATTTGATGAAATTTCACTTTGGCCAAGTTCCTCTAATGCTCTTGAAGTCCTGCTAATAAACTTTTCTGCTGTTTCAGTATCAATCGGTCTTTTCTTTAATGCTATGTAAATTGATTTTGAAAGCTTATCTCTGTCAAAAGATGATTTTCTTCCATTCTTTTTAATAACCATTATTTCTCTAAATTGAACTCTTTCAAAAGTTGTGAATCTGGCTCCACATACACAAAGTCTTCTTCTTCTTATGGCGGCACCATCTTCTGTAGGTCTAGAGTCTACGACTGATGTTTCACCTTTTTTACAAATCGAACAAATCATTATTTTAAATTTTTATATATTGGGAAGTGAGAGGTGAGATCTATAACTTCATTTCTAACTTCTTCTTCAATTTTACTGTTGTCTTCAGGATTGTCAGATAAACCTTTTACAACTTTAGTTATTAATTCACCTACTTTTTCGAATTCTTTTAATCCAAAACCTCTAGTTGTAGCGGCTTGAGTTCCCAATCTTATACCAGAAGTAATCATCGGCTTTTCTGAATCGAAAGGTATTCCATTTTTATTACAGGTAATATTAGCATTAGAAAGGCTTTCGGCTGCTAAATTACCTTTAACATTAAACGGTCTTAGATCAACTAACATTAAGTGTGTATCCGTTCCGCCAGAATAAATCTTAAAGCCATTATTCTTAAGTGTCTCTGATAAAATTTTAGCATTAGCTAAAACTGATTTAATATAATCTTTAAAATCTGGTCTTAATGCTTCTAAAAAACCAGCAGCCTTTGCTGCAATGACGTGCATCAATGGTCCACCTTGATAACCAGGAAATACTGCTGTGTTAAATTTTTTTGCTAAGTCTTCATGATTAGTTAAAATAATTCCACCTCTAGCACTTCTAAAAACTTTATGAGTAGTTGAAGTTACTACGTGTGCATGTTCACATGGATTTGGGTAACCTTTACCAGCAACTAAACCTGAAAAGTGCGCCATATCTACCATTAAATATGCGCCTACTTTGTCAGCAATATCTCTAAATCTTTTAAAATCAATTACTCTAGAGTAAGCACTACCCCCACAAATTATAAGTTTTGGTTTGTGTTCTAATGCAAGTTTTTCAACATTATCATAATCGATAAGTTCCGATTCTTTATCAACTTCATACCCTATTGGATTGAACCATTTACCTGACATTGAAATTTTTAATCCATGCGTAATATGACCACCAGAATTTAAACTCATCCCCATAAAAGTATCACCAGGATTTAATAGTGCTAAAAATACAGCTCCATTCGCTTGAGCTCCAGAATGTGGTTGAGCGTTTGCAAATTTACAATCAAATAATTTTTTTAATCTTTCAATGGCTAAGTTTTCAGCAACATCAACATGTTCACATCCATTGTAGTATCTTTTCCCAGGATATCCTTCTGCATATTTATTTGTTAAAATAGAACCTTGCGCCTCTAGAACGGCTTGTGAAACAATATTTTCAGAAGCAATTAATTCTATATGCTGTTGTTGTCTTTTTAATTCATCACTTATTGCTTTATGTAATTCTGGATCAGTTACAGATAAGCTATCTTCAAAAAAGCTTTTATAGTTTTCGTTTAAATAGTTTTTTTCACTAGACATAATTAAATTTTCTTAATTCTTTTTGTGTGTCTTCCACCTTCAAACTTTGTATTTAAAAAAACACTAACACAATTTAAAGCATTTTTTTTAGTAAGCAGTCTTGATCCCAATGTAATGATATTTGCATCATTATGCAATCTTGATAATTTAGTAGATTTTAAATTAAAACATTGAGCTGCACGTATATTTTTATGTCTATTTGCAGCAATATTCATTCCCATCCCAGAGCCACAAACTAATATACCAGTATGATTGTTATTGGTTTTAACTTTTCTTGCAACTTTATGAGCATAATCAGGATAATCAACTCTATCACTATTGTATGGGCCTAAGTCTGTATAATTAATTTTTTTTTTATCTAAATGAAGTTTAATTAATTCCTTTAACTTATAACCAGCATGATCTGATGATAAAAATATTTTTTTCAATCTAATTAAATTTATAATCTAAAACACATGCTACTAGATGAACTCTATTTTCTTCTCCACCATTAAAAGCATTATGATATTTTGTATTGTTAGTAACCCACACCGATCCATCTGCAGGCATATGTTTTGCGACATTGTCTATGACCATTAGGCAGCCTGGATTTGAAATTAGGGGTATATGCAATCTTGGTTCTGGATCTCTATGCCAACTCAATGTTGATCTTGGCTCCTTCAATAAAATCCTAACTCTACCTAATTTATATTTTGAAGAAAGCTTATCAAACACTTCTTTAAAGTAGGTGTTTTCATAGTCAGGTATAAATTCTGAATAAGCAGCTTCATCAATTGAAACATCTCTTGAAACTTCTTTTCCTGACTTATCTGGTTTTGTCCAATAAACACCTCTAGCTTTGCTTCCTTTTACAGAGTCTGGGTCACCAGGAATTTGTGTTAGAGAAATAGCTCCAAAGTGGGCAATTCCTCCACCATCATCAAATTTTTTAGTTTGAATAATTTGATTGTAGGCTTCTTGTAATTTATTAATATCAAACTTGATATTTTGTTTTTGAAAGTCACTAAAATCTAAAATCTTCTCTTCTTTTTTTAGATCTAAATTTACAATATTTTTATTTTCAATACTCATGCTGATTGTTTTTTACTTAATTTAATATATATTTGTATAATACATTTGTCGCATTTTAAAAATAGATTTAAACATGATTACAGGAAATTATCCAAATTTAAGGCTTAGACGCAGTCGTAAAAACGATTGGTCTAGAAGGTTAATTCAAGAGAATAGCCTTTCATCTAGTGATTTTATATTACCTATATTCTTAATTGATGGAAAAAATATAAAACAATCCATTAAAACAATGCCTGATGTTTATAGGTACACAATAGATAAACTTGGAATTATTATTGATAAAGCAATCAAGAATAAAATACCTATGGTTGCATTATTCCCGAATACAAATAAAACAAAAAAAAATCATATTGGAACTGAAGCTTTAAATGAGGACAATCTTGTTTGTAAAGCCATTCGATATATTAAAAAAAAATATAAAAATGAAATTGGTATTATGTGTGATGTAGCTTTAGATCCTTATACTTCTCATGGTCATGATGGTTTAGTTAAATCAGGTTATGTATTAAATGACGAAACTATTGAAGTCTTGATAAACCAATCATTGTTACAAGCAGAAATTGGTTGTGATGTTTTAGCTCCATCAGACATGATGGATGGAAGAATTGGTAAAATAAGAAAAGCTTTAGATAAAGAAGGTCACGAAATGGTTCAGATACTTTCTTATGCAGTAAAATATGCATCAAGTTTTTATGGTCCATTCAGAGACGCAGTTGGTTCAAAAGGTTTACTAAAAGGTGATAAGAAAAATTACCAAATGGACTTTAGAAACAGCGATGAAGCAATAAGAGAGGTAGCTCTAGATATTAAAGAAGGAGCTGATATGGTTATGGTTAAACCTGGCATGCCTTATCTAGACATAATTAAGGTAGTTAAAGATAATTTTAAAATTCCTGTTCTAGCCTATCAAGTCTCAGGAGAATACAGTCTATTAAGTAATAGTATAAAAAAAGGGCTGATAGATAAAAACTCAATATTAGAGAGTTTGATTTCATTTAAAAGAGCTGGGGCAAACGCTATAGTAAGCTATTATGCTGATAGAATTAACGATTTAATCAAATAATTATTTTAAAAGATTAATAAAATGAGTCCTAGAAGTTGGAAGGTTTAGATTGTTTGGTTTTAGAATACTTTTTTCAAGATAATCACTAACAAGTTTTAAACCTTTGAGTAAATTTTTTAAATTAACATCTAGATTGCTTTCATCTATTAAAAAGTTTGGAATACTTTTTTTCTCAGTTGAGGATTTAACAAAATAATTGATTTCACTATCAATAATCTCTTTTTCAACCATATTTTTTAATTCTAAATCATATCCTAATAATTTTAAAAGTTCTAACTCCCAGAAAATATATTTTTGTATCCAATTATCATAAGTTAATATTTCAAAAAATTTATCAATTAATTTAAAAATTTCTTTATTAGACTGAGCTTCAGCAGTAAGAAGCTTTATAAGATGCATTGCTGAGGTAATACATGATAGTTTTTGATTTTCGTCAAAATAGAGTGGAGTTAAGGCTTTTAGAATTTCTATTTTAAAGTAACCAATTCTAGTAACACTTTTAGAATTATAGTTTACATAAATTTTATTACCAATTTGTAAATAGTTTTTGATTTTCTTTGATGTGCCACCAAAAATTATGCCTGAAATTTTTCCATGGTTTTCTGTAAAAACTTCAGCAATTATTGAATTTTCACTGTATCTATTTTTGGAAATTAAATAAGCGCTATCATCCCAATTCATTTTTTAAAAACATCCTCAATGCATAAAGAAGCAGCATTCTGTTCTGCGTCTTTTTTAGAAAATCCCTCTGCTGTGAAAAATTTAGTATTTTTTAATTTAACAGCAACTTTAAAAAGTGGTTTATGTCGAGGCCCAGTATTAGATATTAGCTTATAAATAGGCAAGACTTTAAAAATCTTAAGTGAATATTCTTGGAGTTTTGTCTTTGCATCAATTTGGGTTACAACGCTCGCTGTAATATGATCACTCCATAAATTGAGAATAAATTTTTCAGTGAAAATTAAACCTTTGTCAAGATAGATCGCACCAATTAAAGCTTCTAAACAGTCTGCTACTATTTTATCTTCAATTTCAATTTTTTTATTCTTAGGGTTTAAAACTAAAATATATTTCTCTAATTCAATTTTTTTAGCAATTTCTAAACATTTTTTTTTATTTACTAATGAAGCAAATTTTTTATCTAGCACCCCTTCTCTTTCTTCTGGATAAAGTTCTAATAGTTTTTTTGCGATAATAAGACCTAAAACTCTATCTCCTAAAAATTCAATTTTTTCATTATTGTTTATTGAATCAAAACTTTTGTGCGTTAAGCTTTTAATGAAAATTTTTTGATCTGAAAACTTTAATTTTAATTTTTTTTCTAATGTTGTGGGATTAATTTTCATTAAATAATTTTCTTAAAAAACCTGTCAAATCTAATTGTTTTATGCCATTTCCAAAAAGAAAAAATACTTCCAATTCTAAAATCAGATGAAAAAAAAATAAATTGAGCTTTACCTAATAAATTATCCTCATGTACATAACCGACGCTAGTCAGGTATCTACTATCTTTGGAACAGTCTCTGTTGTCACCTAAAAAAAAGTAGTGTTTAGAAGGAACTATAAAATTATCAGAATTTTGAAAACTATAACTTTTTAAATATACACTAATATGTGTTTTGCCATTTGGAAGTTTTTCCTCAAATGTATTAACGTCTATAGTTTGTTTTCCACAATAAATTTTATCATTTTGGGAAATTATAGATTTGAATATTTGATTATTGTTTACAAATAGATCACCGTTAATGAATTGAATATTATCACCTGGTAGACCAATTAATCTTTTAATATAATCTGTCCTATTATCAGCTGGTGTTTTAAAAACAATAACATCACCGACCTTTGGTTTCTTAGAAAATAGTCTTCCATTTATTATTGGTGGGCTAAAAGGGAAAGAATGCTTGCTGTAACCATAAGAATACTTCGTAACAAACAATCTATCACCAATTAAAAGTGTTGGTTCCATTGATGACGAGGGAATATAGAAAGGTTGAATAAAAAGAGATCTGATAACAATAGCTATTACTAAAGCATAAAAAATTGTCTTAACATTATCAATTATAATATTTTTGGTTATCATTTTTTTTGTAAAATTACGTAGGCTATAGAATATTTTTTTTCATCTGAAATTGACAGAAAGAAATCAAAGGATGTTATCTTAAATTGCTTTTTAATAATTTTTTTAATTTTATCGGTGACTATGAATGAGGGTTTTCCTAATCTATCGTTAGTTATAGTTATATCTTTAAAATTCAAATTACCCCTAAAACCTGTTCCAATTGCTTTAGAAAATGCTTCTTTAGCAGCAAATCTTTTAGAATAATAAGATTTTTTATTTGTTATGTTTTTGGCTAACAATATTTCTGAGCTAGAAAAAACTCTTTTAATAAAACTAACATTTTTTAAAGATTTATGTATTCTATTATTTTCCACTATATCGACACCGATACCAAGAATTTTCATATCTATTTATTAGTTATTTTTTTAAATGCCTTAATAGTGTTTTTTAAACCATATATAAGTGACTCACCGATTATAAAATGACCAATATTAAATTCTGTAATTTCTTTAATTTTACTTAGTATAGTGGTAGTTTTATAGTCAAGACCATGGCCAGCATGAACCTCTATTCCAAGTTTAACAGCAAGTTCTGAACATTTCTTAATTTTTAAATATTCATTTTTATAATTTTTATTTTCTTTTACTAAATTAGAAATTTTCCCAGTATGTAATTCAACACAAGAGGAATTTAATTCTTTTGCAATTTTTATATCATTTAACGTTGGGTCAACAAATAAACTTGTTCTAATATTTTTCTTATTAAACAATGATATTATTTCTTTTATTTTTTTTTTATTTTTTATTAAGTTTAATCCACCTTCCGTTGTTACTTCCTTTCTTTTTTCTGGAACTATGCAAATAAAATTAGGTTTATTTTTTAATGCAATATTTATTATTTTTTTGTTTAGTGAAATTTCTAAATTAGTGATTATTTTTTTATTTTTACAAATTTTAATAACATCAATATCTTTTATATGTCTTCTGTCTTCTCTCAAATGTATAGTTACTGAATGAGCTCCACATTTAGTTACATGCTTAGCAATGGTTAACGGATCTGGGTGGAACGATCCTCTTGCATTTCTTATTGTAGCAACATGATCAATATTAATACCTAGTCTTTTCATTTAATAAATCTACTTCCAGGAATTGTAATCGGAGTATTTTTAAGACTTTCTGGAAGGTTATTTTTCTTAAATGTCGGAACGTCTATTTTCATGTGTGAAATAATATTCCTTTTTATCTTTAGTGAGTTTTTGGTTGATCTATCGATAATCGATGCAAAACCGATAAGTTTTGCACCTGGCTTTGTAATCAACTTAACGCATTCTAAGCTTGATTTGCCTGTTGTTATAACATCTTCAATTATTAAAACTTTTGATCCTTTTTTTATATGAAACCCACGTCTTAAGGCAAATTTACCATTAACTCTTTCACAAAATATTGTCTCTTTTTTTAGAAGTTTACCAATTTCATAACCAATAATAACACCCCCCATTGCAGGGGCTAAAATCAAATCTATAGATTTAAATTTTTTTTTAATTTTTTTTGCTAATGAATTACAAATATCCTTAGCTAAATGTGGAAAGCTTAAAAGTTTAGCACACTGAATATATTTAGGTGAATGCAACCCCGAAGAAAGAATAAAATGACCTTCTAAAAGTGCGTTAGTTTTTTTTAAAATATTTAAAGATTTTTCGTGTGAAAGCATTACGTTCCTTTAACCAGTTATCCTCGTGTCTAATGATTTTAAATTTAATTTCCTTTTGTTTTAACTCACTGATAAAATTTGTAAAGTTCTTCAAATCTCTTATAATTAGATTGAATTTAAAATTAATATATTCTTTAGACTTTTCCTTCATTTCAACGCTCGAGATGTTTAAACTATGGCTACCAAGTAAAGTTGATATCTCTCCTAGTTTTCCTGGTTTATCTGGCAAAGAAATCCATAACGTAGTATTGTATTTTTTAATTCTTTGAGCCTTCTCTTCTCCTTTTTTATACCAATATTTTCTAATTGCTGATCTTGCTTTTCCAGTTTTTGTAACAGGTATCCAGTGTAATGAAGGTGATTTATTTTTAGAGGTGATGATATCCACAACATCTCCATTATAAAGTATACTTTGTAACTCACTATCGTTACCATTAATCTTACAAGCTATAGTGCTATTACCTATATTGGTATGCACAGCATATGCAAAATCGATTGGTGTTGCGTCCTTTGGTAATTTAATTACAGATCCTTTTGGAGTGAAGCAAAAAACATTTTCCTGAAACATTTGTAACTTTGTATACTCATAAGAGTGTTCTGGGTTTTCATTCTTATCAATAATCTCAACTAAATCCGCAAGCCAATCATATTCTTTCCACGTTAATGAATTAAATTTTTCTGAAGATTTATATTTCCAATGTGATGCTATGCCTCTTTCTGCATACTCATGCATTTGTAATGTTCTAAGCTGTATTTCAATTGGTCTTCTATTAGGTCCTATAATTGAAGTATGTAATGATTGATATTTATTAATCTTAGGCGACGAAATATAATCTTTAAATTTTCCAGGTATACAATTCCACTCTTTGTGAAATATACCAAGAGCTTTATAGCAGTCTTCAATGTTATCAAGTATTATTCTAAATCCAATAATATCTGAAATTTGCTCTAGTGATATTCTTTTTTTTTGGACTTTTCTCCAAATAGAAAAGGGGGTTTTTTCTCTACCAATAATTTCAGAATTTATTTTGTGTTCATTTAACAATCCACTGAAATGCAATGAAATTGAGTTAAAACTATTTACTTTATCATCTTTAATTTCATCTAACCTTTTTTTTATAAGTTCTCTTGCGTTATTATTTAGAACTTTAAAAGATAAATCTTCTAGTTCATCTCTAATTCTATGCATCCCCATTCTGTCTGCTAATGGTGCATAAATTTCCATAGTTTCTTTTGCGATACGTTCTTTTTTTTCAATTTTTGAAATTGCATCAATGGTCCTCATGTTGTGTAATCGATCAGCAATTTTAACAAGAAGAACCCTAATATCTTTGGATGTTGCTAAAATTAATTTTCTAAAATTTTCAGCTTTTGATGTTGATGTGGCTTGATTTTCAAAAACTGATATTTTGGTTACACCGTCAACTAAATCAGCAACCTCTTGCCCAAACTCATTCTTTATAGTTTCGTAAGTAGCATGTGTATCTTCAATAGTATCATGAAGCAGCCCTGTTGCTATAGTTGCACTATCTAGCTTTAGTTCTGTTAATATATTGGCTACAGCAATAGGGTGAATTGAGTATGGATCGCCAGAATCACGTTTTTGATTTTTATGTGCTCTAATGGCAAAATTATAAGCTTTATTTAATTTTTCTGGATTTAAAAACTTATTATAAACTTTGACTTTATTTATTAACTCTTCTGAATTAAGCATTTTTAACTATAACATCAATTTATATTTGTTTGATAGATCTTAAATCTTTAATTGGTAAAGAATTAATTAAATTAACTATATTAATCTTAGATTCTGGATGTTTCCAACTCCTATCTATTTCAAATAATGGCAACAAAACAAAATTTCTTTTAGTCATCTTTGGATGGGGAGTTGTTAGTTTATTGCTGTTTATATTCAAAATTTTCTTATCATAGTCAATTATATCAATATCGCATGTTCGTGGATCATTTTTTTTTAATCTAACCCTGCCTAATTTTAATTCAATAAAGTTACAAATTTTTAATAATTCTAACGGTTCTAAGATTGTCTCAATTTTTATAACAATATTTATAAAATTTGGCATTAAAGGGTTTGGCCAAGATTTTGATGAATAATGAGATGATACTTTTGTTATCTTAATTTTATTTTTTTCTAATTCAGACATAGCCATATGAATGTTGGTAATTTTGTTACCTAAATTTGATCCTATTGCTAAATATGATTGTTTAACTTGATTTTCTAATGTGTCTTGCTTTTTCACGATTCCAATCTCTATTTTTTTTAGTAGCTCTTTTATCAAATTGTTTTTTACCTTTTGCTACTGCTATTTCTATTTTAGCTTTTCCCTTTTTAAAATACATCTTTGTTGGAACAAGAGTAAAACCATCTCTCTGCATTTTACCAATTAATTTGTTAATTTCTTTTTTATTTAACAACAACTTTCGTTCATCAGTTGGATTATGATTTGAATAACTGGCTTGTTTAAAAGCTGCAATATGAGAATTGACTAAAACTATTTCACCTTCTTTCTCTACAGCGTAAGAGTCTGCAATATTCACCTTTCCCTCTCTAATGGATTTAATTTCTGATCCTTTAAGAACTATTCCTGCTTCAATTAAGTCTTCAAAAAAAAAGTTAAAACTTGCTTTTCTATTTAAGCAAATAATTTTTAAACCAGAATTGGCTTTCTTGTTCATTAGAGTAGATTTGCTGATACTAAAGCTTTTTTAACAATATCCTTGGTTGGGTCTGTAACCTTGACCAAAGGTAATCTAACATCGTCATCGCAAAGACCCAAAAGTTTTGCGGCATACTTAACGGGGCTTGGGTTGCTTTCTACAAACATGGAGTTATGAACAGGTTGTAAAATTTTATCTAATTTGATCGCTTCAAGCTTACTCTCGTCATTTTCTATTTTTGAGGCTTTCTGAAAATCAGAACAAAGTTTAGGAGCAATATTTGCTGTTACACTGATAGCGCCTACACCACCTCTGTTATTAAATTCTAAAGCGTTATCATCATTACCTGTCAGCTGAACAAAATCAGTTCCCATTTTATCTTTTTGTTGATTAACTCTATCTAAATCACCAGTAGCATCTTTAACTCCGACAATATTTTTCAATTCAAATAATCTAGCCATTGTATCAACAGTCATATCAATTACAGATCTTCCAGGAATATTATAAATTATAATTGGTATCCCACATTTGTCGTTTATTGCTTTGTAATGCTGATATAATCCTTCTTGAGTTGGCTTGTTATAATATGGGGTTACTATTAGAGCTGCATCCGCACCTGCTTTTTCAGCGTGTGTTGTTAGAGAAATTGCTTCTTTAGTTGAATTAGAACCAGTACCAGCAATAACTATAGTTTTTCCATCACTTTCTTTAATGCATAAATCTATTACCTTTTGATGTTCATCGTGGCTTAATGTTGGCGATTCACCTGTTGTTCCAGCAGGCACCAAACCATTAGTACCATTTGATATTTGAAAATGAATAAGCTTAATATAAGCTTCTACATCTAGCTCATTATTCTTGAACGGGGTTATTAAAGCAACATTTGATCCTTTGAACATAAATACTTATAACATAGTTTAAAGATTCATTTAATAAATTTATGCCCAGAAAAATATTTTTTTTTATAAAATCACTATTATTAAGTTTGATAATAATAGGAAATGTATTTGCTGCTGAAGTATCAATAATTCCTTTAAAAAAACCTTTTTTAAATGAAGAGGCTCAGGATGCAAAGATATCACAGGGTATACTTAAACCCAAACCTAAACCTAAACCATCCAAAAAAAAAGAGGAAACTAAAACTACAATAGTCAAAAAAGATCTAAAAAAAATTAATTTTCTTATTCCTAAAAGTAAACCTTTAGTTGTTAAAAAGAGCAAACCAGTAGTCAAGAGTAAGTCAAAATACTACAGTCAAAAAGATTATGGAATTGCAAAAAAATCTATTGCAGCAATGCAAAAAAGTCAGTGGTCAACAGCACTATCGCAGTCTAAAAAAGCTAAGGACAAATCTATATATAATTTTATTCAATGGAGACATTTACTAACTACAGGCAACCAAGCAAGTTTTTATGACTATTTAACATTTATAAAAAATAATAAAAACTACCCAAGAATAAGTAGAATTCGGTATTTAGCTGAACACAAACTTTCAACAAATAAAATCTCACCAAATAAAATCATAGGTTGGTTTAATTCTGAGGAACCATTAAGTGGTTATGGAAAACTAATACTTGGAGAAAGCTTTATATTAACAGGTAATATGACCAAGGGTACCTCTCTAATTAAAGATGGCTGGATAACTGCAGATCTAAATAGGTCTAATATGAAATTTTTTAGGAAAAAATACAAAAAATATTTAGATGCAAATGATTATATTAAACGTGCAGATTATTTAGCCTGGGAAGGTAAATCTTGGGATTTAAAAAGAATGTTAAGATATTTACCTAAAGACTATGAGTTGCTTTATACAGCTAGACAAATTTTAATGAGCAAGTCTTATGGTGTTGATAATGCAATCAAAAATGTTCCAACAAAACTTAAAAATGATGCTGGACTAAATTACGATCGACTTAAATGGAGAAGAAAAAGAGGAAGAGTCGACGACTCCTTGGAGATTATATTTAAAGTTCCAAACAATAAAGATTATTTAGTTAGACCAGACAAGTGGTGGAAAGAAAGAGCAATAATGACACGAGCTCTTATTTATAAGAAGAAATATGAGTCAGCTTATAAAGTTGCGAGCAAACATTCTTTGGACATAGGCCCAGAATATGCAGACGCTGAATGGATGAGTGGTTGGATTGCATTAAGCTTTTTAGATGATCCTATTTTAGCAATAGACCATTTTAATAATTTTTATCAAAATGTGAGTTACCCAATTAGTTTATCTCGTGGTGCTTATTGGCTTGGGAGATCTTATGAAAAAATTGGTGATAAAGAACAATCTAAACAATGGTATGAAGAGGCAACCAAATATTTATCAACATATTACGGTCAACTAGCATTTTTAAGAATTAAACCCAATGAAACATTTGAGTTAGATGAACAAGCTATTGTACCTGATGCTTATAGAAAATATTTTTATAAAAAAGAATTAGTAAAAATTGTTCATCTTTTAGATGAGCTAAATAAGGATAGGTATACAAAAAATATATTAAGACACTTAGCTAATGATAATATTAAAGGTGGAAGTGAAATTTTAGCAGCCGAACTTGCAACCAACATATCAAGATATGATTTTGCAATACAAGTTTCAAAGATTGCATCTTATCAAAAAAGATTTCACAATAATTTTAACTATCCAATAATAAGTACACCTGAATACGTTAATGGAAGAAAAATACCAGAAACTGCTTTTATTCTTTCTCTTATTCGTCAAGAAAGTGAGTTTGATATGAGAGCAAACAGTCATGTTGGTGCTCAGGGATTGATGCAATTAATGCCTTACACTGCTAAGCTGGTTGCCAAACAGGCAAAGTTACCCTATTCAAAATCAAGATTAACATCCGATCCTGAATACAATATTAATCTAGGGTCTCATTATATAGCTGGTTTAATTTTACAATATGATGGGGCTTATCCTTTTGCTGCAGCTGCTTATAACGCTGGTCCAAAAAGAGTTAAATATTGGAAAAAGATAAATAAAGACCCACAAAAAAAACAAGTTGATTTTGTAGATTGGGTTGAATTAATTAAATTTAAAGAGACAAGAAATTATGTTCAGCGTGTTATGGAAAACTATAATGTGTATAGATATATCTTGGAAAAAAAGCCTATTAAAATGAAGAACTTTTTTAAAGATCACCCTTTATTTTAATGGCGGAAGAGGAGGGATTCGAACCCTCGGTACAAGTTTCCCCGCACGGTCATTTAGCAAACGACTGGTTTCAGCCTCTCACCCACTCTTCCACTGCGACATTGATATAACCGATTGTATTGAATATTCAATATTTATAAAGTAATTCTTGAATAATATTATGAAAAACAAGTATTCAATATTCTCATTAGTCAAAAATGCTTTTTCCTATCATGAAAATTGGCAAAAAGCCTGGAAAGATCCCACTATAAAAAAAGAATATGATGCAGTTATTATTGGTGGTGGTGGTCATGGTTTAGCAACTGCGTATTATTTAGCAAAAAAACATAATATGAAAAATATTGCTGTTGTAGAAAAAGGCTGGATTGGTGGTGGTAATACAGGAAGAAATACTACAATTATACGATCCAATTATTTATGGGATGCTAGCGCTGGTCTTTATGATCATGCATTAAAATTATGGGAAGGTTTATCTCAAGAAATAAATTACAATGTAATGTTTAGTCAAAGAGGTGTAATGAATCTTGCACATAACTTACAAGACGTTAGGGATTTAAAAAGAAGAACGCATGCTAATAGATTAAATGGCATAGATGCAGTTTACTTAAACACGGAAGAAGTTAAAAAATTTTGTCCTATCATTAATACTTCACAAAATATTAGATACCCCGTACTAGGTGGAACTTTGCAAAGAAGAGCTGGTACCGCAAGACATGATGCTGTTGCTTGGGGATATGCTAGGGGTGCAGATGAAATGGGAGTAGATATAATTCAAAATTGTGAAGTTAAAGGAATTAAAAGAAACGGTGATGAAGTAGAAGGCATTGAAACAACAAAAGGTTTTATAAAAACTAAAAAAGTTGGAGTAGTTGCAGCTGGTCATTCAAGTGTATTAGCGAATATGGCAGGCTTAAGGTTGCCTTTAGAGAGTAAACCTCTTCAAGCTCTAGTTTCAGAGCCAGTTAAACCAATTATTGATACAGTGGTAATGTCTAACGCTGTTCATGCTTATGTTAGTCAGTCTGACAAAGGTGAACTTGTAATAGGTGCTGGTACTGATGATTATATTTCTTATTCACAAAAAGGCAGTCATGATATTGTTGAGGGTACATTGAATGCAATCTTAGAACTTTATCCAATTTTTAGTAGAATGAGAATGCTTCGACAATGGGGTGGAATAGTAGATATCTGCCCAGACGCTAGTCCTATTATTAGTAAAACAACTGTAAAGGGCTTGTACTTTAATTGTGGTTGGGGAACTGGAGGATTTAAAGCAACACCTGGATCGGGTGATTTATTCGCTCACACAATAGCAAACGATGAACCACATAAATTAAATGCAGCATTTAATTTAAATAGATTTATTAGTGGAGACCTTGTTGATGAACATGGTGCAGCGGCGGTAGCTCACTAATGTTTTTAATTACTTGTCCTTTTTGTGGTGAACGTGAACAAAGTGAATTTAAAGCTGGTGGTGAAGCACATATTGAAAGACCTAAACAACCTACAGAACTAAGCGATGATGAATGGGCGGAATATTTATTTATGAGAAAAAATATTAAAGGTATTCAATTTGAAAGATGGAACCATGCTCATGGTTGTAGAAAATGGTTCAACATGGTCAGAGATACTTCTAATGACAAAATTAAGTCCGTATATAAAATAGGTGAAAAACCTCCTGTAAAGTAGTTTAATGATAAAAAATTTAAGAGTTACAACCAGTAAATATATTGATGAAACCTCTAGAGTTTCTTTTAAATTCAATAGAAAATCTTATTTTGGATACAAAGGTGATACACTTGCTTCAGCTTTACTCGCTAATGATATTCATTTGGTAGGGAGAAGTTTTAAATATCATAGACCACGTGGAATAATGACTTCTGGCTCTGAAGAGCCTAATGCAATCGTACAAGTTAATAATAATACAGCGCTAACAGAACCAAATGTTAGAGCAACAGAACTTGAGATATATCACGGTCTTGAGGCGACTAGTCAAAATTGTTGGCCTAGTGTTGACTTTGATATTGGAGGTATAAATAATTTCTTATCCCCTCTTCTACCTGCTGGTTTTTATTACAAAACTTTTATGTGGCCTGCTAACTTTTGGGAAAAGTATGAATATGTTATAAGACATTCAGCTGGACTAGGAAAATCTCCAACAGAGCCTGACCCTGACATATATGATCATAAATATATTCATTGTGATGTTTTGGTAATTGGTGCTGGTATTAGTGGAATTATGGCCGCAAAAACTGCTGCTAAAAATAATTTAAAAACTTTATTACTTGATGAAAAAAATGAAATTGGAGGATCTACAATTTTCCAAAACTCAGAACATGTAAAAATAAATGATCAAAATTCTTCTACTTGGTTAGAAAATGAAATTAATGAATTAAAAAATATTGAAAACCTAGAAATTAAAACAAGAACTAGTGTTGCCGCTTATCATGGATACAATTATTTATTAGCAAGAGAAAATTTAACTGATCACCTTCCTAAAAATGAAAAAAATAAAAAGATAAGACAAAGGTTATTAAAAATTAGAGCTAAAAAAGTTATTGTTGCTACTGGCTCTTTAGAAAGACCTCTAGTCTTTAATAATAATGACAGACCAGGTATTATGCTTTCATCTGCAGTTAAAAAATATGTAGATTATTATGGTGTTGCAACTGGTCAAAAAAATATATTTTTTACCAATAATGATACTGCTTATGAAAGTGCAATTTCATTAAATAAAAAAGGTATTAAAGTTGAAGCTATTATAGATATTAGAAAACAATCTAATACTGTATTTACTAAAGAAGCTGAAAATTTAGGGATTAAAATTTATAGATCACACACGGTTGTTGATACAGAAGGTTATAAAAAAATTAATAAAATTACGATAATGGAATTATCAAGAGACGGGCAATCTTTTGCTAACCAGGAGAAAATAGAACTTGATTGTGATTGTCTAGCTATTGCTGGTGGATGGACACCAGCTGTTCATTTGTTTACTCAATCTGGAGGCAAGTTAAGATTTAGAGAAAAAGACCAAGTTTTTATTCCTGATATATACCCTTCTGATCAAATTAGCATTGGCTCAAGTAATGGGGATTTTGAATTAGATGATATTATAAAAAATTCTACGAAATCTTTAAAAGAATTTTTAAATATAAATGAAACCGAATTTGATAATTTAGAAATAAATTGTCCTAAAGATAATGAGATTAGAACTATTTGGCTACTACCATCTGATAAGGTTTTAGGAAAAACAAAACCTTTCGTTGACTATCAAAACGATGCGACTGCAAAAGATATTAAACTTGCTCTAAGAGAGGGTTTCAGATCAATTGAACATGTAAAAAGATACACAACAACAGGAATGGGTACAGATCAAGGTAAGCTTGGTAACATGCATGCCCTTGGTATTATTGCAGAAACCGCTGGTGTTAAGATGGGTGAACTTGGAACTACAACGTTTAGGCCCCCATATACACCTTTAACATTTGGAACAATCGTTGGGCGAAATGTTGGTGAATATTTTGATACATTTAGAAGAACTCCAATGAATGACTGGCATATAGAAAACAAAGCTGAATTTGAAAATGTAGGTCAATGGAAAAGAGCTTGGTACTATCCAAAAAATAGTGAAATTATGCATGATGCAGTTCAAAGAGAAAGTAAAGCTGCAAGAAATAGTGCTGGTATATTAGATGCTTCAACGCTTGGTAAAATTGATATTCAAGGAACTGATGCTTCAGAATTTTTAAATAGAGTTTATACAAATGCATGGTCAAAACTAGCCATAGGAAAATGTCGTTATGGTTTAATGCTTAATGAAGATGGTATGGTTTATGATGATGGGGTCACAACTAGACTTGATGAAAATCACTACCTCATGACAACAACAACTGGTGGTGCTGCAAATGTATTGGAAAAATTAGAAGATTACCTTCAAACAGAATGGCCTGAGTTAGATGTTTACTTGTCATCTGTAACTGATCATTATGCAACAGCTAGTATCTGTGGGCCAAATAGTAAAAAAATTTTAAATAAATTAATACCTGACCTTGATATTTCTGATGAAAACTTTCCACACATGTCTTTCAAGAATGCAAAAATTGATAATATTAAATGTAGGATTATGCGTATAAGTTTTACAGGCGAGCATAGTTATGAAATCAATATTCAGGCAAACTATGGTGAAGACTTATGGAAAAAGTGCATGGAAGTAGGTGAAGAGTTTAACATTACTCCTTACGGTACTGAAACAATGCACTTATTAAGAGCTGAAAAAGGATTTATTATTGTTGGCCAAGATACAGATGCAACAATGACACCCATAGATTTACAAATGGATTGGATTGTTAGTAAAAAGAAATATGACTTTATTGGTAAAAGATCTCTTTATAGGTCAGACACCATGAAAGAAGATAGAAAACAATTAGTAGGTTTAGTGACAGATAATCCAAATGAAGTTTTAGAAGAAGGAGCTCAGATAATTACTAACACAAGTTTAAAACCAATTGAAATGTTAGGTCATGTAACGTCAAGTTACTATAGCCCCAATTTAAATAAATCAATTGCACTAGCCGTAGTTAGAGGTGGTAAAAATATGCTAGGTCAAAAATTATTTATTCCAATGGAAGATAAAAATATTAATGTAACAATTGTTGATCCTGTTTTTTTTGATAAAGAAAATGTGAGGTTAAATGCTTAATTATAAAACTTCTATTAAAGGTGATGTGATTTATTCTGATTTAGTGATTAAAGAAATTAAACCTATTATGAAGTTAATCATAAGAGGCAAAACAAAAAATTTTATTACAGCTATTGGTAAAAATCTTAATATGGTCTTACCTACTATAGCTAATACATCTACATCAACAGAACAATTAACTGCATTTTGGTTAAGTCCTGATGAATGGATGCTGATATCAAATGAAACTGTGAGTGAGGACAGTAATACTTATCAAGTTGAAGATGAATTAATCAAAAACATATCTAAAGTGAAATTAGGTGCAGTAACTGATGTGAGTGACCAATTTGTAATGCTGAATATAAAAGGTAGTAAAGTTTTTGATTTATTTACCACTGGATCTCCTTTTAACTTTAATGAATTTAAAAATAAGAAAGGTTCAGTTGTTCAAACAATACTGTCGCATATTGATGTAATTATCCATCTTACGGAAATAAATGATGTTAATTTACTTGTTAGACGCTCTTTTTCCGAGCATTTGCACTCTTGGATGAGTGATAGTGCGTCAAGGTTA
Organism: Candidatus Pelagibacter sp. Uisw_106; assembly: GCF_047724975.1. Classification (GTDB taxonomy): domain Bacteria; phylum Pseudomonadota; class Alphaproteobacteria; order Pelagibacterales; family Pelagibacteraceae; genus Pelagibacter. Next base: position 665,685 of record NZ_CP159819.1, read on the forward strand.
TAACCTTATATTTGTTAAAATTATTGTTATATGAGGAATATGAAAAAAATAATCTTTGTGGTGCTATTAGCACTTTTACCCTTCTCTCTTAACGCAGAAACTAAACTTGACCAAATTTTATCTTCTGGTGAGTTAAAAGTTGGAACTACAGGCGACTGGGATCCAATGACTATGAAGGATCCAGCTACTAATAAGTATGTTGGTTTTGATATTGATGTTATGCAAGAATTAGCAAAGGATATGGGTGTAAAAATTACTTTTGTACCTACAGAATGGAAAACTATTGTTTCAGGAATTACTGCAGGAAGATATGATATTTCTACAAGTGTAACTAAAACTCCAAAAAGAGCAGAAGTTGCTGGATTTACAGATTCATACTACAAATATGGAACTGTTCCACTAGTACTTAAAAAGAATTTAAAAAAATATTCAACGTGGAATTCTTTGAATAATAAAAGTGTAACTATTGCTACAACCCTAGGAACATCTCAGGAAGAAAAAGCTAAAGAGTTCTTTCCTATGTCTAAATTGCAATCAATTGAATCTCCTGCAAGAGACTTTCAAGAAGTATTAGCTGGAAGAGCAGATGGAAACATTACAAGCTCAACTGAGGCCAATAAATTAGTTATAAAATACCCTCAATTAGCAATTGTTCCTGATGGAGAGAAAAATCCTGCCTTTTTAGCAATGATGGTTGGTAAAAATGATCAGGTTTGGAATGATTATGTTAATGCGTGGATTAAGGATAAGAAATCGTCTGGTTTCTTTAATAAACTACTTGCTGAGTATAATTTAAAAAGCTTATAAAAAAATTAGATATTAATCTCTAATTCATTATAACTTTAAGAGTGAAAAATTTACTTTTTTTACTTTTAATTTTACCCCTTAACTCTTGTAGTGGTCAAGAGTTGGGGTGGTTTATTATATCACCTAATAATGTTGAGGGATTAACTAACCTAAAATTTTTACTAAGTGGTTTAACAACAACTATTTATATCTCAGTAATATCTATAATTATTTCTGCATTTTTAGGTTTTATTGTTGCAATACCCTCTTTAGCTAAAAATAAACTTTTAACATACATAAATATTGGATATGTAGAAATTGTAAGAGCAATACCTCTGCTTGTTTTAATTTTATGGATTTATTACGGTCTACCTATCATGACTGGATTAAGCTTCAGTCCATTTGTATCTGGAATAATTGCGCTAGCAATAAGTGAGAGTGCTTTTCAAGCAGAAATTTTTAGAGCAGGTATAAACTCAATTAAAAAATCACAGTGGGAAGCAGGTTCGTCACTAGGGTTAACTTTTTATAAAAGATTAAGATTAGTAATCCTTCCACAAGCAATAAAAAACATCTTACCTGCATTAGGTAACCAGTTTGTATATGTCTTAAAGATGTCTTCATTAGTATCAATTATAGGTATTGGTGACTTAACAAGAAAAGCTAATGAATTAGTTGTGTCAACTTATAGACCGTTAGAAATTTATACATTTTTAATTTTAGAGTATTTAATTTTAATATTAATTGTTTCATTTTTTGTAAGAAAATTAGAAAAAAAACTTGAACAAGATGGCAATAATTAATGAGTAATTTAGATAATACAAATTATGATGTTGATCTAAGTGATGGTGTTATTACATTTAAAAATATTAATACTACACTTGGTTTTGTTAGATATAATGAGACAGCCGAAGTTGAATACATCTTTGTTAATCCCATGTTTAGACGTCAAGGACTTGCTAAAAAACTATTAAGTATTGTTGAGGAAAAAACTAAAATCAAACCTACACCTCAGGACCCAATCAGTCCTCTAGGTGAAAAACTTTTTAAGATTAACTAAATAGAGGTTAGTTAAGATTCTGAGATACTAGGTAACAACATTCTTTATCTTGAGCTTAGTTAATAATATCGATTAACGTTTAAATTATTTTTGAAAGCTTATCTTTCATGGTTAATTTAAGTTTTTTTAGTGTTCTTAAATCATACCAAGTTTTTTGGCCTCTTTTTGATTTTCTTTCTTTTTCAGCAATATTGACTTGTTTTTTCAGATCTTTATGTATTTCTTTAATTTTCATGATTTAATAAATTTCTTCTTTCATATAAATCAAAATTAATTAACAAGAATTAAAACAGTAAACTTTATCCGTGACAGAGTGTAAGTAGGTAATCTAGGGCACCGGGTAACAGAACGCCCCTTCATACTCACCTACTTCTCTTTATATATAATGATGATTATTCCTTAAGTAGACCTTTGGCACACTTGTGGCACAATTTATAAATTAATCCTAATTTAAGTTTTCTTTTATGAATTTAACACTTTTAAGTAGCATTTTATTATCTATATGATGTCCTAATTTTTTTGGGCTTTCAAATTTAACATTATCTACAACTTGATTTATATATTTTTGAGAATTTTTCCACATCACAGTATTAACTTCTAAAGAAACAGGACTTGATGCAAAAGGTAGCCCATCTACAAAAAGTTTTTTTACTATTCCAAACTCTTTATCTGTTAAATCTTCAGCACCTTTCCTAAATGGATTTGATTTATCTTTTGTTCCTTGCCAGTAAAATTGAGGTGTATTTTTGTATTCTTCTAGATTAAATTTTTTTCCAGTAATTTTTACAAAATCATACGTTCCAATAGGGTATATAGTTTCAATTCCATTAATTTTATCAGCTGGAACAGGTAGCAAACCTCCTATTCCTCCACCAACTGCAACTGATACTCTGTCTGGATTTAAAAAAGTAAATCTTGCTGCAAATAGAGAGGATGATGAAAAACCAGTAAAAATAACCTTTTCATTTATACTTTGATTATTTTCTTTCAACAATCTTTCTCTTGCATCGTCAATCATGGCAATTAACTGCAAATCAATTCTTTTGTATTTATCATTATTTATTTTTATAGTGTCGCTATCTAATTGTGGAAAATAATAATGCCATTTTAAATTGGGTAGATCTTTTTCAATTTCTTTAGTAGCGAATGGAAAAACAGGCATTAATAAAGGGAAATTTAATTTTTTTGCAATATCAGAACCCAAAACCCAACCTAGAGACTTTTTAGCTTTACTAGTCATATCTTTTATTGATTTACCGTTACCAGTGTTATTTGACTCAACAATTAAATTTTTTGCATCTGAAGTTTTTTTTGAAGTTTTTAACAAATAAGGAAAATTAAAACCTTTTTCTGGATTAGCTTTAACCACTATTGTTTTAGAATTAACATTACTGCTCAGTAACAAGCAAAGAACCACGATCCCTAAAAGTTTTTTCATTATTTAATTGCCTTGATAAAAAGATTTTGCTATTTGATCGTTAAAAATTTTCATTTTTCCTGATTGTTGATCCCAGTAAGAAAATTTACAGCCTGAACCACCAGATCTATAATTCCACTTGCCGTTTTTTAAATCTTTAGCTTGCTGTTCTCTAGCTTTAACTAATTTTGGATGATTGTATTTCCCCCATTCATTTTGACATATAAGTTTAAAAGGGTCGTATGGATTTTCGGATGTAGGTGTTAAATAAACTGAATCTTCCCCTTTGGGACATCCTTCAATATCATGAGCATAAGCTTTACCAAAAAACATTTGTTTTGAAGGCGTGTCTTGAGATCCAGACCAGTGAGCATTTTTACCCATGCCTTTCACACAATTAAATCCACCGCCTTTAGCATGATGCATTTCATGAACTGCTGTACGGATCATATTGTCTATTTTTTTATTGTATTTGCTTTTTAAAAACATTGTAGCCATACCAACTCCCCCTTCACCACCATCTCGACTTTTTACATCAGCAAAGGTAAAATAAATCTTTTTTGGATTGTTAAATCCATTAGCCCACAACCAGCCACTATAATTTTCATTGATATGTTTGTGAAGCTCTTTACGTTTTCTGTCTAATCGAATGAAAGAAACATCAAGTTTACCATCTTCCCTATAATCATATTTATATTTTTTAGCACCAGAGGAGCCTTTTGTTTTTTTACTAAAACTTTCATGAAGTTTATTCATTTTATCTGCATATTCTTCAATTTTTCCATTAATGTCTAATTCACGATCTTTATCACTTGCTGTAAGCATATAAATAAAATGAATTTGATAATTATCCGTTACATCGGGCTGATCTTCAAAAAATCTTCCTGGCTTTTCATCAGTAAGACTAATGTTACACCACAACAAACCCAGAACCACGATCCCTAAAATCTTTTTTATCTTAAAGTGCTCTATTCCCATGAATCAACAACCATCTTTGTTATGTTTGTGTAAATTTTACCAGCTAGTGGTTGGCAACCTTCAGAATAACCTCTTGATTCAATTGAGGCTATTGTTTCATTTGTTTGTAAATCAACCAGATCTCCATAGATATAATCGAAATTAAAGCCTCCTCCAAAACATCTGTGTGCAAATGAAGTGGGTGCTGCAGCTTCAATTCTTAAAAAGTATCGAGTAGTTGCCTCATTGTATTTTATCAATTTTTTTCCAGATACCTCAATTGCCTCATTGGTACTTGCTGCTCTTAAAACTTTAAAACCTGATTGTTTTAATCTTCTTTCAACTTCTCTCATCCAGGGGCCACCATTAGTTACGTTAACCGCAATAACTTTTGGATCTGATATTTTGTTATCAACTTCTAGCGTTTGCTTACCAACTGCAACACAGCCAGTTAATAATAATCCTAGGACTAAAATCTTAAGAATCTTTTTCATGAACCAATAAGCTAGCACACATTTATACGTCGCGATAGCGTCGCAATTTCAATTGAAATTCTGCTAGTTTCTAGATTAAGTTGCATCAACTTTATTGCAAAATAAGGATTATAAAAGCACGGTCCGGGGCACCGGGTAACAGAACTACCCTTCTAACTTTAATTTTTCTTAGATTTTCTATAATCCCAAGGGTAGTCAAACTCCATAGACCACATGCCTATTTTATTGATTCTTGCATAATCTTCATCACTTACAAACTTTTTTGAATATCTTCTGTACGCAAATGCATAGCCACTTTTAACTAAATAGCTTGATAGGCTTTCATTATTAACAAAACATTCTGCTAGTGTTCTTTTGTATTGATCTTTTCCTTCACTAATACATTCAACATTATTATTTCCAATTTTATCAATAAGAATTTGCTTTGCTGTAACACCACAAAAAACTTTAATACCTTCTTTAAGACAACTTTGTTTCAATTCAGGTGTATCTATTCCAGTAAATCTAATTTTTTCTCCGTTAAGATGAATTGTATCTCCATCAACAATTTTGATTGTTTGAGATTTAACCTGATTAATAGTTAAAATAAATATTAGTGCTGAGCCACTAATAAGTAAAATGGCTTTTCTTTTGTTTAAAAACATTATTTAAAAAGTATCCAATAAAGATGATTACTGCAATACCCATAAACCAATTGGTTGCCATGATGGTGTAAAAAATATCTGCATAATCTCCACCTCTTATATTAATTACATACCACAATGATAAGAAAGGGAATGCGGTTAATCTTAGAACGCTTAAGTAAAGACTGTAAACTGGCTTTTTAAGTGCCTGAAAAACTGCCGTTGTAATAAAGAACACAGGATAAATAGGAGCTATTAATGCAGCAATTTTTAAATATATAGCCCCATGATAAATGGCTTCTGCATTATCTGTAAATTGAGATACAAAAAATTCTGCTCCAAAAAATAAAACTACACCTGCTACAGCCATGAATGAAGATCCAAAAAATAATGCCTTAGTATAAAGCTCTCTAATACGGTTATAATTTTTAGCACCAAAATTTTGTCCACCAATAGAAAGTACTGCTGTATTTAAACCAATTACTGGAAGTAAGAAAACTTGCTCAACTCTTAAAGCTGCACCATAACCCGCTGTTGCAAGATCACCGAATTGCCCAATAAAATATAAAATATTAAAAATACCTACACCAATAAACAACATACTAATCATTATTGGCATTGCTTGAGAGAACAATTCTTTAAGAAGAATAAATTTAGGAATAAAGCATTTAATAGATAAATATTTTCTTAATTTACACGAGTTAATTTTGTAAGCTAAATAAATTGTACCAATAGATTGAGCGATAACAGTTGCTATAGCAAGGCCACCTATACCGTAAGCTGGAACAATTCCGTATCCCCAGATAAATAATGGATTTAAAAAAATATTTAAAAAGAAACTAAAGATAAGAACATTTCTATAACTCTTAGTGTCTCCCTGTGCATTCAGAAGCTCCATTTAAAGAGATTTGGATCATAACTATAAAGGTTCCGTAAAAAATTATATCTAAATATTCTCTGGTCAAAGCAATACCAGCAGCATCAGATCCCATAACACCCAAGAGAAAATTAGAAGCATTTAATCCAAATAAAGTAACAACAACTGAAGTGACCAATGCAAAAATTACTGATTGAGCAATAAATAGTGATGCTTTATTAATTTTCTTAGCACCTAATAAATTACCAATACAAGAATTCGTTGCAGCACCAATACCAACACCAACAGCAATGATGACAAAATAAATTGGAAATGATTTAGCGATTGCACTTATAGCTTCTGCAGAAATTCTACCCGCAAACCATGTATCAACCAAATTATAGAATGTTTGAAACAAAGAACCGACACTAGCTGGAATAGTTACTTTTTTAAGTAGTGACCAAATTGGATCTTTGGTTAAATTTATGGTTTTAGACAATTGTTTTTCCTATTTAAATTCTTTTTGAAATATATGCTTTGAACCGCTCTTTTTAGCAAGGTTTATTTGCTTTTGTCTCATTCGAAATCTCTCTTTTTGAGTTTGAGTTAAATTATCATGACAGTTTACACATGAAACACCCTCCTCATATTTTTTAGACTTCTTATCTTTTAGTGAAACAGGTTTTCTACATCCACTGCATATTGAGTATGTGCCAGTTACCAATCCATGTTTAACACTGATTCTGTTATCAAAAACAAAGCATTCCCCATCCCATAGACTTTCTTTTTTCTTAACATTTTTTAAGTAATTTAAAATTCCACCTTTTAATTGATAAACATTTTTAAAGCCTTTTTTTTCTAAAAATACTGAAGCTTTCTCACATCTTATTCCACCAGTACAAAACATTGCAATTAGCTTTGTTTTTTTTAGTTTATTTAAGTATTTTGGAAATTCTCTAAAATTATCAACATCAGGATTAACAGATCTTTTAAAAGTTCCAACATTATACTCAAATGGTTTTCTTGAATCTAAAACTAATGTTTCTTTATCACCAATCAACTTATTCCATTTATTAGGATCTATATGATTATCTTTTTTATTTTTTGATGATAAAGAAAGACCCATTGGAACTACTTCTTTTTTAATCTTAACTTTCGGTTTATGAAACGGTTGAAATTTACTTTTTGAAGTATTTTCACTATCAAACTTTTTAAAATCTAATATCTTTTTAATCTTTGTGATAGTTGACTTTAGATCGCTAGCTTTCCCAGAGATTGTTGCATTTACTCCTTCACTAGCTATAATTATTGTTCCTCGGATATTTTTTTTGATTAAAAAATCCTGTAGTAAAATCTTATTTTTTTTTAAAGAGGTAAGTTTTTTAAATTTGTAAAAACCAAATACACCAAACATTATAACAATCTACAAACAGTCATTCCATCGCCTAATGGTACAATGATTTGTTCCACTCTTTTATCGTTTGCAACATAAGTATTAAAATCTCTGATATTTATTGTATATTTATCTAAATTACCTTCATCAGCAACTTCACCATGCCATAAAACATTGTCTACAATAATCAATCCACCTTTAACTAATAACTTCAGTGATCTTTCGTAATATTCCTTATAGTTCATTTTATCAGCATCAATAAAAACCATATCAAATTTATCATTCTTTAACCTTTCCAAACTATCTAATGCAGGTTTAACAATTGTTTGAATTTTATTATCCTGATTAGCTTTTTTAAAAAAACTTACTGCTATCTTGTTAGTCTCTTCGTCTTTATCTAGCGCTGTAAGTTTGCCATCCTCTGGTAATGCCAGAGCAATTGAAAGCGCACTTAACCCAGTAAAAGTTCCAATCTCAAGTACAGTTTTGATATTAGAAGTTTTTATAATTAAATGAAGAAAATGACATTGAGATATTGCTACTTGCATTCTCTTAACATCACCAAGTGTATTGTTATGATCAATTATTTCTTGCTGAATGGGATTTAACTTTAAACTAAAATTATTTATATATTTTTCAAGTTTTTCAGTAATTTCAAGGTTCTTACCCATGATATTAAAGTTTCTTCTTTAATATCTCATTTATTAATTGAGGGTTAGCTTTACCACTTGAAGCTTTCATTGCTTGTCCTACAAAGAAACCAAACAGTTTTTCTTTACCATTCTTATATTCAATAGCTTTTTCCCTGTTATCATTGATAATCTTATCAATTAAAGCTTCTAATGCTTTAGGGTCACTTTCTTGTTTTAAACCTTTTTCTTCAACAATTACTTGTGGATCTATGTCTCCATCCATCATTAATTCAAATATTGTTTTAGCTATTTTTCCAGAAATTGTTCCATTCTTAATTAGATTAATTAACTTTGCCAAATTTTTTGCACTTATTGGACTTTGTGTAATTTCTAAATTTTTATTATTTAAAACAGCAAACAATTCACCTGTAATCCAGTTAACAGCTAATTTCATATCTCGGTTTTTGCCCATTTTAGCGACAACTTCTTCAAAATATTTTGCTGTATCAATGTCAGATACTAATATTGTAGCCTCGTAAGCAGAGACTTTAAATTCATCAATAAATCTTTTTTTCTTATCGTCTGGTAATTCTGGGATATCTGCTTTTAATTGTTCAATAAATTCATCAGTTACTTCTAATGGTAATAAATCTGGATCTGGAAAATATCGATAATCATGAGCATCTTCTTTAGATCTCATTGATCTTGTTTCATTTTTTTTAGTATCAAATAATCTTGTTTCTTGATCGATTGTTTTACCCTCTTCGATTAAATCAACTTGTCTATTAGCTTCATAATCAATAGCCATTTGCATAAATTTGATTGAATTAACATTTTTAATCTCACAACGAGTTCCAAGTTTATCAGAACCTTTAATTCTAACAGAAATATTAACGTCAGCTCTTAAAGAACCTTCCTGCATGTTTCCATCACACGTACCAAGATATCTCATAATAGATCTTAATTTTTTAACATAAGCACTAACTTCATCTGGAGTTCTCATGTCTGGTTTACTAACAATTTCCATTAAAGCTACACCAGATCTATTTAAATCAACCAATGTATTTTGTGGATCCATATCGTGAATACTTTTTCCAGCATCTTGTTCTAGGTGTAATCTTTCTATACCAACTTCTTTTTGGCCATGAGCCATATCAAGTACAACTGTACCCTCTCCTACTATTGGATATTTAAACTGTGAAATTTGATAACCCTGTGGAAGGTCTGCGTAAAAATAATTTTTTCTATCAAAAACTGATCTTTTGTTAATTTGAGCTCTTAAACCTATACCTGTTTTAATTGCTTGTTTTACACAGTACTCATTAATAACTGGAAGCATTCCTGGAAATGCAGCATCAACTAAACTTACTTGCGTATTAGGTTCAGCACCAAAAGTGGTTGATGAAGATGAAAATAATTTTGAATTTGATGTAACTTGCGCATGAACTTCAAGACCGATTACCACTTCGTAAACATTATCATATCTTTCGATTAAATATTCTGAATTATCTTTAGTCATCTATTTAATCCACCAATCAGTAATTTTATTTTTAAACTTGATTTTCTCTTCCATGGCATAAGCAATATTTAAAATATTTTGTTCATCAAAAGCTTTTCCAATAATTTGTAATCCTAAAGGGTAACCCATAGGATCCACACCTGCTGGAATAGAAATTGCAGGTAATCCAGCTAAGTTAACTGGAACTGTGAATATATCATTTAAATACATTGAAACTGGGTCATTAGTTTTTTCCCCAATTTTAAAAGCAGCACTTGGTGTTGATGGGGTTAAAATTGCATCAACTTTCTTGTAAGCTTCATCAAAATCATTTTTAATTAATTTTCTAACTTTTTGTGCCTTTAGATAATAAGCATCATAATAACCAGAGGATAAAACATATGTTCCTATCATTATTCTTCTTTGAACTTCGTTACCAAAACCTTCAGATCTTGTTTTTTCATACATATCAATAAGGTTTTCACCTTTATATCTAAAACCATACTTAACGCCATCATATCTAGCTAAGTTTGAAGAAGCTTCAGCTGGGGCTACTATATAATAAGCAGGTAAAGCATAATTTGTATGAGGCAATGAAATATCAACAATTTCAGCACCACAATCTTTTGCATACTCAATTCCCTTAGTCCATAAATCTTCTATCTCTTTTGGCATTCCATCAACTCTATATTCTTTTGGAATACCAATTTTCTTACCTTTGATATTGTTTGTTAATTCTTTGCTGTACTCATTTCTTTTGAAATCAATTGATGTTGAATCTTTTTCATCATAAGTGCTAATTATTTCTTGAAGTAACGCACAATCTTTTACATCTTTAGACATTGGCCCTGCTTGATCTAATGAAGAAGCAAAAGCAACAATTCCATATCTTGAACAGCTTCCATAGGTTGGCTTTAATCCAACAGTACCTGTAAATGAAGCAGGCTGTCTAATAGAGCCACCAGTATCAGTTCCAATTGTAATAGGCGTTAAATTAGCTGCTAGAGCTGATGCAGAGCCTCCTGAAGAGCCTCCTGGAACTAAACCTTTATCTATTGGACTTTGTACATTTCCAAAAAAACTAGTTTCATTAGATGAGCCCATTGCAAATTCATCACAATTTAACTTACCAAGTAATATTGCACCTTCATTCCAAATATTTTGAGTAACAGTAGACTCGTACGGTGGAATGAAATTATTTAAAATTTTACTACCTGCTGTAGTTTTTACATCTTTTGTACAAAATAAATCTTTAACTGCCATTGGAACACCAGGAAGCTTTAAATCAAAATTAGGTTTTTGATCAAAACTTTTAGCTTTCTCAAGTGCATTAGAAAAATCTTCTGTTATGTAAGTATTTAAATCTCTAGACTTTTCTCCTCTATCAATAAAAGCTTTAGTAGTTTCTTCTGAAGAAATTTTTTTATCTTTAATATTTTTAACTAATTCAGTTAAAGTGAGTGAGGTAATATCTGACATTATTCAACAACCCTTGGTACAACAAAAAAATCTTCATTTTCTTCTGGTGAGTTTTTTAATATTTGATCTCTTATATTTTCACTTTTAACCTCATCAGCTCTCAATTTTAATGTGGTTTCTGCAACTGAGGTTAAAGGCTCAACATTGTCAGTATTAAGTTCATTCAATTTTTCAATGAAATCAAATATAGAGTTAAGATCACCAGCTAATTTATTAGCTTTTGCATCATCAACTGAGATTCTTGATAATTTAGATATATGCTTTATTGTTTTAAGATCAATTGTCATGTGGTAATTAAATATGTCGGCAAACTATCACTTAAGTATAAAATATACAATATGATCACAATTGAAGATTTTAAAATAAAACACTCAAATAAGGTAAGATTTATTGGTTTAGATTTAGGATCTAAAAGAATTGGTGTCTCAATTTGTGATGAAAGACAATCTGTAGCAACGCCTTTTAAAACTATAAATAAAACCAATACAAACGAACTAATTGATCAACTTAAGATAATAATTAAAGATAATAATATTGGTGGAATAATTGTAGGGAACCCAGTTAATATGGATGGTAGTCTAGGAAGATCTGCTCAATCAGTTAATGACGTTGCATCAAATATATCAAAATCTATAGACCTACCTGTGATATTGTGGGATGAGAGACTTTCAACAGTTGGCGCATTTAATCTATCAAGTTTATTAGACGTTAATGTTTCAAAAAGAGTTAAAACAATTGATCAAAACGCTGCAGCCTTTATTTTACAAGGAGCAATAGACTTTTTAAATAATTAATACTTGCCATAGTGATGGTTAATAGTTATAGAGTTAATTTTAATGGCAACCAAAATAAATAAAGCTATTAAGATTTCTCAAAAACACCTCCTAGGTATTCAGGATCTATCAATTAGTGATGTTAATCTCATTTTAGAAGAAGCTAAAAGCTTCATTAAATTAAATCAAAGTAAAAATAAAAGATTAAATGTATTAAATGGTAAAACTCAAATTAATTTGTTTTTTGAACCCTCCACTAGAACACAAAGTTCATTTGAATTAGCTGGAAAAAGATTAGGTGCAGATGTTATGTCAATGAACATGGCTAACTCTGCGGTTAAGAAAGGTGAAACACTAATAGATACCGCAATGACTTTAAATGCAATGCATCCAGATATTATTGTAATTAGACACCAGGATTCGGGTGCATGTAATCTTTTATCTCAAAAAGTAAATTGTGCAGTGCTTAATGCTGGTGATGGAAGCCGTGAACACCCTACTCAAGCTTTATTAGATGCTTTAACAATTATAAATCGTAAAAAGAAAATTGAAGGTTTAAGAGTTGCGATTTGTGGTGACATAACTCATTCACGTGTTGCAAGATCAAATATTTATCTTCTAAATATGTTGGGTGCAGAAATTAATATTATTGCACCATCAAACTTAATGCCAAAAGAAATAGAAAAGTTTGGAGTTAATACATTTACAGATATGAAAAAAGGTCTGAAAGATTGTGATATTGTAATGATGCTAAGGCTACAAAATGAAAGGATGACTAGTTCTTTCTTGTCTTCTAATAGAGAATACTATGAATATTATGGACTAACTCCAGATAAGCTTGCTCATGCAAAAGATGATGCTTTGATTATGCATCCAGGTCCAATGAATAGAGGGATTGAAATTGATACAAAATTGGCAGATGACATTAACAGAAGCGTGATCAAGGAACAGGTTGAACTAGGTGTTGCAGTTAGAATGGCTTGTTTAAAAATATTTTGTGAATAAATGAAAAAACAATACTTTATAAATGCAAATATAATTGACCCTCATAACTCTATCAATGAGAAGGGTGGATTAATTATTGGTGAAGATGGTTTAATTGAAGCTATTGGTAAAAAAGTAAATTCTAACAACATTCCATCAAGAGAAAAGGTAATAGACTTAAATGGCAAATATATATTTCCAGGTCTTGTTGATATGCGCGTCTTTGCAGGTGAACCTGGTTATGAATATAAAGAAAATTTTAGAACACTAAGTAATGCAGCACTTGCAGGAGGTGTTACTTCGGTTGTTACTATGCCTAATACAGATCCAATTATAGATAACGTTTCAATAGTAGATTTTTTAAAAAGACGTGGAAGAGACAAATCTAAAATTAATGTTTTTCCAAGTGCCGCTCTTACAAAAAATATTGAAGGAACTACTATGACTGAATTTGGTCTACTTCAAAGTAGAGGAATAATTGGATTTACTGATGGAGTTAAAACAATTCAAAATACTAGACTGATGTCTCGTATAATGAACTCAGCTAAAGATTTAGGCACTCTAATCATGCAGCATGCTGAAGATTATGATTTATCTAAAAATGGAATGATTAATTCTGGAATTATTGCAACCAAACTTGGGTTATCTGGAATACCTGCTGTTGCTGAAAGAATAATTATTGAAAGAGATTTAACATTGCTTGAAAATATTAAATGTAGATATCACATATCACAAATTTCAGCTGCAAAATCAGTTGAAATTATTGAGGAAAGAAAAAATAAAGTTAAGTTTACGACAGGTGTCTCCATAAATAACCTTTCATTAAATGAAAATGATATAGGAGATTTCAGAACTTTCTTAAAATTATCACCCCCATTAAGAACTGAAGAAGATAGAATTGCTCTAGTGCAAGGATTAAAAGATGAAACGATAGATGTTATTGTATCTGATCACAAACCGGAAGATGAAGAACAAAAAAGATTAACGTTTGCACAAGCATCTACAGGAGCTTCTGGAATAGAAACGCTTTTATCACTAAGTCTAGAGTTATATCACAATGGTTCTGTTAAATTAGAAACTATAATTAAAGCCTTAACATCAAACCCTGCAAAAATTTTAAAAATTGATAAGGGTAATCTTTCAGTGGGTAATGAAGCAGATTTTTGCATTGTAGATATTGATAAGCCATGGGTTGTTAAAAAAGATAAACTTATCTCTAAATCAAAAAACACTTCCATTGAAGACAAAAAACTACAAGGTAAAGTCACTAATACATTTGTAAAAGGTGAAGAATTATTTAAGTTATAATAATGGAATATTTAATAGTTGCATTAAGTTCATATTTATTAGGATCAATACCTTTTGGTTTTATACTTACAAAAATATTTCTAAAAAAAGATATTAGAGATATTGGCTCAGGAAACATTGGAGCCACAAATGCTCTTAGAACAGGTAATAAGACGTTAGGCTATGGAACTTTATTGCTGGATATAACAAAAGCTGTATTGCCTGTTTTATATGTAAAATTTAATTATCCTGATTATATCTTTATTGCATCACTAAGTGCATTCTTAGGTCACGTTTTCCCTATATGGCTCAAGTTTAAAGGGGGTAAGGGTGTTGCAACATATGTTGGAATATTATTTTCAATAAACATAATTTTGGGTTTAGTGTTTATTGTTAGTTGGGCTGTTACATTTCTTATTTCAAAATATTCATCACTTTCATCACTTGTTAGTAGTTTAATGGTTCCAATTTATTTAATAATTTTTGAAAATTATAATTCAATTTTTTTTATAATAATGTTTGTACTTATATTCTACACACATAGAGAAAACGTCAAACGATTGAAAAACAAAGAAGAAACCAAGACTAAAATTTATTGATTTGACTATCTAAGTCTTTTAAGTAATTTGTTTAGTAATGAAACTTGTAGTCGTAGAAAGTCCAGCTAAAGCAAAAACTATCAATAAATATCTAGGTGATGATTATATTGTATTAGCAAGTTATGGTCATATTAGAGACCTTCCTTCGAAAAATGGTTCTGTTGATCCAGAAAATAATTTTAAAATGGAATGGGAAGTAGATAATTTTTCTAAAAAATATCTTAAAGAAATTACAGATGCAGCTAAAATTTCTTCAAAAATTATACTAGCAACTGACCCTGACCGTGAAGGTGAAGCAATTGCTTGGCATGTTAAAGAATATTTAAATGAAAAAAAATTAATTAAAGGCAAACACGTAGAAAGAGTTGTTTTTAACGAAATTACAAAAAAAGCAGTCATTCATGGAATTGAAAACCCACGACAAATAGAGCCACTACTTGTTGATGCTTATATGGCTAGAAGAGCCTTAGACTATTTAGTTGGCTTTAACATCTCACCAATTTTATGGACAAAACTGCCTGGCTCTAAATCTGCAGGACGTGTTCAGTCAGTTGCTTTAAAATTAATTACAGAACGAGAACACGAAATAGAGCTTTTTGATCCTGAGGAGTTTTGGACTTTAAGTGTTCAATTCAACGATAATGCTAAAAATTCTATATTAGCAAGTATCACTCAATTGAATGATAAAAAAATTGAAAAATTTTCTTTTAAAAATAAAGCTGAAATTGGTAAAGCAATTGAAGAAGTTAAGTCTAAGAAATTCAATATAAATGACATCTCAAGCAAAGTTGTTAACAGAAACCCTTCGGGCCCTTTTACTACCTCTACATTACAGCAAGTTTCTTCTGGTAGACTGGGATTTGGAGCGTCACGAACAATGCAGATAGCTCAAAAACTTTATCAAGGTATAGAAATAGACGGTGAAACTATTGGTCTTATCACGTACATGCGAACAGATGGCACCAATTTATCTACAGACGCTATAGACACTTTCAGGAAATATATAAAAAATGAGTTTGGAGATGAATATGTCCCAGATAATGCAGCAAGTTATTCTGGTAAAAAGGCTAAAAATGCTCAAGAAGCACATGAAGCAATTAGGCCTACAGATATTATGCGTGCACCAGATACTGTTAAAAAATATCTAAGTCCAGATCAGCATAAATTATATAATTTAATTTGGAATAGAGCCCTATCCTCTCAAATGAAACCTGCTCAATTTGATAGAAATACTATTACGATAACTTCAGATGATAATGGAACAGTCTGTAAGGCTAGTGGATCTGTTATTAAATTTGATGGGTTCTTGAAGGTTATGAAAGACACCAAAAAAGATGGTGATGAAGATATACTTCCTGAAACGAACAAAGGTCCAGTTAATATAGAGGCTCTATTAGATGAACAACATTTTACACAACCACCACCAAGATACTCAGAAGCAAGTTTAGTTAAAAAATTAGAAGAGCTAGGTATTGGAAGACCTTCAACTTATGCAAGTATAATATCTGTTATATCTACTAGAGGGTATGCAGAAGCAATTAATAAAAGATTTCACCCAACAGATCGAGGTAAATTAATTTCTGCTTTTCTTGAAAAACTTTTTTCCAAATATGTTGACTATAACTTTACTGCAAGTTTAGAAAACCAACTTGATGATATTACTACTGGTAAGGAAGGATGGATAAAAGTTCTAGAGTTATTTTGGAAAGATTTTAATCAAAATGTATCTGATGTTAAAGAGAAAAGAACTAGGGAAGTTTTAGATCTATTAAACGACAGTTTAGGTAGTTTAATTTTTGAAAGAGATAAAGATGGAAATATTAATAGACAATGCAAATTATGTGACAATGGATCATTAAGTTTAAAAAACAGTTTTAGAGGTGGTGCTTTTATAGGTTGTTCAAATTATCCAGATTGTAAATTTACTAGACCTCTTTCTAAAGCTAAAGCAGCTGCTCAATCTCAACTAGCTGATCCAAAGTTTATAGGAAAACATGAAAATGGCAAAGACCTGTACCTTAAAAATGGAAGATTTGGCCCCTACCTACAATATGAAATGATTGAGGAAATAAAGGAAGAAGTTGTAGTTGAAACAAAAAAGAAAAAGAAAACAAAAAAAAAGAAGGTAGAAAAAGAAGATAATAATTTAAGAAATGTTTCTATACCTAAAGGAATTACATTAGAAAGCGTGAATCTTGATAGGGCTAAATTTTTGTGCTCATTACCAAAAAGTTTAGGTATTAACCCTGAAAATCAAAAAGATATAATATTAAATTCAGGGAGATTTGGTCCATATTTAAAATGTGAAAATAAATCAGCAAGAATTGAAAATGTTGATGAAATCTTCTCTATTGGTCTTAATAGAGCAATCACTTTAATAGCAGAGGCAAAGCCAGGTAGAATGTCCGCATCAATTATAAAGGATCTAGGAGAGCATCCTGAAGACAAAAAACCTGTTAGGGTGATGAGGGGTCAATATGGACCTTATATCAAGTATAAGTCTCTTAATGCAACAATACCAGAGGAAAAAGACCCCTTAGAACTTAATATGGAAGAAGCTTTAATATTAATTGAGAAAAGAAAGGAATACGATAAAAAAAAGAAAACTAAAAAAAAAAGAAAAAAAAAAAATGAAAAAAATAACTTATATTCTGACAATATTACTATTATCAATAATTCCACTTTATTCTGCAGAAAAAATGGACTGTTCTGATTTAAAAAAATTTTCTAAAACCTTTGTAACTTGTAAGTCAAATAATATAAAAATTAGAATAGCAGATACAGTTTATAAAAATGCTAACGATATAAAAAATTATCAAAAAAAAGCCTGGTCTAAAAAAAACTAGATCAAAAAACTAAAAAAAGGATTAAGCATGACTTTTGAAAATAAAATAATAGAATTAAACTTAGAACTGCCTGAGGCAAGAGATCCTGTTGGATCATATGTTGCATCAAAGCAAATTGGTAAAATGCTATTTATCTCAGGACAAATTTCTATCGCAGCAAATGGAGAATTAATCAAAGGTAAAGTTGGTAAAGATTTAAAAACTGAAGATGGATATGAAGCAGCTAAACGTTGTGGCTTAAACATAATATCTCAAGTTAAAAAAGCTTGTGATAACGATCTTTCAAAGGTTAAATCTTGTGTGAAACTGACAGGATTTGTTAATTCAACAGAAGACTTTATAGAACAACCTAAAGTAATAAATGGTGCTTCAGATTTAATAGTTTCAGTTTTTGGAGACTCTGGAATGCACACAAGAGCTGCTGTTAGTACAAACAGTTTGCCACTTGGTGTATCAGTCGAAGTTGATGCTATTTTTGAATTAAATTAATTTCCAATACTAAAATATTTAATTTTCTGATCTTTCATTTTATTAACTGAGTAAATATTTCTCATATCAAAAATTGAGAATTTTTTGTTTTTCACATCTTTTTTGAAGTTAATAGTTTTAAAATCATTCCACTCTGTGTGAATAATAATTAAATCCGATTTTTTAATTGCGTCTTTAATGTTGTTTGAAAAAACAACATTCTTAAATTTTTTAAAATGTGGCTTTTCTCCAGTCGGATCAAAATAATTTATTTTTGCACCTTTTTTTGATAATGCAGGAATCATAGACAAACTTGATGAATCTCTCATATCATCTGTATTTGCCTTAAATGTTACTCCTAAGAAACAAATATTTTTATTTTTAATTTTATTTTTTAAGATATCAAAAACTCTTTTTAGCATTAATGATGATCTGTTTTCATTTGATTCAATAACACTTTTAATAACTGTTAAATTAGTTTTGAATTTATTTGCAGTAGCTGTAATGGCCTTAGTATCTTTTGGAAAACAAGACCCACCATAGGCAGGACCTGCTCTTAAAAAACGGCTACCAATTCGATTATCAAGACCCATACCAATAGAAATATCCTCAACATTAACATTAATTTTTTCACATAAATTAGCTATTTCATTAATGAACGTAATCTTTGTTGCTAAAAAAGCATTTGAAGCATATTTTATTAACTCTGCAGCTCTTCTAGGGGTATTAACGTACTTTCCACCTTTTGATATAAGTGGTGAATAAAGATTTTTTAAAATCATATTAGATTTTTTATTATTAGTACCTACGACTATTCTGTCAGGATAGGTAAAATCTCTTATAGCATCACCTTCTCTTAGAAATTCAGGATTTGAAACAACTGAAAAAAGTTTTTTTGATACTTTTTTTGAAATAATTTTTTCTATTTCATCACCTGTTGTTACAGGAACGGTAGATTTAGTTATAATAATTTTAAATTTTTTAATTACTTTACTGATTTCTTTTGCAACGTTGTATACCTGACTTAAATCAGCATCATTTCCATTTTTTTTAGTGGGTGTGCCAACACAAATGAAAATAATGTCTGATTTTAAAATTGAATCTTTTAAATTTGTAGAGAACTTTAATCGTTTATTTTTATAATTTTTAATAACCAGTTCGTCCAATCCAGGTTCATATATGGGGATAATACCATTTTTTAATTTTTCAATTTTACTTAAATCTTTATCAACACAGATAACGTCATTTCCTAAATCAGAAAAACAAACACCACTTACTAAACCAACATACCCAGTTCCTATCATGCAAAGTTTCATTGTTTAGAAATCTCCAACGTTGATTTAATGTAACCCTTCATTGTTCCGCAATCTAAGTATTTGCCTGAAAAATTGTGACCAATGAATTGATGATCATCCTCTAATAAAGCTTGAATAGCATCAGTGATATGAAATTCTCCACTTTTTCCTGGTTTTAATGATCTTAATTTAGAAAAAATTATTTTGGGTAATATATATCTACCAATTACAGCATTATTAGAAGGTGAAGTTTTTATAGAAGGTTTTTCAACAACATTATTTATAATAAAATTATTTTTATCAATTTTTTTTTTAATGTTATAGATTCCCCATCTAGATACATCACTTTTATTAACCTTCATACTTGCCATAACTGATGTTTTAAATTTTTTATGAACCAGAATCATAGACTTAGTGCAGTTTTTTTTAATTATCAAATCATCAGGTAGTAACATTAAAAAATATTTATCTGTGATAAATTTCTTGGTCTTATAAACAGCGTCACCAGTTCCCAATGGTTTATCTTGAAAAACAAATTTAATCATTTTTTTGTATTTAAGAATTTTTTTATATTCTTTGATAATTTTTGGATCACCTTTTTTTTTTATTATATCTTTATAAAATTTATCATTATAGAAATATTTCTTTATCATCATTTTTTTTTTGGAAATAATAAATATAACTTCCTTAATACCTGCTTCGATACATTCGTCGAGAATATATTCAAGGCCTGGTTTTCCATTGATAGGTAGAAGCTCTTTTGCAAAAATACTAGTTAGTGGTAGCAGTCTAGTCCCAAGACCAGCTAAAGGAATTATAGCTTGTTTAATCATATAAATGTTTTACTTATTAATATTCTTATTACAAATGAAATTAATAAAATTAAAAACTGATTTAATTAAGGCAATTGAGTATGACAAAAAATTAGGTTTTGTGCCAACAATGGGAAGTTTACATGATGGTCACAAAGCATTAATCAAAAAATCAAAAAAAAACTGTAAAAAAACATTAGTAAGTATTTTTGTTAATCCAACTCAATTTAATAATAAAAAAGATTACAAAATATATCCAAAAAATTTAAAGAAAGATTTAAATTACCTTAAAAAACTTAATGTTGATTACGTGTACTTACCAACCATTAAACAAATTTATTGGAAGAAAAATGATGAAATTAAGCTAAATAAATCACAAAATATATTGTGTGCAAAATTTAGAAAAGGACATTTTGAAGGTGTACTCGATGTTTTGAATCGTTTTGTTGAGTTAATTTCCCCACAAAAAATCTTTATGGGAGAAAAAGATTTTCAACAATTTTTCTTAGTAAAAAACTACATTGAAAACAAGTATGATACTAAGGTTTACGTATGTAAAACAATTAGGGATAAAAACAAGTTAGCTTTATCTTCAAGAAACTCTTTATTAAATAAGAAAAGTTTTATTGAAACAGGAATAATTACAAAAAAATTACTAAAATTAAAAAATAAAATCAACAAAAATAGAAAAAAATATAAAAAATTAATATTTGATTTAAAGAAAGAACTATCTAAAAATTTTGATATTAAAATTGAATATCTAGAATGCAGAAACACACAAAATCTAAGTACTAGCATTTTGAAGAAACCTTTTAAACTTTTTGTGGCTTACTATATCAATAATGTAAGATTAATTGATAATTTTTAGAGAAAATAAGCACTAACACCAAGAAATGAAACAAAACCAATAACATCAGTAATGGTTGTTACAAATACACTTGATGCAATAGCGGGATCAATGTCCATTTTTTTTAAAGTAATAGGTACTAAAATTCCAAATAACCCTGCAACAATCATTGTAACTATCATTGACATGGAAATTATTAGAGAAAGCAAAGAGTCTTGAAACCAAACTTGAACTACTAACGCACTTATTACTGCAAATATAATACCATTTAAAATACCAATATTAAATTCCTTTAAGATATTTTGTGAAAAGTTATTTTTTGTTAGGTCATTTGTTGCTAAAGTTCTTACTGTAACAGCTAAAGTTTGCATGCCAGCATTACCCCCCATAGAAGCAACAATTGGCATTAGAAATGCAAGGACAACCATTTGTTCGATTGTTGCACCAAATAGACTAATCACCCATGTTGCAAGAAATGCAGTAAATAGATTTAATAAAAGCCAGTTAAACCTTCTTCTGGTTTTCTTAAAAACACCGTCAGTAATTTCTTCATCACCTACCCCAGCTAATCTTAAAGCATCTTCCTCAGCTTCTTCTTTTAAAACTGTTAAGACATCATCATACATGATCATACCAACTAACTTGTTTGATTTATCAACAACTGCCGCTGAATTTAAGTTATAGTTTTCAAATACGTTACCAACTTCCTCTTTGTCCATATCTACAGGAATAAGTAGCTGAGATTCTGACATAATAGAAAGCATTTTAGTTTCTCTCGAAGTGGTTAAAACTTTCGATGATGGAACAGTTCCAATTGGCTTAAAACCCTCATCTATAATGAAAATTTCTAAAAATTCTTCAGGTAAATCTTTATTTTCTCTTAAATAATCAATTGTTTGACCAACAGACCAATTACTAGGAACAGCCGTAAACTCACGTTGCATTATTCTAGCTGCTGTGTCTTCAGGGTAACTTAAGCTTTCTAATAAAGCAAATCTATCTTTAGGAGGTAAAGAACTTAATATTGTATTCTTATCTTTTTCGTCAACATTTTCTAAAATTGTTATCGCATCGTCAGATTCAAGATTTTTTAATAGTCTAACAATAGTATCGGGTGATAGATAAGCTATGATTTCAGACTGTACTGACTCGTTTAATTCAATAAAAACTTCTGGATCTATATTGAAATTATTAAGTTTTATTAAGCTTTCTCTATCATTTTGACCAAGGTGTTCAATTATATCAGCTGCATCAGCTGGGTGCATTTCATTAAAAGAATTCGTAATAAATTGAGCATCATTGTTGGTTATCTTGGAAGTAACAACTTTTATGTACTCTTTATTAAACTCAAAATTAACTTTTTTATCTTTTATTTTTTTTATTAAGGACATAAATTTACCTATAAATCAATTTTGCACTAATAGTGC